>NZ_JAVREM010000004.1:0-346802 GCF_031845425.1 Streptomyces millisiae
GTGCATGAGGGCCTTCTCAAGGTCGGTGGAGACGTCGCAATCCACACCGAACCCGGAAGGCCCTCACCCATTCAAGAACCCACAGCCGAGACCTCCATCACCGTCCACAACCTCCCGAGACAGAACAGCTAGCGCACCCGAGCCCCGGGCGCGGCGCACCGCGGCGGCGGCGGCCGTAAATCCCACTCCGCCGGGGTCGCGTGCAGCACCATGCCACCATGTCCGAAATGCCACATCACGCCCAGATCGGATACATCGTCTGGGCCATCCTGTTCGCCGCCCTCTTCGCGTGGGAGGGCATCGGCCTGCTGCACCCCGTCGACTCCTACCCCACCCTGAGCCAGGCCCTCGGCGCGACGATGCGCCACCAGTTCGGCCGCTGGGCCCTGTTCACCGCGTGGCTGTGGTTCGGCTGGCACGCCTTCGTCCAGAACTGGCACTTCCTGCTCCGCGGCCCGGGCCCCGTGGGCTAGCCGGCCGCCATGGGAGACTGGATCGCCGTCATCTCCGTCGCGGTCATCTACGTGCTGGTGATGATCTACCTCCGGGTGGGCGTGCGGTTGTTGCGCGTGGAGCCGGACGGCCGGCCGCACCGGCGGCACCCGGAGCGGTGGGGCTGGCCGGAGTTCGCCCGCCAGCTCGCCCGCACCTTCGTCGGCGGCTGGCTGCTGCTGATGGTGGTGATCGTGGGCTACTACGGCGGCATCGCCCGACACAACGCCACCTTCGTCTGGCACGCCTTCACCGGCACGCTCTCGCTGATGGCCATCACCTACCCGCTGTTCCTCGGCGCGACCTGGGTGTTCCTCAAGGTGGCCGGCTGGCGGTCACGCCCCGGGCGGCGCGGGCGGCCGGACGGCAGCGTGGTGTCATGGGAGGGGCAGAATCACCGTCCCGACCACCCGAACCGTTGAGAGCGCGAAAGAGGGCGTGAAGGTTTCATGAGCACGCACTACGACGTCGTCGTCCTGGGCGCGGGGCCCGGCGGCTACACCGCCGCCGTCCGCGCCAGCCAGCTGGGTCTCCGGACGGCCGTCATCGAGGAGAAGTACTGGGGCGGGGTGTGCCTGAACGTCGGGTGCATCCCGTCCAAGGCGCTGCTCCGCAACGCCGAGTTGGCCCACACCTTCACCCACGAGGCGAACACCTTCGGCATCCGGGTCGAGGGCAGCGTGAGCTTCGACTACGGCGAGGCGTTCCGGCGCAGCCGCAAGGTGGCGGACGGCCGCGTCGCGGGCGTGCACTACCTGATGAAGAAGAACGGCATCACCGAGTACGACGGCCGGGGCACCTTCACCGACCCGCACACGCTCCAGGTCGCGCTCAGCGCGGGCGGCACCGAGACGGTCACCTTCGACCACTGCGTCATCGCGGCCGGCGCCACCACCCGCCTGCTGCCGGGCACCCGCCTCAGCGACCGGGTCGTCACCTACGAGGAGCAGATCCTCACCGAGGAGCTGCCGGGCTCCATCATCATCGCGGGCGCCGGCGCGATCGGCGTCGAGTTCGCGTACGTGCTGCACAACTACGGCGTCAAGGTGACGATCGTCGAGTTCCTGGACCGGATGGTGCCCCTGGAGGACGCCGACGTCTCCAAGGAACTGGCCCGCCAGTACCGGAAGTTGGGCATCGAGGTGCTGACCTCGACCCGGGTCGACGCGATCGACGACTCCGACCCGGCCCAGCCGGTCAGGGTCACCGTGACCAACGCCAAGGGCGAGCAGCAGCTCCTCCAGGCCGACAAGGTGCTGCAGGCCATCGGCTTCGCGCCCCGGGTCACCGGCTACGGCCTGGAGACCACCGGCGTCGCGCTCACCGAGCGCAACGCCATCGCGGTGGACGGGCGTTGCCGCACCAACGTGCCGCACATCTTCGCCATCGGCGACGTCACCGCCAAGCTGATGCTGGCGCACGCCGCCGAGGCCATGGGCGTGATCGCGGCCGAGACCATCGCGGACGCCGAGACGATGGAACTCGACTACGTGATGATCCCGCGCGCCACCTACTGCCAGCCGCAGGTCGCCAGCTTCGGCTACACCGAGGCCCAGGCGCGGGAGCGCGGCTTCGACGTCAAGGTCGCCAAGTTCCCCTTCACCGCCAACGGCAAGGCGCACGGCCTCGGCCAGCCGACCGGCTTCGTCAAGGTCATCAGCGACAACACCCACGGCGAACTGCTCGGCGCCCACCTGATCGGCCCCGAGGTGACCGAGTTGCTGCCCGAGCTGACGCTGGCCCAGCAGTGGGACCTCACGGTCCACGAGGTCGCCCGCAACGTCCACGCCCACCCGACGCTGGGCGAGGCCGTCAAGGAGGCGATCCACGGCCTGGCGGGGCACATGATCAACATGTGACTCCCGGCTGCCGCCACCTCGAACGGCCCGCCCCCGACCAGCGTTGGGGCGGGCCGTTCTGGTCGCTGTTGGCCGTCGCCGGTCACCCGGGGCCGTCGTCGCACGGCCCGGAGACGGCCCGGGCGGCGAGGCCGAACACAACGGTCTGCCCACCGACAGCCCACATGACTACACGGCTCGACCCGCAACTTGGTGGGGAAAAGCCCCGGACAGGGTGTGTCGTACAGCTCATGGCTGCTACGCGAAGAGCCCCGGACCTCTCTCACCGAGACGGCCGGGGCTCACGAGCATGTCATGCAGCGATAAGCGAACGCGTAAGCATGCGTCAGACGATGTGCACGCGCTCAAGTGATCCATCCTCCGTGCGAAGTAGAACCTGTCGCCCCTCAGCCATCTCCCTGGCCAGAAACGCGTACACCTGAACAGCTCGATTGATGACGTCCGACTTCGAGAGCGCCGAGATCTCCGTCAACTCCTGCACCGCCTGAACGGCAGCCGGAACGAAGGTGACCGAGTAACGCTCACTCTCTGCGGCTTCCACGGGTCGCATCGACCTACCCATACAGCCCCTTCCATCGCATACACCAGACACCGAAACCCATTCGGCACCACTCGGCCACCTGCACTCTCTCACAGATACACCGCGAGCGCACCCATGGCGATGCACTTCCGGTGCATCGCCGGTGCATTTGTGCGCTAGGCTGAGACCACCACTTCGCCTGGGGTGCGAGCATCGTGTCGCAGTGGGCAAAGTGTCGTACCGATATGACCACAACCGAAAGGAGTCGCCTTGGATGACCTATTTATTCGCTCCCGTAACGGGACGCGGGTAACGCCCTAGCTCCGTCGTGCACTCATAGGGAGTGCACAGCTTGGGCATAGGCACCTGAAAGGGCTCCTATGGCCACCGACAAGGACCTGACCATCCCCGCCGCTGTGAATGACGCCGTCTCCAGCCAGGAGGAGGCGCATGAAGCCGCAGAGATGCTGCTGGACGAGCCGACGTCGGCCGCCACCGTCAGCATCACTTGCACGCCTGAAGGCCTGGGGGTGACCGCCTCCGCGCCGGACAGGTGGAGCGGCTACACGCTGCACACGCTCAACTCGCTGAGCGCCACTGCGGCCACTGCGACCGGCCCGGTCCTCCTGTTGAAAGTATCCCAGGGCACCGGTATGCCCTGGCAGGCGGCAACAGGTTTCGCCCTGCTCTTGACACTCATGCCCCTGGCTTACCTTCTGCTCTCCATTCGGCACACACGGGCTTGATCACCCTCCGTTGTCGGATGATTCCTCCGCACTAGTGCACTGGCGCCAAACCCTCTGATCCAGGGTCCAGACAGTCGCCAGCCGTTTGTTCCCCACGCCGCTCGGCGTGGGGAACAAACGGCTGACACTTGTCCTCCTAGAAGGACGCCGCTCTCGCTTGGAGCAGGCCACGTTGGCCACAGGATGGCAGCAGGCATCAGCTTTCACCCTGCCGAGCCCCTCAGGAGTCAGCGCTTCGGCAACGACGGTTAGCGACGTGACCACAGCGACGGCGCCAGCGTCCGCCAGGGATCGTTCCTTCGAGGCTTGTTCGCTACCCGATCGCGGCGATCCCGGCGGCATGGCCAGCTTCGACATCCCGCACCGCGTCGCCGATAAGCACGAACTCGCGCACTGAGTCGCCGACGAAGACGAGATCCCCTCCCATACAGTGCCCCAGGCGCGTCCAGTAGCAGGCGCGGACCCGGCTTCATGGGGGACGGATCTCCGGGAACCCAACCAATTACCCCGCTGATCCGCTCTGTCAATCCGTGCAACAGCAAGTACGACTCGATGGCGCGACTGGCGTTGTTGCTCACGACGACCACGGAGCGCCCGGTGCGACTCGCGGCGTCGATCACTCCGTCGATGTCGGGGTTCGGCCGAGCCAGGCCAGCAGCCTCCGTCTCCAGTTCCCCCTGAACCGCATCCGCAGCAGTAGTGAGAACGGGTCGCTCTCGTCGTTCCACCCTTGCCTGGGCGGGTGCCCTGCGTTCGTGAGTTGCCGACGCATGCGCTGCGCCACCTCATCAGCCGGGAGGCCAACGAACATCGAACCGAACGGCCCGTCGAAGTCAATCAGCAGGTGGCGGACGCCGCTCAAGGCGTCGTCGAGGCTCACGCCTCGTCCCGCTGGCAGGCGATGCTGTCTCAGATGCTGTCGAACCGCCGCTGGGACTGCTGGACGTACTGCCAGCCGAGTGATGCGTCCTCCTGGCCTGCCGAGTGGTGGAACAGCGTCGTGTCCTTCCCCGGATACCGAAGACCACTTACACGCCGTTGATGATGTACAGCTTGAAGAGCACGGACGCCTGGAAGAACCGGATGTCCACCGTGGCGGACTGCACCAGGCCGACTTCCGCCAGCACCTCCACTGAGTGCTTGATGCCGCCGGCGAGTTGCCGGCCAACAGCCCAGCACGGTTCCTGAGTGCGGGGGTCGTCGTACAGGCTGTCTACCAGGACCCGCACCGCCAGGTGAGGACGCTCCGCTGTCAGGTGGGCCGCCGGGGGACCGGCGGCCCACCGGCGTGTGGTCCGACGGACCTGTAATGAGGGGTGGGGTGCCGGACATTGCCGGGCATGGACTCAGACGAACTGGCCGACCGGTTCGACCGGCTGGCCCGGTCGACGCTCCGCCGGGTGACGGGCTACTGCCTGCGCAGAACCGACGAGGCGGCGGCCCACGACGCGGTGTCCGAGGTGTACGCGGTCGCCTGGCGACGCCGCCGGCAGCTGCCGGACGACGACCACCAGGCGTTGTTGTGGCTGCTCGGCGTCGCGCGCAACGTGCTGGCGAATCAGGCGCGTTCGCAGCGGCGTTGGCTGCGGCTGCTGCGTCGTGCCGCTGAAGGGGCCGTGCCGGCGCCGGCGTTCGAGACCGGCGTGGCCGATCTCGACGTGGCGCTGGCGGAGTTGTCGGAGGCCGACCGTGAGGTGCTGCGGCTCGCCTACTGGGACGACCTGTCGCACGACGACATCGCCGACCACCTCGGCATCACGCCCGGCGCGGTCGCCACCCGGCTGCACCGGGCGCGGCAGCGGCTCAGGCCCCATCTGACGGCCCTCGACCACGCCCCCCAGGACAGCGAAGGGAAGCTCGCGCATGCTCGGCGATGAAGGACTCGAAACGGTGTTGCGGGCCGCGGACCCGGTGCGGGACGAGCGGCTGCCGGATCCGGAAGGGCCGGCGGGGCTGCGCCTGCTGACCACCGCGCGGCGCCGCGCCGGCCGGAGCCGGCTGCGGCGGCTGGTGGTGATCCCGACGGCGGTCGCCGTGACGGTCGGCGCGGCCACGGCGGCCGTGGTGCTGGCCACGGGCGAGGGCGCGGTCACGGACTCGACGCTGGTGCGCTGCGTGGCGCCGGAGGGCGGCTACCGGCCGTTCGCCGATTCCGAGCCGCTGCCCTACATGAACACCGACTTCAACGCGGCCACCGACGACCTCGCCGCGGTCTGCCGGGACGTGCTGACGGACGAGACCGGGGCGTCGGTGGTGGCCGACACGCAGCTCACCCCGTGCGTGAACGGCGAGGGCCTCATCGTGGTCCGCCCGGGCCCCACCGCGGTCTGCGCCGAGAACGACGAGGTGCGCTACGTCGGCGTGACGGAGGAGCAGCGGCGGCTGGCCGAGTTCCGGCTGGCGGTGGAGAACTCGATCGGGTACGGGGAGGGCGAGTGCCTCCCGATGACGGAGCTGCCCGCGCTCGTCGACCGGCTCCAGGCGGAGCATGGCCTGACCGGGTGGACCGTGGACCTGTCCGACGAGGTGCCGGGCACCTGCGTGTCCAACGTGCTGTTCCGGGAGTCCGAGCGGGAGATCACCGCGTGGGCGCTGGACGAGCGGTGGGTCGAGGAGATGGTGGAAGGGGGCGTTCTGGAGATCGAGGCCGGGTAGGTGCGCCGAGCCGGCCGGCTACTCCCGTCGTCGTACGTGCCGCGCGCCCGCCCCGCCTACCGTGGGGCGGGTGCGGACGTTCACGTATCCCCTCGCGCTCTCGCTCGGCGTCGGCTGCCTCACCGCGGCCGACCTGGCGTCCAACGTGCCGGGGTCGCGGGAGGACGACTGGTTCAGCTGGCTGGTGTACGCGGTCTCCCTCGCCGGGCTGCTGGCGCACCGCGTGCGGCCGGGGCTCTCGGCCGTGGTCACCGGCGCCGGCTGCGTCGCCTGGACGCTGCACGGGCACGTCGGCGAGCTGCTGAACCTGCCGGCCATGGTGGCGCTCTACTTCGTGGCGCTGGGCGGGGACCGGCGCCGCACGGTGCGGGTGGCGGTCCTCGCGGCGCTGGTCGCGGGGGCGGCGGCGGTGGTCTCGGGGCAGGAGGAGGGGCGGCCGGTGCCCTCGCCCGTCCTGGAGATGGCGGTGCCGCTGGTGCCGCTGCTGCTCGGCGAGGTGGTGCGCGGGCGGCGCGAGCTGGTGCGGCACGCGCTGGTCGAGCGGGAGCGGGAGGCGGAGCGCCAGGTGCGCGCCGAGCGCATGCGCATCGCCCGCGAGCTGCACGACATCGTGGCGCACACCGTCTCGGCGATGACGGTGCACGCCGGGGTGGCGCTGGAGGCGCTCGACCGGCGGCCCGAGGTGGCCAGGGCGGCGCTGCGGCAGGTGCGGGAGTCGGGGCGGGAGGCGGTGGCCGAGCTGCGCGCCACGGTGACGGTGCTGCGCGACGCCGACGCGACCGCCCCGGTGGGCCCGGCGCCCGGCCTCGACCAACTCCCGGAGCTGGTCGAACGGTTGGCGGGCGGCGGGCTGAGCGTGACGCTGCGCCGCTCGGGGGCGCGCCGTCCGCTGCCGCCGATGGTGGAGCTCGCCGCGTACCGGATCGCGCAGGAGGCGTTGACCAACGTGGTGAGGCACTCGGCGGCGCGGCACGCGGCCGTGTCGGTCGTCGACGGGGAGGACGGCCGGCTCACGGTCGAGGTGCTGGACGAGGGGCCGAGCAGGCCGGAGGCCGCGGGCCGGCCGGGGTTCGGCCTGCTCGGCATGCGCGAGCGGGCCGCGGCGGTCGGCGGCACCCTCGACCACGGCCCGCACCCGGCGGGCGGCTTCCGGGTGCGGGCCGTCCTGCCGGCGCTCTCCGGCGAGGTGACCGGATGATCCGGGTGGTGCTCGCCGACGACCAGGCCGTGGTGCGGGCCGGCTTCCGGGCGTTGCTCGATCTGACCGACGACCTGGTGGTCGTCGCCGAGGCCGCGGACGGGGCGCTCGCGGTGGAGGCGGTGCGTTCCACCCGTCCTGACGTGGTGCTGATGGACATCAGGATGCCGCGCCTCGACGGCCTCGCCGCCACCCGCCGGATCGCGGCCGATCCGACGCTGGCGGACGTGCGGGTGCTGGTCCTGACCACCTTCGGCGCCGACGAGTACGTCTTCGAGGCGCTGCGGGTCGGCGCCGCCGGCTTCGTGCTCAAGGACATCGAGCCGGCCGAACTGCGGTCCGCGATCCGCACGGTGGCCGCCGGCCAGAGCCTGTTGTCGCCCTCGGTGACCCGGGGGGTGATCGAGGAGTTCGCCCGGCTGCGCACGCCGCTGGCCGAGGGCGCCGGCCGGCTCGCGCCGTTGACCGCGCGGGAGCGCGAGGTGGTGGCGCTGGTGGGCGGCGGCCTGTCCAACGACGAGATCGGCGCCCGGCTGTTGATGTCGCCGCTCACCGCCAAGACGCACGTGAGCCGCGCCATGACCAAGCTGGGCGCGCGGGACCGCGCCCAACTCGTGGTGCTGGCCTACGAGACGGGACTGGTGCGCCCCGGCGGGCGGTGACTACCGCACGCCCTCGTCCATCAGCAGGTAGAGCAGCCCGTTGAGGGTGGCGCCGCTGACGATCTCGCCGCGGTCGATCAGGGAGCGGATCCGCTCGATCGGGACCCACTCGATGCGGTCGGACTCGTTGAGCTCGGTGGGCGGCCCGATGTGGGTGGCGCCCTCGGCCCGGAAGATGTGGTGCTGGGAGTCGGTGATGCCGTTGGCCGGCTCGGCGTAGAGCAGCGGCTTCATCGGCCCGGGACGCCAGCCCGTCTCCTCCTCGACCTCGCGCGCCGCGGCCTCGGCCGGCGACTCGTCGGCCTCGACCAGGCCCATCGGCAACTCCCAGGCCCAGGCGTCGGTGATGAAGCGGTGGCGCCACATCATCAGCACCTCACGGCGGGAGTTCACCACCACGGCGACGGCCAGGTGCCGCAGCCGCACGACGTGGTGTTCGAAACGCTGGCCGTCCGGCAACTCGACATCGACAAGGCACACGTTGAGCCAGTGGTTCGTGTAGATCTCACGCTCGCCGAATGTCTTCCACCGCATGCGCGTTCCGCCCTTTCGTCGTTCCGCCGTTCCGTCGCGCCGAGTATTCCAGAGCGGAACCCCCGCCTCACCCGTGGCAACCATGCCTCACCTGCGACGCTTGACGATTCCCCACCTCGCCGGAATGCCGGGAAAAAGTAAACCCCTTCGGTTGCCGAACAGTTATGGGAACCGCGGTGCCCGGCGCGGGTTTCAGCGTGCGAGAAGTCGAGAAGGAGGCCTGCAGAATGCCATGATCCCGGCGAAGACAATTCACTCGGGGGCGGATTCGGGCGACATGGCGGAAACGGCCGCCGTTCACGCGCGCGGGCGACCGTGCCGGCGGCCGAGCGGCTACTCCCGGCGCGGTAGCGGCCGACTCCCGCCGGCGGACGACGGGCCGGCCGCCGGCTCCTAGCGTCGGCGGCATGATCGAGGTGTTCGAACTGACCAAGCGCTACGGCGAGCGAACCGCCGTCGACGGGCTCACCTTCGCCGTCCGACCCGGGCGCGTCACCGGCTTCCTGGGGCCGAACGGCGCCGGCAAGTCCACCACCATGCGGCTGATGCTCGGCCTGGACGCGCCCACCTCGGGCACGGTGCGGGTCGGCGGCCGGCACTACCGGGAGCTGGCCGCGCCGCTGCGCGTGGTCGGCTCGCTGCTGGACGCGAAGGGCGTGCACGGTGGCCGTTCCGCCCACGCCCACCTGGCCGGCCTGGCCGCGAGCAACGGCATCCCGCGCCGCCGGGTGGACGAGGTGCTGGCCGCGGTCGGCCTGGACCCGGCCACGGCGCGCCGGCGGACCAGGGGCTTCTCGCTCGGGATGGGCCAACGCCTCGGCATCGCCGCCGCGTTGCTCGGCGACCCCGAGGTGCTGCTGCTGGACGAGCCGGTCAACGGCCTGGACACGGAGGGGATCAGGTGGATCAGGGAGCTGATGCGCTCGCTGGCCGCCGAGGGCCGCACGGTCCTGCTCTCCAGCCACCTGATGAGCGAGATGGAGCTGACCGCCGACCACCTGATCGTGATCGGCCGCGGGCGGCTGCTGGCCGACACCGGGATGCGGGAGTTCATCGAGTCCAACTCCCGCGCCGGGACGCTGGTTCGGGCGCCGGAGGCGGAGCGGCTGCGGGACGTGCTGGCCGCGGCGGGCGCCACGGTCCGGCTCGACGCGCGCGGCGGCTGGCTGGTCGAGGGCCTGGACGCGCCGGCGATCGGCGAGCTGGCCCGCGAGCATCTGCTGGCGCTGCACGAACTCACGCCGCGTCACTCGTCGTTGGAGGACGTCTACACCGCGATGGCGGCGCCGGCCGCCGAGTACCGCACGGAGGTGGCGAGGTGACCGCGACGACGTTCCGCAGGGCGCTCGCGTACGAGTGGATCAAGTTCCGCAGCGTGCGGTCCCTGGTGTGGACCACGGTGGTGGCGGCCGCGCTGCCGGTGCCGGGCGCGGCGTTCGTCGCCGCCACCGGCAGTCTCAAGACGGACGACACGGTGCTCGGCGGCAGCCTCACCTTCAGCGTGCCGGCGATGATGCTGGCCGCGGTGCTCGGCGCGCTGCTGGTCTGCGGCGAGTACGGCAGCGGCACGATCCGCGTCACCCTGGCCGCGGTGCCGCGCCGCGGCACGGTGCTGGCCGCGAAGGCGACCCTGGTCGCCGCGCTGCTGTACGCGCTGGCGCTGCCGGCCACGACCGCCGCCTACCTGGTGGGCGGCGCGATGCTGGGCGAGGAGTACGCGCCGGGCGAGCCGATGCCGGCGCTGCTCGGCGTCGCCGCGGCCTTCTCGGTCGCCGGCCTGCTCGGGCTCGCGGTGGGCACCCTGCTGCGCCACTCGGCCGGCGCGATCACCGCGGTGCTCGCCCTGCTGCTGCTCCCGTCCATGCTGGGCCCGCTGCTGGGCGACGCGGAACGCTGGGTGGCCGGCGTCTCACCGACGGCGGCGCTGGAGAAGCTGATCCAGACCTCGGACGCCACGGCCGACGCCGTCGGCTCGCTCCCGGCCTGGCCGTCGCTGGTCCTGGTCACCGGGTACACGACCCTGGCCCTCCTCGCCGCCACCGCCCTGCTCCACCGCCGCGACGTGTGACCGTCCGGTTGCCGGGCGCACGCCGCCGCAGGACAGTGGGAGGGCGACCGGCCTGGCCGCCTCGGAAGGGCGTCCAGACACCGACAACCATCTCCCGTCCGGAGGTGCTCCATGGACGTCATCGTCCTCATCGGCCGGATCCTCTTCGTCGCCCTGTTCCTGAACTCGGCGTTCGGCCACCTCACCCAGAGTCGCGCCATGGCCGGCTACGCCGGCGCCAAGGGCGTGCCGTCGCCACACCCGGCGGTGCTCGGCTCCGGCGTGCTGCTGCTGCTCGGCTCGATCAGCGTGCTGCTCGGCATCTGGGCCGACCTCGGCGCGCTGCTGCTGCTGGTCTTCCTGGTGCCGACCGCGCTGCTGATGCACGCGTTCTGGAAGGAGAGCGACCCGGCGGCCCGCCAGAACGACATGATCCACTTCATGAAGGACCTGGCCCTGGCCGGCGCGGCGCTGATGCTGCTCGGCCTCTTCTCGATCGCCGGCCACCGGCTCGGCCTCACCCTCACCGGCCCGGCCTTCTGACCGGCCCTCCCGATCCACCGGGCCGGGAACCGTCGGCGCCCCTCCCACGTTGACCATGCGACGTTCCATATCCCGACGAACGGGACGAAGAAGCTCGCCGGGTCACGGCGGAGGGGGGTGCCAGGTGAATCTGCTCGACGTGGTGCTGCTGCTCGGCGCCGTCCTGGCCGCCGTCTCCGGCTACCACCGCGGCCTGATCGCCGGCGTGATCTCGCTGGCCGGCTTCGTCGGCGGCGCCGTCCTCGGCGTGTGGCTGCTGCCGTTCGTGGTGGACGCGGTCGAGCCGGGCTCTGCCGCCGCCACCCTGCTGGCGCTGCTCGTGGTGCTGGTCCCGGCCGCGCTCGGCCAGGCGCTGGCCTGGCCCCTGGCCATGCGGCTGCGCGACCGGCTGCGCTGGGCGCCGGTGCGCTGGGTGGACGGCGTCGGCGGCGCCGCGTTCAACGCGGTGGCGGTGCTGCTGGTCGCCTGGATCGTGGCCAGCGCCCTGATCCCCACGCCATCGCCCGGGCTCAACCGCGCGGTCACGGAGTCGCGGGTGCTGGGCGGCGTCCAGGACCGGATGCCGTCCCAGGCGCCCACCTGGTTCAGCCGGGCCACGGGGGCGCTCACGGAAGCCGGCTTCCCGCAGGTCTTCAACCCGTTCGAGAACGCCCCGACGGCCGAGGTGCCCGAGCCCTCAGGGGACAACGTCACGCAGGCCGCCGTGGCCGCCGCGCAGAACAGCACGGTCAAGATCGCGGCCTCCTCGGGGCTCACGGGGCAGGAGGGCAGCGGCTGGGTCTTCGCCGACCAGCGGGTGCTGACCAACGCGCACGTCGTCGACGGCGCGAGCGCCGTCTCGGTGCAGATCGGCGGGGTCGGCCCTGACCTGCCGGCCACCGTGGTGCTCTC
The DNA here is from genome assembly GCF_031845425.1 of Streptomyces millisiae. Taxonomy (NCBI): domain Bacteria; kingdom Bacillati; phylum Actinomycetota; class Actinomycetes; order Kitasatosporales; family Streptomycetaceae; genus Streptomyces; species Streptomyces millisiae. The sequence continues at coordinate 12,148 of NZ_JAVREM010000004.1, forward strand.
CGACCCGGACGTGGACGTGGCCGTGCTCGACGTCCCCGGGCTCACCGCGCCCACCCTCGCCCTCGCCGACGACGCGGGCAGCGGCGACCCGGCGGTGGTCGCCGGCTACCCGGAGAACGGCGGCCTCGACGTGCGCGCGGCCACCGTGGCCGGCCGCACCAACGCCCAGGGTCAGGACATCCACGGCGAGAGCGTCGTCGTCCGGGACATCTACACCATCCGCGGACTCGTCCGCCCGGGGAACTCCGGCGGGCCGTTGCTCACCACGGACGGCCAGGTCTACGGGATGGTGTTCGCGCGCTCGGTCACCGACTCGGACACGGGATACGTGCTGACCGCCGACCAGATACGCCCCTACCTCCAGGCCGGGGCCTGACGGGGGCAACCTCCCGCCCGCCTCGTCGGTCTGACACGCTGACCGTCCGTGGGGTGAATCTCGGGTGATCCCGAGTGAAGCGAGTGAACGCGCTCGTCCCGACCGCCGCCATGGCCCGCCGACCGAGAGGCCGCCCGTTGCGTACGTCGTCGCGTCCCCGCGCCCGCGCCACCCTCGTCCTCGCCGCCGCCACCGTCGCCGCCGCGGCCGGCGTCGTCCCGCTGGCCGCCACCCCGGCCGGCGCCGCGCCCCCCGGCGTGCGCGACGACTTCGACGGGAACGGCTACCGGGACCTGGCCGTCGCGGCCCCGCACGCCCTGGTCGACGGCCAGGAGCACGCCGGCGCGGTGGTCGTGGTGCCCGGCTCGGCCGCCGCCCCGAGCGCCGCCGCCACCACCGTGCTCAGCCAGAGCAGCCCCGGCGTGCCCGGTGCCTCGGAGGCGGGCGACGCCTGGGGCGCGGCGGTCGCCGCCGGCGACTTCGACCACGACGGCCGCGCCGACCTGGCGGTCGGCGCCCCGGGCGAGGACACCGGGCAGGGGGTGGACGTGGGCGCGGTGATCGTGCTGTGGGGCGGCAGCGGCGGGCTCGGCGCCGGCACCGCGCTGGCCACCCCCGCAACCCCGGGGCTCACCGGCTTCGGCGGCACCCTCGCCGCCGGCGACTTCGACGGCGACGGCGTCGACGACCTGGCCGTCGGCCAGCAGGGCGTCAACGACGTCTGGATCTACCGCGGCGGCAGCGGCTTCCCCGCCGCGCCCACCGGCTTCGAGGCGACCGCGCTCACCGACGGCGTCGCCGGCGTCGCCACCCTGGCCGCGGGCGACATCAACGGGGACGGCACCGACGACCTGGTGGTCGGCGGGGACAACCTCACCGCCCGGGACTACTTCCGCAACGCCGTCTACCTCTCCCCCGGCTCCGCCTCGCGCCGCGTCTACGCCGGCCTCGCGGGACACGGCACCTCGGCCGCCGTCGGCGACGTCGACGGGGACGGCCGCGCCGACGTCGTCACCGGCCACCCGCGCGAGCCGGACGGCGTGTTCCAGGGCACCTCGCGCGGCGGCAACGTCACGGTGACCTACGGCGCGGCCGGCGGCCTCGCCACCTCCCGCGCGCCGGTGGTCATCCACCAGAACACGGCCGGCGTGCCGGGCGCCGCCGAGCCGGAGGACCAGTTCGGCGCCTCCGTGGCGCTCGGCGACATCAACGGCGACGGCTACGCGGACCTCGCGGTCGGCGCCGACCAGGAGAACATCGGCGAGGCGCTCCAGGCCGGCGCCGTCACCGTCTTCCACGGCTCGGCGGCCGGGCTCACCACCACGACCTCCTACTCCCTGCACCAGAACACGGCGGGCGTCCCGGGCGGCGCCGAGGCCAACGACCGGCTCGGCAACGCCGTCTCGCTGACCGACCGCAACCGCGACGGCCGCGCCGACCTGGCCATCGGCGTGCCCGGCGAGGACGAGGGCGCCGGCGGCTTCATGTGGCTGCCGGCCACCGCGACCGGCATCACCACCACCGGCTCCGTCGGCGTCGGCGCCAGCGCCACGGGCCTGGCCGTCACCGGCCAGTACCCACCCGAGCTCGGCTCCGACTTCTCCGGCTAGGTTTCGGCCCGGCACTCGATCAGCTCGCGCACGGCGGCCGGGTCCCAGTGGCCGCGCGCGCCGGGGCGGGAGGCCAGGTAGCGCGCGGCCCGCGCCGCCGACCAGCCGCGGCCCTCCACCAGGCCGGTGCCGAGCTGCCGCAGGTAGCCGGCGGACGGCGCCCGCCACGGCACGTCCCCGCTCCCCCAGGGCGCGGTGAACGTCAGCACCGGCAGCCCGGCGACCTCGCCGGCGCACACCAGCGTCTCGTACCGCCCGGGCCCGAGCCGCGCGCTGCCGCCGGGCCGCCGCAGTCCGGCGGCCAGCACCAGGTCCTGGCCCGGCGCCCGGCCCATCTCCTGCGCCGCGATGTCCGAGAACTGACCGAGCGTCAACAGGTGTGCCCTGGCCGGCGTCTCCTCCCCGGCCGCCCCCGGGTCGTAGAACGCGCGCCCGCCACCCCACACCGGCGAGTGGGTGGCGAAGTACAGCAGCCCCGGCAGCGTCACCGGCACCGACCGCTCGGGCGGCCGCGGGTCGCGGCAGCCGGGATGCGCCCGGGCCGCGCCGGGCGCGACGCCGCCCCGCAGATAACGGTCAAGCCGCGCCAAGGACATGTTCGACCCGTAGGCCGCATACCAGACGCGGTCCTCGGCGGCGCGGCCACGCGCCGGTGATCTCTCGGCGAACTCTTCCCCGCCGACCGCCGCAGCCCCTGCCAATTCCCGCCGCCTCCCTCGATACTCACCGCGACACCGTCTCGGGAGGAATCGTGACGCACCTCAGCCGCCGCCAGGCCCTCGGCACGGCGGGCACGCTGGCCGTGACCGCCGCCACGCTCACCACCGGCCTCGTCGCCACCCCGGCCGCCGCCCATGGCCGGCCCGGCACCGGCCCCACCCCGCTGCGCCGCGCCCACGCGCACAACGACTACGAGCACCCGCGGCCGCTGCTCGACGCCCTCGACCACGGCTTCACCAGCGTCGAGGCCGACATCTGGCTGGTGGACGGCGAGTTGCTGGTCGCCCACGACGCCGTCGACCTCGACCCGGCCCGCACCCTGGAGGCGCTCTACCTCGACCCGCTGCTGGCGCGGGTGCGGGCCAACGGCGGCTCGGTCCACGCCGGACACCGCGCCCCACTGCAACTGCTGATCGACATCAAGACCGCGGGCGACCCGACCTACCGCGAACTCTCCCGCCGGCTCCGCCCCTACCACTCGATCCTCAGCTCGGCGACCGGCGGCCGCGTCCACCCCCGCGCCGTCACGGCGGTGATCTCGGGCGACCGCGCCGCCCGGGTGCCGATGACCGAGGAGCGCGTCCGCCACGCCTTCTACGACGGCCGCCTCGACGACCTCGGCACCGCCGCGCCCGCCTCGTTCATCCCCCTGATCAGCTCCAACTGGACCAGCAGCTTCCGCTGGCTCGGCGAGGGCCCGATACCGCCGGCCGAACGCCGCCTGCTGCGCGACATCGTGGGCCGGGCGCACGCCGCCCGGCAGCGGGTGCGCTTCTGGGCCACCCCGGACGTCCCGGGGCCGGCCAGGGACGCGGTCTGGCGCGAGCTGGTGGCCGCGGACGTCGACCACCTGAACACCGACGACCTGCCAGGGCTCGCGGCCTTCCTCCGCTCAGGCACGGACGGGTAGGTCCTCGATCCACGTGTAACGGGTGCCGCGGCCCTGGGTGGTCCGCAGCTCGTAGAGGCCGGAGGAGGTCGCCTCGGCGCCCTCCTGCCGGGCGGCCAGCATCAGGGGCAGCAGCGCCTGCCCGGTGATCACCAGGTCGACGGTGCGCCCGTGCCGGGGACCGCCTTCGAAACGAACGCTGATGACATGGGGCTTGGCCATGCTCCCCAACCTAGCCCCGCCGCCCGTAAGAGCGTCGTCAAGCGGACGTGGCGAGGCCGGCGTTCGCCCCTGAATTCGGGCGGGAGTACCCCGCCTGCCCCACTCGTTCGAGTGATGGGCGGCGAAAGGTTACCCCGCCCGAGGTCCCTGCTGGGGGTCTGTCTGAGGGGCCTGCTGACGCCCGGTCAGACCGTGCCGGCGGGCTCGCCGATCGTCGTCTCGGGGTCGATCAGCGTGAAGGTCGCGCCCAACGGGTCGGTGACCGCGGCGAACCGCCCGTAGGGGCTGTCCATCGGTCCCCGGACCAGTCGCCCGCCGAGGCGTTGGAGGTTTGCCACCGCCTGGTCGCAGTCGGCCACCGCGAAGTACACCTCGACGTGCGGCGCGATCTCGGCCGGCGCGTCGTCGGGGATCCGGTAGCGGCCGGTGCGGGGCTCGCCGTGGATCATCCACACCGCGTAGTCCATCTCGGCCGTGCTCTCCAGCAGCTTGGCGTCGATCGGGAAGACGGTGGTGAAGAACTCGTCCGTCCTGGCCGCGTCCCTGGTGTGCACCTCGGCCCAGCAGAAGGCGCCCGGCGCGTCGCGCTTCTCGAAGCCGTGGTGGGTGCCCTCCTGCCACACGCCGAACCGCACCCCCGCGGGGTCGCGGGCCATCAGCATGCTGCCGAACGGCGCCACCTCCATCGGGCCCATCAGCGTCTCGCCGCCGTGGTCCCTGACCCGGCCCGCCGTCGCCGAGACGTCGGGCGTGTCGAAGTAGACGGTCCAGGCCGGCGGCACGTCGTTCTGCCCCGGCATCTGCGGGGCCAGCGCGGCGACGGCCTTGCCGTCCGAGTAGGCCTGCGTGTACCCGCCGTACTCCTGGGAGCCGGTCTGGAAGGTCCAGCCGAACAGATCGCCGTAGAACCGCTTGCCGGCCTCCAGGTCGGGCAGCGTGACGTCGGCCCAGCAGGGCGCGCCCTCGGGGTAGCCAGTCATGATGCCTCGTTCCCCTTCTCCCCCTGATCTCGTTGTCCTCTCCTGTCACTCACACCCCTGTCTCCACGCTAGTCAGCGGTGGGACGATCGGCACGGCGAGCGGACCGCCCGCCCACGACCTGCGAGAACGAGGCGAACCCCGCGGATGTCCCAGACCACGGCCCCCTTCACCGACGACTTCGCCCGCGACCCCTACCGCGCCCTGGCCCGGCTGCGCGAGGCGGCGCCCGTGCACCACGTCACGCTCCCGGACGGCAGCCGCGCCTGGCTGGTCACCCGGGACGCCGAGGTGCGCCCGCTGCTCGCCGACGACCGGCGGCTCTCGGTCGACAAGCGGCACTCCAGGACCGGCTACACCGGCTTCTCGCTGCCGCCCGCGCTCGACCGGAACCTGCTCAACGTCGACGGCGCCGACCACCTGCGGCTGCGCCGACTGGTCTCGCAGGGCTTCACCCCACGCCGGGTGGCGGCGCTGCGCCCGGCGATCACGGCCACGGCCGAGCGGCTGGCCGCCGCGCTGACCCCGGACGGCTCCGACCTGGTCGCCGACTTCGCCACCCCGCTGCCGCTCGCCGTGATCGGCGACCTGTTCGCGCTCCCGGAGGCCGACCGGGCGCCGTTCGCGCGCTGGATCACCACCATGCTGACGCCGCCCACGCCCCGCGACGCCGTGGCCGCGATCACCGCCGTCCACCGCTTCCTCGTCGACCTGGTCGCCGCGCGCCGCGCGGCCCCCGGCGACGACCTGCTGTCCGCGCTGGTCGCGGCGCGCGACGAGGACGACCGGCTGACCGAGGACGAACTGGTCTCGCTCGCCTTCCTGATCCTGGGCGCGGGCATCGAGAACGTCCAGCACACCGTCTCGGCCGGCCTGTTCGCCCTCTCCCGCCACCCGGACCAGCTGGCCGCGCTCCGCTCGGAACCGGCGCTGCTGCCGGGCGCGGTCGAGGAGTTCCTGCGGTACGCGCACCCCAACCTGACGGCCATCCGCCGCTTCGCCACCGAGGACCTGGCCGTCGCCGGCACCGCCATACCCGCCGGCGAGACCGTCCTGCTCTGCCTGGCCTCCGCCAACCGCGACCCGCGCCGCCACGCCGACCCCGAGGCGTTCGACGTCCGCCGCCCCACCCAGCCGGCCCAACTCGCCCTGGGCGCGGGGCTGCACTACTGCCTCGGCGCCCCGCTGGCCCGCCTGGAGATCGAGGTCGCCCTGTCCACCCTGCTGCCGCGCTTCCCGCACCTGGACACCGGGTCGGCACGCTGGCGGACCAACTTCCGCTCACACGCGCTGGCCTGCCTCCCCGTCACCGCCTGAGCGGACAGTGCGGCGCGCAGATCCACAGCACGAAGCTGTGCCCCCACCGGTCCCGCAACGTCCCCACCCGCCGCCCCGAGGCCCCGAGCCGGCGACCACAGCGCACACAGGCGATCCCCATCTGCTGCGCCGGCGTAAGCCGGTCGAACTCCGGCGTCTCATGCGCCCCACCCCATTCGACCCCCCTCATGCCACAGCCCTCCCACTTCCACCCGGATCGGCGCGAGCCGGCAGGAGAGAGATACCCGCGAATCACCCCCTCTCATCGCCGGCGCACGACGGCGTCACGACGCACGCCAGGCGCTCGCCCGCGCCGACCCCACGAGGGCCGGCAGCAGGGCCAGGGCGGCGAGCGCGTTGAGCGCGGTGACCAGGCCGAGGCTCGCGGCCAGGGCCGGGGCGGCGAGGCCGCCGACGACGGCTGCCAGCGCGTCGGCAGCCAGGAAGAGGGCCGTGACGCGGCCCAACATGCCTGCTGGGACGGTGTGTTGGAGGTGGATCTGGACGGCGGTCAGCAGGAGGCTGCCGGGCACGCCGACCAGGCACGCCGCGAGCACGGCGGCCGGCAGCCCCGGGGCGTTGGCCAGGGCGAAGAAGGCGGCGCCCGTGCCGATCCTCGCGGCGGCCAGGACCTGGAGGGTGCCGAACCGGGCCAGGGCCGGGCCGGCGAGCGCCGCGCCGAGCAGAAAGCCGGCGCCGAGCCCGGAGACGACATAGCCGAGGGCGTGGCCCGGCGCCTGGAGGCGGGTGACGAGGAGCGGCACGAGCAGCGCGGTGAGCCCGGCGTTGGCCGTGAGGAAGAGGGTGTTGGCGGCGAGCGTGCCGCGCAGCGTCCGGTCGGCGGCGACGGCGGCGAGGCCGGCGCGTAGCCCGCCACGGGCGGGGACGGTCGGTGCGGTTGCGACCTTTCGGCCGAGGAGGGCGAAGAGCGCGGCGGAGGCGAGGTAACCGGCGACGTCGATGGCCAGCACCGCGCCGATGCCGGGGCCGGCGAGCAGCAGGGCGCCGAGCGGCGGCGCGCCCAGCCTGAGCACGCTGCCGACGGTCAACTCCAGGGCGTTGGCGGCGGCGAGTTCACGCTGGCCGGTGCCGACGACGGCGGGGGTGAGGGCGCGGACCGCCGGGCGTTGGACGGTCGCGGCGGTGTTCTCGGCCAGGACGGCGAGGTAGAGCAGCCAGACGTCGCCCGCGTCGTCGACTAGGAAGATCAGTGCTACGGCGGCGGCGCAGGCCAGTTGGGCCAGGCTCAGGGCACGGGTGAGGCTCACCCGGTCGAGCAGCACGCCGGCCCAGGGGCCGACCACGAGGCCGGGCAGTGCCTCGACGGCGATCGCGAGCCCGGTGGCCGTGGCAGAGCCGGTGAGGTGGAAGACATGCACCGGGATGGCCACGATCAGCAGCCAGTTGCCGAGCGCGGCGACGGCGCTGCCGCCCAGCAGCAGCCGGAACGCGGGATGGCGCGGGACGGGGACTCTCACTCGACAGAAAGTATCTCTGTAGAATATTTTTCGGCAAGAGTGTTCGGTGAAGACAGTGCAGGAGGTGGCGGCATGGACGGCGCGGAGCTCGGCCAGGAGTTGCGGGCCCGCCGCAGGGCGGCGGGGCGGACCATCGCCTCGGTGGCGGCGGACGCGGGGCTCTCGGTGCCCTACATCGCCAATCTGGAGAACGGGCGGGGCAATCCGACGCTGGCCGCGCTGGCCAGGCTGGCCGAGGCGCTGGGCGCGCGACTCGCCGTCTCGCTGGGCGAAGCCGACACCGCGGACGCCGAGGAGGCTGAGGCGCGGCGGCTGCTTCGGACACCGCGGGCGCGGGCCGTCGTCGCCTCGCTGCCCGGCGGGGAGTCGCGCGTGCTCGCGGCGCTGACGGCGATCGCCGGGGCGGCGGGCCGATCCCCGACCGAGCGCGACCTGGACCGGCTGCTCGACCTCCTGCTGTTGGCGACCGACGAGCGGTGACCGCGACCTGGTGGCCGGTGGATTGACATGGGCGGGTCAGGGGGGAAGTCTGATGGAAGCTGGGAGGTGTTGTTCGCTTCTGTTCCTTCGCCGCGTCATTCGCCTGGAGGTCAACGATGACCGAGCACAACGCGCTGAGCCGTCGCCGGCTGCTGACCGGGGGCGCGACCGTCGCCGCCGTGACGGCGGCCGGTGGCCTGGGGGCCGCCGGTCGGGCCCACGCCGCCGAGACCTGGGAGACCGTGCTCAACACGGACTCGTTCGCCAGCTACCAGTCCCTGGAGGCGAACTGGAACTACCGCTACCCGTGGGGCTCGGACCACAACGGCAGCGCCCGCATGTACGCCAGCCCGAGCGACCACAACCACGTCTTCCTCTCCGGCGGCGGGGTGCTGACCCTGCTGGCCACCCGCATCAACTGGGACGAGGGCACCAGCAGTTCCACGCCCCACCTGCCGATCCGCTACCACTCGGGCGCGATCCACGCCAAGCACCAGATCACCGTCACCAACCAGTTCCCCAACTACGAGGTGAAGGGCGAGTTCCAGGCGCCGAGCGCGCCCGGGACGTGGCCGGCGTTCTGGCTCACCGGGGTCAACAGCTGGCCGCCGGAGAGCGACATCCTGGAGTTCAAGGGCGACAACCGCAACTGGTTCAACACCTTCCGCACCTCCTCGGACGTCTCCAGCACCATCGTCCCGGTCTCCTCGCCCGGCAGCTGGCACGGCTACCGGGCCTGGATCACCAAGGTCAACAACACCGACGTCGACATCCACTACTACCTGGACGGCACCTGGAAGGCCGTGCACCGCGGCGCCGGCTTCGTCGGCAAGCCGCTGTGGCTGATCTACAACCTCCAGATGGAGGGCTCCTCCGGCAACTCGGGCCCGACGTCCGACACCTACTACCGGGCCCGCAACGTCTACATCGGCCGCACCCGGGTCAGCTGACCCGAACCGCGGCGGCGCGCAGCGCCACCCGGGCCGGGATCGCCGTGGCCAGCAGCGTGAGGCCCACGACCGCCGCCACCAGCGGCGCGTAGCCGGTCGCGGAGACGGCCGGGGCGACCCGGCCCGTCATCCCGCCGCTGAACGCGGCGAGCGTGGCCAGCGCGATGCCCGTGCCCAGCAGCACCGCCGTCGCCGCCACCGTCAACGACTCGAGGCGCAGCATCCGCAGCACCTGCCGCCGGCTGGTGCCGATCAGCCGCAGCAGCGCGAACTCGCGGGCCCGGTCGGCGGTCGCCATCGCCAGGGTGTTGACGGCGGCGATGGTGGTGAAGGCGAGCACCAGGCCCATGCCGAGGAACGCGACCTCGGCGTCGGCCCGCCGGCCCTCCGCCACCCGGTCGGCGAGCGCGCCGCCGTCGCGCACCGCGAGCCACCGGAACTCCGAGACCGCGGCGGCGAGTTCGGCCGCGTCGACGGAGCCGTCCGAGGCCACCAGGGTCGCCTCGGCCAGCGGGTCGTCCACGTGCGCGGCCACCAGGCCACGGTCCAGGGTCAGTTCGCCGAAGCCGAGCCGGCGTTCGTAGACGGCCACCACGGTCGGCGTCACCGGCGTGTTGTCGCCCAGCACCAGCGGGAACGCGTCCCCCGGCCGCAGCCCGTGCCGGTCCGCCACCAGCTCGCTCACCGCCACCCCGTCCTCGTCGAGGTCGGCCAACGAGCCGGCGACGACGCCGAGATCGAGCGTCTCGGCCAGCCCAGGACCGGACGTGACGCCCTGCGTGCGGTAGCGGTCGAGCCCCGGAGTGCGGACCTCCGTGTGCGACACCTCGGTGACGGCGGTGACGCCGGGCACCGAGCGCAGCCGGTCCCCCACCACGGTCGGCACGCCGAGTCCGCCGTCGGACACCACGGCGTGCTCGGCCACCACCCCGTCCCTGGCCTGCCGTTCGGCCGCCGCGCCCAGCGTCGGCTGGCTGAACACGATCACCGCGGCCATCGCCACCAGCAGCGTCAACGGCGTGATCACGGCCGCCAGCCGGCGCGCGCCGGCCCGGGCGTGGTGCGCGGCCAGATGGCCCGAGACCCGGGAGAGCCGCAGCGGCACGCCGAGCACCGCGAACGCGCCCCTGGCCAGCACGGGTCCGAGCAGCGCCACCGCCACGCACAGCACCAGCACCGCGAGATAGGTGACGGGCGTGGCCGCCGGCTCGGTGCGCAGCGCCGACAGCACCACGAGCAGCACCACCCCGCCGGCGAGCACCAGGCCGCCGGCCAGCAGCCGGCCCCACGCCACCCCGCGCACGTCGACCGCCGACTCGGTCAGCGCCTCGGCCGGCCTGATCCGCGCCGTGCGCCGCGCGGCGAGCCGGGCCGCGAGCCAGGCGGCGAACAGCGTGGCCAGCACGGCGGCCACGGCCGGGAACGGACTCGCCACCCGCTCCACCGTCTCCGGCACCGTGCCGAGTTCGGTCAGCCTGGCGTGCAGCAGGGCCGCCAGCGGCTGCCCGGCCACCGCGCCGCACCCGCCGGCGAGCAGGCCGACGATCAGCGCCTCGCGGCCGATGAGCCGCCGCGTCTGACGCGGCGTCGCGGCGATGGCGCGCAGCAGCGCGAGCTCGCGGTGCCGCTGTTGGGTGGCGAGCGTCAGCGTGCCGACCACGACCAGCACCGCCACCAGCAGCCCGGTGCCGCCGATGGCGCCGCCCATGCTGACCAGCCGCACCCGCGCCTGGGCGGCGTCCAGGAACTCGACCTCGCCGCGCTCGCCGCCGGTGCGCACCACGGCCGAGGTGTCGCGCAGCGCCTCGCCGAGCCGGGCGGCCAACTCGTCGGCCGGCACCCCCTCGGCGGGGAAGACGCCGAGGACCGTGTCCCGCCCGTCGTGTCCGGCGAGCCGCCGCGCCTCGTCCTCCGCGAAGAAGACCGCGGACTGCTCGCGGACGGCGCCCTCGGCCACCCCGACCACGGTGTACGCGGCCGGCGCGTCCGTCGCCTGCACGGTCACCGCGTCCCCGACGGCGATCCCGGCCCGCCGCGCGAGACCGGCGTCCACCACGATCTCGTCGCCCGCCGCCGGCGCCCGCCCGCCGTCCCGGACGGTGAACGGCGTGAGCGCGGCCGAACTCCACGCGTGCCCCAGCGACTCGGGCCCGCCCTCGGCGCCGACCACCGCCGCCGGGAACGTGACCTCCGGCACCACCCGGCCGACCCCCGGCACGCCCGCCACCGCCCCGGCGGTGCCGGCCGGCAGCCAGACGCGCTCGCTCACCGGCTTGGCCTTGTGCTTGACCTTGTCGCCCTTCCGCGTCTCGTGGTGCACGTTCTGGTCGGCGGCCACCACGACCGGCGCGGCGGCGTACCGCTCGGTCCCGATCTCGCCCCGCAGCCCCGTCTCCAACAGGCCGCCGCACGCCGTCACCAGGGCGGCGGCGCAGCACAGCGCCAGGAACGCCCCGACGAAGCCGGCGCGCCGGGCGCGCAGGGTCCACCACGCATAGCGCAGCATCAGGCCCACGCCCCCATCCGCGTCATCCGGTCGGCCACCAGCTCGGCCGTCGGCTCCGTCATCTCCCCGACCAGCCGCCCGTCGGCGAGGAACAGCACGGTGTCGGCGTACGAGGCCGCCACCGGGTCGTGCGTCACCATCACCACCGTCTGGCCGCTCTCCCGCACGATCCCGCGCAGCAGTTCCAGCACCGACCTGGCGGTGACCGTGTCCAACGCCCCGGTCGGCTCGTCGCCGAAGACGACGTCCGGCTCGGTGATCAACGCCCGTGCGATGGCGACGCGTTGCTGCTGGCCACCGGACAACTCGGCCGGCCTGGCGTCGGCCTTCCCGCCCAGCCCGACCCGCTCCAACGCGGCCTCCACCCGCCGCCGGTCGATCCGCCGCCCGGTCAGCCGCAGCGGCAGGGTCACGTTGTGCCGCACCGTCAACGCCGGCACCAGGTTGAACGCCTGGAACACGAACCCCACCCGCTCCCGCCGCACCTCGGTGGCCCGCCGCTCGTTCAGCCCGCTGATCTCCACGCCCCCGAGCCAGGCGCTGCCGGCCGTCACCCGGTCGAGCCCGGCCGCGCAGTGCAGGAACGTGCTCTTGCCGGAGCCGGATGGCCCCATCACGGCGGTGAAGCTGCCGCGCGGTATCGCGACGCTCACCCCGTCCAGGGCGCGCACGGCCGAGCCGTTCCGCCCGTACACCTTGCTGACGCCGTCCAACCGGACCGCCGCCACCGTCGTTCCGCCGTTCATTCCGCCGTCTCTCCTGTCTGGGCTGGCTGGGCTGGCTGGCCCGGCTGCTCGTCCGCCGGCTCGGCGAACGCGTCCGGGAACGCCAGGAACCGCGTGTACACCGTCCGGGCCCCCGGCGGCGTCTCGTCCGCCGGGCGCTTGTAGCGGTTGAGCAGCGCGATGTACGCCTCGAACAGCTCCCGCAGCTCGTCCGCCGTCAGCCGCACCGTCCCGCGCGAGTACGGGAGGGCGTCCTGCCAGCCGTCGGGCGCCGGCCGGCCGCGCAGCGCCTCGAAGGCCCGCAGGTCGGCGACGTACGCCAGCCGGTTCAGCTCGTCGACGGCGCTCCTGGTCTCCGCGTCCGCCCCGCCGCCGGCCGGGAACCGCAGGTCCCGCGCCCCGACCCGCCACCACCGCTCCCGCCCGCGCCCGGCCCCGGCCGCCTCCACGACGAACCCGTGCCGCGCCAGCTCCCGCAGGTGGTAGCTGGTCGCCCCCGAGTTCAGCCCGAGCCCCCGCGCGACCCGCGCCGAGGTGGCCGGGCCGTGCACGCCGAGCCACTCGAGGATCCGCAACCGCCTGGGGTGCGCGAGTGCCTTGAGCCCGTCGAGGGAGGGGGTGAACGCCATGCGCACAGACTCCTGTGCACAGGGGTGTGTGCACGATCCGACGACCCCCAGGACCGGGGGTGGGGTTAACCCCCGGAACGCGGCCACCCGGTCGGTCACCCTGCTCGACGGTCGCCCCAGGCCCGAGCAGAGCGGGCGAGGCGGGGAGGGCCCCCGGAGGGGTCCCGAGGCCGGACGCGTAGCGTCGAGGGTGCGATGTCGGTACGTGGATTGCTCTTCGGCGCGGTCGTGGCGAGCCGCTCCTCCTCCCCGGCCCTCCGGAGTTCACCGCTGACGGCCGGTCCGCGTTCGTCGTTCCGCCGCTGCTCGACGAGATCGTCGTGGTCTCGGCCGACAACGGGGCGACCACGTCCGTGCGATGCGAGGGGTGCGACGACCGTAGGAACGACTGCGGCTGTCAGTTCGTGGTGCCCGTCGGCGGCAGCCGGATCGCCTGGCTGGACGGCGACAATCGTCCGCTGATCACGGATCTCGGCCGACGCCTCACCGGCAGCGCGGCGGACGGACATCACGGTGCCCACCGAGGAGGGCACCGTGGACGAGCGGGTGGCCCCGCGCTGACCGAAGGACACCGTCCGGCCCAGGCGCTGGCGCCGGGTCAGGCGGCTTGGGCTCGTTCCGTCGGCTTGTCGCAGGGGCGAGCGGCGCCGTGGTCACGCACCGGTGCGGGGGCCGCCGGAGTGCGGCGGCGCCGCCGCCAGTAGGCGATGGTGAGCAGCGCCAGGAAAGGGCCCCAGAGCAGGAGCGGGGCATAGCTGGCGATGAAGATGGCGAGGTGCCAGCCGTGCAGCGTCTGGGTGGGGAAGTCACTCGGGAGCGGGTCGCCCTGGAGGGTGGACCCGGCAGCGATGGCCACGCCGGTCGCCGTCCATATGGCCGTCAGCATCGTGGCACCGAGCGCGGCAGGTACCACCGCGGCCGGCAACGGTACGCGGCGTCCGCCCAGACCCGGAATCCAGCGGGGGAAGACCTCACCCCATCCGGCTATCAGGCCGACCGCGGCGAACGCCAGCAGCTCGGACACGACGGAAAGGCCGATCACGTACGCCTGGATCGGGAGCCACGACGGGAGGTCTCCGACTCCGTGACGTGCGCCGTCCCCGCCGATCTGGAAGACGACCCCAGCGATCCGCCACAGACCTGAGGGCAGGACCGTGAACGGTACGGCACAGGCAACGAGCCGAGCCCAGCGGGGAACCCCCGGGACGGGCGCGTGCGCCCTCCGCCACGCGCCGCGCAGGCGTCCCGGTGCCGCTGCTTCGGCGTGAGTGATCGTCATCCGTGGAACTCCTCAGGTCCGGCAGTCGTGCCATCGCTTCGCTTCGAAGATCGCAGCCACGGCGCGCGGCGAGCATCACCCCGTGGTCGGGCCCTGCTCCCCCGCGCGGGGGAGTCGTGAGAGCCGCCCCGCCCTCCGGGGCGGTGTCAGGTGTCCGGCGAGCACCCTCGTGCGAGTGCCACCACCACTGCCCGGCCGTGCGGGGTGAGGAGCGGTGACCGGGTCGGAAGGCCCCCGTCCGGGTGAGCTCCGCGCCGCGCGGGGCCGTTCCTCCCTCGTGGCGCGGCGGCCGGTCCCGAGACTGGTCGGCAGCGACACCCGAGGAGGGCTCCCATGGATCGGCTGCCGATCGTCTACGTGCGCGGGTACGCCGGGCCGACCGCCGGGATCAACGAGCAGGTGGACGACCCCTTCTACGGCTTCAACCGGGGCGCCACCCATGTGCGCGTCGGCGGCGACGGCGACCCGGCGTTCTACCAGTTCGAGGGGCCGCTGCTGCGGCTGATGACCGACGAGGGCTACCAGTTGCTGGTCCACGGCGACCAGCACCAGTACCTGCGGGGCGCCGAGGACGCCAGCGTGCCGCCCGCCTCGCTCTGGGTGTACCGCTTCTATGACCAGGCCGCGACCACCTTCGCCGCGCCGCCGCACGAGAGCCTGCCGGAGCGGCTGCTCGGCAAGCTGCACCGCCGGGTCACCGCGGACGGCTTCGACATCGAGTCGGCGGCGGCCGGCCTCTACGACCTCGTCGAGCTGATCCGGCGGAAGACCGGGGCGCCCAGGGTGTTCCTGGTGGCCCACTCCATGGGCGGGCTCGTGGTCCGCTGCATGATGCAGAAGGTCTGCTTCCAGGCCGACGCGGAAGGACGCCCCCGCTCGCCGGCGAAGGACCTGGTGGCGCGGTTCTTCACCTACGGCACCCCGCACGGCGGCATCGCCTTCCGCCTGGAGGCCCTGGACCGCGGCGAGCAGCTCTTCGGCCCGGCCGGCTCGGACATCTTCGCGCCGGAGAAGATGTACGGCTACCTGGAGCCCAAGGCCCGCTTCGGCGACCTGCCGCCGCGCTCGGCCGACTTCGACCCGCAGCGCCTCCCCGAGCAGGCCTTCGACACCGACGACGTGTTCTGCCTCATCGGCACCGACCCCAGGGACTACGGCCTCTCCCGGGTGCCCGTCGGCCCCAGGAGCGACGGCCTGGTCCGCATCGAGCGCGCCTATGTGCGGGGCGCCCACCGGGCCTACGTCTACCGGTCCCACTCCGGCACGTACGGGGAGGTGAACTCCGAGGAGGGCTACCAGAACCTGCGGCGCTTCCTCTTCGGCCGCTGGCAGGTCCGGCTCGACCTCGCGGGGCTGCCGGGCGACCTGCCGGAGGAGCCCGTCTGGCAGGCGGACGCGCGCCTCGTCATCCGGGGCCTGCCCATCGTCATGACCGAGCAGAGCGCCGCCCACTGGTGTCCCGTCCAACTCGGCGACGAGATCCGCCGCCGGGCCGGGAAAGCCGGGGCCGGCGTCGCCGTCCCGGTGACCGGCACCTTCCTGCTCGACCGGGACCGGCTCCGCTACGCCCTCACCCTGCGCGTGTTCTCCCTGCGCGAGGACGGCGGCCGCCTCCACCTCGGCGAGCACCTGGAGCAGGTGCCGGCCTGGGCCGACACCCTGGTGGTGGACGTCAGGCCGGACGCCGACGACGCGGGCCTCACCGCCTGGGCCGCCTGGAACAGCGCGGTCGACGGGCCGCCGGACCGCTTCGACCCCATCACCGAGGGGCTCCCCGACGGTGCGCGCGGCCCGCTGGAGTGGCGCCGCGCGGACCGGGACCTGGTGGCCGACGTCCCGCTGCCCGCCACCGCCCGCGCCCTGACCGTCCTCGGCCCGGACGCCACCCTGCGCATCGCGGTCCGCGACCGGCAGGGCGCCGGCTGACCGCCTGCCCGGATTCCGGAAAGTAGGTGGCATCTACAACGATCCGCCGTACCCTGCCTCCATGAGCATCGACTCCCTCATCACCCGCGCCCCCCTGCCACCGCTCGCCGGGCGGGTCGCGCAGGTAGGGGCCTCGCCGGTGCGGGAGATCCTGGCGCTGACGGCGCGGCCCGAGGTGATCTCGTTCGCGGGCGGGCTGCCGGCCCCCGAACTGTTCGACGCGGAGCGGATACGCGCGGCCTACGACCGGGTGCTGGCCGAGGCGCCACGCCGGGTGCTGCAGTACGCGACCACCGAGGGCGACCCCGCGCTGCGCGCCGCCGTGGCCGGGCGGCTCGCCGAGCGCGGCCTGCCGACCGGGGCGGACGAACTGCTGGTCACGGCCGGCTCGCAGCAGGCGCTGACCCTGGTGGCCACCGCGCTGCTCGAACCCGGCGACGTGGTGCTGGTCGAGGAGCCGACATACCTGGCCGCGCTCCAGTGCTTCGGCTTCGCCGGGGCCCGGGTGGTGCCGGTGCCGTGCGACGCGGACGGCGTCGACCCGGCGGCGCTCGACCGGCTGATCGTCGCCGAGCGGCCGAAGCTGCTGTACCTGATCCCCACCTTCCAGAACCCGACCGGCCGCACCATGCCCGTCGAACGGCGGCGCGCCGTCGCGGAGTCGGCCGAGCGGCACGGGCTGTGGATCGTGGAGGACGACCCGTACGGGGAGCTGCGCTTCGAGGGGGAGCCGGCGCCGTGGCTCGCCTCGTTCCCCGGCGTCGAGGACCGCACGGTGCTGCTCGGCAGCTTCTCCAAGATCATGTCCCCGGGGATGCGCCTCGGCTGGCTGCGCGCCCCCGCCGCGCTACGACGCGCCTGCGTGATCGCCAAGCAGGCCGCCGACCTGCACTCCTCGGCCGTCGACCAGGCCGCGGCCGCCCGCTACCTCGCCGACAGCGACCTGGGGGCACACCTCACCCGGGTCCGCGCCGCCTACCGCGAGCGCCGCGACGCGCTGCTCGCCGGCCTGCCGGCCGCGCTGCCGCCCGGCAGCACCTGGAACCGCCCCGAGGGCGGCATGTTCGTCTGGGCGAGCCTCCCGCCGGGCCACGACGCCACCGCGCTGCTGCGCACCGCCATCGCCCACGACGTGGCCTATGTGCCGGGCGCGCCCTTCTACGCCGGGGCGCCGGACCCGACGACGCTGCGCCTCTCCTTCACCACCCACACCCCCGAGGAGATCGCGGAGGGCCTGCGCCGGCTGGCCGCCGCGATCGGCTGACGCCGACAACGCGGAACGCCGTGTCCCGGGAGCGGTCAGGCGGCCTGCGGGCGGCGGGTGACCTTGCCGCTCTTCAGGCACGAGGTGCAGACCTTGACGCGCTGCGGGGTGCCGTCGACGACCGCCCGCACGGACTGAATGTTCGGGGTGAACTTACGCGGCGACCGCGCCTTGACCCGACGCGCGATGGCGTTCTTGCCGAGGCGGGAGACCCTGTTGCCGAAGGAGGGTTCCTTGGCGCACACATCGCAACGGTTAGACATTCGACTACTCTCCGTACGGGACCGGCCTTGATACTGCAACGACTACTAGCCCTCAGTGGGCATACATCCCTTTAGTCTAAGGCACTCCCCAGGCGCCCCCGACCACCCCCTCGGGCCGGCTACCACATGAGGGCGGTGTCCATGTCGGTCTGCCAGTAGGTGACGGCGGCCGCGTCGCCGACGAACACCTCGCCGCCCGGCAGCGCCAGGTCGACGAGCTCGCCCACCGGGTTGCCGTTGACGTCCATGAAGGTGAGGCTGAGGGAGGTCGAGGTGTAGCCCTCCGCCGAGTCGGCGGCCGAGGTGATCACGCCCGCGTACGCCGAGTCACCCGGCTCCAGCGAGACCACGGCCTGCGGAACGCTGTCCTCGACGAACGGCAGCGTGGACTGGGAGTTCTCGAAGCCCAGCAGGGGGTAGCTGAAGGCCTCGCACCGCTCGTCGCCGGTGTTGGTGACGGTGAGCAGCAGGTGGTTGATGGGCCGCTCGACGGGGGAGACGGTCACCTGGGTGTTCTGGTCGGCGCAGGGGATGACGGCCAGTTCGTCGCCCGCTTCGCCGTCCTCGCCCTGCCCGCCGCCCTCGACGATGTCCTCGCCGTCCTCGGTGCCCTCGCCGTCGCCCACCTGGTCACTGCCGCCGCCGGTGGTGCCGCCCGAGGTGCCGTCCTGCCCCGCGGCGGAGCCGGACTCCTCCTGACCCGCGTCGCCGCCCCCGACGAGTTCGTCGTCCTGGCAGGCGGTGAGCGAGAGGGCGGCCACCGCGGCGACGGCGGCGACGAGGGTGCGGGTGCGGCGGCGGAGCGTGAAGGCGTTCATGTGGGTGCTGCTTTCTCGTGTGGTCTGTCGTTCGATCCCGGCGGGTGGCCCGCCGGACGACCACAGCTTCGGCCGGTCTTCGTCCCGCCCACCAGCGACGATGGCCGGGACGGGGGGATGGGACGTTCGAACCCCCGGTGAGCTGGGAGGATGTGAGGCGGATCGAATGGCCCGCCGGGACGGTGGAACGAGGGGGAGACATGTCCGCGGACACGGAGATCGCCGATCTGGCCGCGCTGCTCGAGGAGTTGAAGGGGCGCTCGGGGCTGAGTTACGGCACGCTCGCCAAGCGGCTGCACCTGAGCGCCTCGACGGTGCACCGCTACTGCAAGGGGGACGGGCTGCCGCCGGAGTTCGCGACGGTGGAGCGGTTCGCGCGGCTCTGCAAGGCGAAGCCGGAGGAGCTGGTCGAGCTGCACCGGCGCTGGATCGCGGCCGACACGGCGCGCGAGCGGGAACGCGAACAGCGGGTCCCCGCACAGGAGTCGCCGGCCGTCGCGCCGGCGGTGGCCGAGGAACCCGCGCCGCAGGAGCCGCCCGCGCCGCCCGCGCCGCCCGCCCGGCGGCGTTGGCGCCCCGCCCTCGTCGCCGGCGCCCTCGCCCTGACCGCGACCCTGACCGTGAGCGCGGGGATGCTGCTCGCCTCCGGTGACGACGAGTCGGACGGGACGAACGCGGCGGGGACGACGGAGACCACGGAGACGCCGGAGACCAGGGAGACGCCGCCGGCGGACCCGACGGAGGCGGCGCGCCCGGAGGAGACGGCGGCGGCCCCCACGGGCCCGGACGACGCGGCGGAAGCCGAGGGCACGGAGGGCACGGAGGGCACGGAGGATCCGGCCGGGGAGCAGCCGCCCCCCGGCGGCGAGGGACCGGCGCCGGTGACGGTGGCCACCCGCGCCCACGCGTTCGAGAGCCCCTGCGGCAACCACTACCTCGTCGACGCGGAGCCCGAGTCCGTCCCGCCGCCGCCCGACGAGCCCGGCGCCCCCGGCTGGGCCCGCGCGATGGGCGCCGTCTCGGCCGGGCAGCAGTACGTCGAGCTGACCGTCCAGGCCGCGGCCGACGAGACGGTGGTGCTGCGGGACCTGAGCGTCCGGGTGACCCGCACCGGCGACCCGCTGCCCTGGAACCTGTACACCGGGTACAGCGCCTGCGGCGGCGGCCCCGTCGAGACCACGGCCTACGACGTCGACCTGGACGCGGCCGCCCCCCAGGCCACCGCCGCGGGCGGCCAGCCGGAACTGCCGCTCTGGGTGGACGAGACGGACCCGCTCGTCGTGTACGTCACCGCGCACACCGACACCCGGGACGTGGAGTGGTACCTGGAGCTGGCGTGGACCAGCGGCGAACGCGAGGGGGTGCTGGTGATCGACGACGAGGGGCAGCCGTTCCACACCAGCGCCACCAGCGGCCAGCCCGAGTGGGCCTTCCCGCTCGGCGGGACCGAGTGGTACGCGGCCGACGGCGGTTGAGCCGCGCCGAGCGGCGGACCACCGCTCAGCCCCCCAGCCGGCGCGCCAACCCTTCGACGACGATGTCCAGGCCGTAGGCGAACTTGTCGTCGCGTAGCCCGGCCGGGTCGGGCGGCGGGGCGGCGTAGGAGTCGGCGAGGTGGCGGTGGTCGGCCGCGGCCTCCCGCGCGGTGGGCATCAGCCGGGCGACGAAGTCGGCCTCCGACTCGCCGGAGCGGGCGACCATGGTGAGCCAGGCCGCCTCCGAGACGCTCATGCCGATGGCGTAGGCGAGGAGCGTGTCGATGGCGCGGCTCGGCTCGGGGAAGCCGGCGGCCGCGAACAGGTCGGCCAACCGCTCCGAGAACGCCATGAGGTTGGGGCCGAGGTAGGCGAGGCCGGCCTGCCCCAGCATGGGGGCCAGCCACGGGTGCCGCAGGGCCGTCGCGCGGAAGGACCCGGCGGCCTCGGTGACGGCGGCGCGCCAGTCGGCGGCGTCCGCCGCCGGGACGACGACCTCGGCGAGCACCTCGTCCACGGCGAGTTCGAGCAGCTCGTCCTTGGTGGCGACGTGCCGGTAGAGCGAGGTCGCGCCGGCGTTCAGCCGGGCGCCAAGCTTGCGCATGCTGAGCGCCTCGATGCCGTCGGCGTCCAGCATGACGACGGCCTCGCGGACGATCGCGGCCCGGCTGAGCGCGGGCTGGTCGGGCTCGCGCCGTCGTCGGGCCCACACCGATGGGATCGACCCCCGTCCTTGACTCTCGTTGCGGCTGGTCTTCGCGGTCATGGTTCTCCCTCACCTGCTGCGTACGCCGTTCGCGTCGAGCGTACAGGGAAGAGGGCTTGCGCACATCGTTCCGGCCTGCGTACAGTGTTCGCATCTTCGGAACGGCGTACGCGCCTGGCGAAAGGACGCCCCATGGAACCCCGTGACCCCCGCCGCTGGTGGATCCTGATCGTGCTGTGCCTCAGCTCGCTGGTCCTGGTGGTCGACAGCATGGCGCTGACCGTCGCCGTCCCGTCGATGGCCGAGGACCTCGGCGCCAGCTCCCAGCAGACCCAGTGGATCCTCGACTCCTACATCCTGGTGTTCGCCGGGCTGCTGCTCACCTCGGGCAGCCTGGGCGACCGGTTCGGCCGCCGCCGGGTCATGATCGTGGGGCTGCTGCTCTTCGGCGCCGCCTCACTGGCCGCGTCGTTCTGCACCGCCCCCGGCGAGGTGATCGCCGTCCGGGTGGCGATGGGCGTGGGCGGGGCGCTGGTCATGCCCTCGACGCTGTCGATCCTCATCACCGTCTTCGACGAGACCGAGCGCGGCAGGGCGATGGCGGCCTGGAGCTCGGTGTCCATGCTCGGCCTGGTCGGCAGCCCGGTGCTGGGCGGCGTGCTGATCGACCACTTCTCCTGGCACTCGATCTTCCTCATCAACGTCCCGGTCGTCGCGCTGGCCGTCCTGGCGGCCGTCGTCCTCATGCCGGAGTCGAAGGGCCCGTGGCAGAAGCCGGACCCGCTCGGCGCGGTGCTGTCGGCGGTCGGCATGACGGCCCTGGTCTGGTGGATCATCGAGCTGCCGGCGCACGGCGCCTTCGGCGGCCGGTCGTCGATCACCCTGGCCGTCGCCGTGCTCGCCCTCGTCGGGTTCGCGGTCTGGGAGAACGTCACCCCGCAGCCCATGGTGCCGCTGGCGCTGTTCCGGCAGCGTGACTTCAGCGGCGGCTCGCTCTCCCTGGCCCTCGTCCAGATCGGCAACGGCGGCCTGCTGCTGGTGCTCACCCAGTACCTGCAGTTCGTGCTCGGCTACTCGCCGATCGAGGCGGGCCTCGCCTTCGTGCCGCTGGCCGTCGCCGCGCTGGTCGGCAACGGCGTGGGCGCCGGGCTCGCGGTGCGGCTCGGCAACCGCCCGCTGGTGCTGGCCGGACTGCTGGTCATGGCCGTCTCCTTCGGGCTGCTCACCACCGTCTCCGTCGACAGCGGCTTCGCGGTCCCCGCGGTCGCCCTCGGCCTGCTCGGCCTCGGCGCCGGCCTCGCGATGCCGGCCGCGATCAGCGCGCTGATGGGCACCATCCCGGCCGAGCAGGCGGGCGTCGGCTCGGCCCTGAACGACACCATCCAGCAGGCCGGCACCGCGCTCGGCATCGCGATCCTCGGCTCCCTGCTCTCCAGCGGCTTCGCGAACGAGATGCCGGCCGAGGCGCCCGAGCAGGCCAAGCGCTCGATCCTGGACGCGATGGCGGTCGCCGACGGCGACGCCGGCCTGGTCCACGTCGCCCGGGAGGCCTTCACCGCCTCGATGTCCACCACCTTCACGATCAGCGCGATCGGCGTCCTCGCCGCCGCCGCGCTGGCCGCCCTCATCATGCGGCCCAAGTCGAAGCCGGCCGCCGAACTCCCGGCCGAGGCACCGGAGCTGGCCGCCTGACCCGTTCGACGCGGCGGGCCGGCACCCCCACCGGGGGTGCCGGCCCGCCGCGTTGGCCGGGCGGCTACCCGATCCGCCGCGGGCGCACGCTCTCCAGCGTCGGGCGGACGGGCTGGAGCAGGTTGTCCGGCGAGAAGGTGAGCCGGTCGAGGGTGGTCTCCCGGTGGGTGCCGTCGCCGTCGGGGATCGCGAAGCGGTGGTAGGCGATGTACCAGTCGTCGGTGCCCGGCACGTTGAGCACCGAGTTGTGGCCCGTGCCGAGCACGCCCAGCGAGTCGTCCCGGCGCAGGATCACCCCGCGGGAGGTGAACGGGCCGAGCGGGCTGTCGGACGTGGCGTAGCCGACGCGGTAGTTCGGGCTGCGGGTGTCGTCGATCGAGTACGTCAGGTGGTAGCGGCCGTCGCGCTCGACCACGAACAGGCCCTCGCGGAAGTCGGTCAGTCCCTCGATCCGGCGGACCCGGTCCGGGTCGTAGGAGACCATGTCGTCGTTCAACGGCACCGCCCAGGCCGAGCCGTTGCCCCAGTAGAGGTACGGCTGGCCGTCGGTGTCGGTGAAGACGGCCGGGTCGATGGGCTGGCCGCCGCCGTCGGGGTTGGCGGCGATCAGCGGCGCGCCGGAGTCGACGAAGGGGCCGGTCGGGGAGTCGGCGACGGCCACGCCGATCGTGGCGTCGGCGCAGTAGTAGAAGTAGTAGCGGCCGTCGCGTTCGGCGATCGTCGGCGCCCAGGCGCGGGAGTCGGCCCAGGACACGTCGGGCCCGAGGTCCAGGATCACGCCCTCGTCCCGCCAGTCGACCAGGTTCCGGGAGGACCAGGCGCTGAACGTGGTGGAACCCCAGCCGGGGAAGCCGTCGGTGGTGGCGTAGAGGTAGTAACGGTCCCCGAACGCCACGATGTTGGGGTCGGCGGTGTACCCGGGCAGCACCGGGCTCCGCATCTCGACGGCGCGCACCGTCCAGCGCCGGGTGGTGCCCTCGGCCGAGGTGACGGTGTAGGTCACCGGCTCGCGCAGGTCGACCGGCCGGCCGCCGGGCGGGGAGATCCGCGCGCCCGGGGCCAGCGTGAACTCGGGGCGCAGCCGCCGCCGGTCGGTGCCGGGGACCACGGGCAGGGTGACGGTGTCGCTCGCGGTGTCGATGACGGCCGGCACCCGCAGCTGGCGGAGGTCGACGGCGCGCACGGCGGTCGCGTTGCCGGGCAGCGCGGCGATCTCGTCGGCGGACAGGGCGCGGTCGTGGAGCCGGACGTCGCGCATCCGGCCGGTGAAGCGGTGGTCGGCGGTGTACTGCGAGCGGCCCAGGTAGTTGGCGGTGGTGCGGCCGCCGGCGATGTCGGAGGGCCGCAGCGTCATCGTGTCGTTGCGCGCCACCTCGACGCCGTCGCGGTACAGCACGGCGCTCGTCCCGTCGATCGTGTACGCGACGTTCACCCAACGGCCGCGCGGCAGGCCGCCGTCGGACGCGGCCTGCTGCTCGCGGGTCCAGTCGCCGTCGGAGAGCGCGGCGCGGAAGCCGCCGTCCTCGGTGCCGCCGGTGGCGAAGAGGTAGCCGTCGCCGCGCCCGTCGGCGGCGGTGTTGCCGAAGCCGAAGAGGAAGTAGGGGGTGCGTTGGGCGGGATCCACCCACACGTCGGCGGAGACGGTGACGGCGTCGACGCCGGCCAGCAGGTCGTCGGGCAGCCGGACGTGCCCGTCCGTGCCGCCGAAGGCGAGCGCCCCGTCCGCCCAGCTCACGTCGCCGGCGAGGGTGCCGTCGTAGCCGTGGCCCGAGGCGTCCGCCGCCGAGCCGTCCAGCGGCCAGTGCGCGACCAGTCCTTCCTCGTCGGACCGCACCGGCGGCACCCCCCAACGCTCGGCGAGCCGGTCGTACTCGGCCTGGGTGACCGGCAGCACGGTGCCGTGCCGGGGCGAGGCCGGCAGCCGGTAGTCGGCGGACTCGGTCCACCGCCCGGACGCCAGGTCGGTGGTCTCGAACGGCACATAGCCGCGCCCACCGAACTCGTCGATGAACAGGTACCACTTCTCCTCGGTGTTGGACCGGAAGACGGTCGGCCCCTCGCCCCGCGCCAGCGTGCCGCTGCCCAGGCAGTCGGCGACGAGGTCCCAGGCGGGGTCGAGGAGATCGGTCGAGGACTCCTGGGCGACGAACTTCGCGCAGGGGCCGCCGGACGAGGGGTCGCGCTCGTCCTTGGTGAAGCGGTGGAAGACGCCGTCCTCCTCGATCACCGTCGAGTCGATCACCGAGTAGCCGGGGTCGTGCCACACCTCGGGCTCGCTGAACGTCGTGAAGTCGCGGGTCGTCGCGTACATCATGCGGTTGTGGGTGTCGCCCGTGTGGTCCGGGTCGTCCTCGGCGTACAGCTTGGACGCCCAGAACACGACGTACGCCTCCCGCTCCGGGTCCCAGTACGCCTCCGGCGCCCAGACGTTGCCGGCGGTCGGCGGCGCCACCTCGACGGACCGCTGCGCCGACCAGTTCACCAGGTCGCGGGACTCCCACACCATGATCGACCGGCTGCCGTGCCGCTGCGCCCGGTCCCAGTCGCCGTCGCCGTGCATCCGCAGGTCCGTGGCGATCAGGTAGAACCGGTCGCCCTCCGGCGCCCGGATGACGAACGGGTCGCGCACCCCCAGGTCGCCGAGCGTGGAGCTGAGCACCGGGTTCCCGCCGTTCAACTCCTGCCAGCGCAGCGGGTCGTTGCCACGGCTGAGGGCGAAGTACACCTGCTCGCCGTCGGCCGTGCCCTCGCCGGTGAAGTAGGTGAAGAGGTAGCCGGCGTACGGCTCTTCGACCGGGGAGGTGGCCTGGGCCGGTGCGGGGAGGGCGAGCAGGGTGGCGAGCAACGCCAACGCGCCGACGAACGCTGCGCCGAGCCGGGACGACCGTCGTGTGGGGGGCATGTCGCTCAGTATCCGAAATGAATGACCACGGTCAAGACGGTATGCGCAAGGAGTCGCACAGAACCGAACACCGCGGGCCGCCTCGGGCCAACGGCAGGAGCGAGTCGGTGAGTTCGCCCGCCGGGCGGTAGACCACGCACATGACGGTGCGGTCGCCGGAGCGCCAGGTTCGCTCGGTCGGCAGCACCGGGTAGAAGGCGAGCCCGTCCGCCGCCCCGCCCGGCCAGTAGCTGTCGAAGCCACGGCCGCAGGTCTCCCGGGCGAAGGAGGCGAGCCGGGGCCGGTCGAAGGCGCCCTCGGGGGCGGTCACGAAACCGTAGACCTGGTTGTCCGCGTGGTCGTCGCAGGGCGTGTACGCCACCGTGACGTCGCCCAGCGGGTCGGAGTAGGCGGGATCGGTGAAGCACTCCCCCGCCTCCAGGTCGAACACGCCCCCGGTCTCCGCGGTGAGGAAGGTGTCGGTCTTCTCGGTCGACGACCGCCGGCCCGGGTCCGCGGCGGGCAGCAGGATCAGCGCACAGAGCGCGGCCACGAAGCCGAGCGCCGACCGCCGTGCCATCCGTGCCGCCTCCACTCGTCCGCCGCTCCCACCGGCGCAGGTCTACCGGGCGGCGCGGTGCCGGCGGCGAACGGGTGGCGAACGGTCGGCGCCGAACGGAAGAACTCACACCGGCCGAGCAGGCGTTCGCCACAACCGGCGCACCACGCGCGGAAGTGTTCATCGCCCGGCAAGGAGAGAACGGCGCACCGTTCGACCGCCCCTGACTGAATCCACTCGCCTCCGGCCCGCCGCCGAGGCGCACCGCACCGCACCGCCCGTGAGGGGTTCATCGTCAAGTGAGCGACATCTCCCGTCCCGACCGTCCCGACCGTCCCGACCGTCCCGACCGTGTCGTGTCCAGAGTGTGGGCCATGCGGTCCACGCGCGCGAAGGTCGCCGTGCTCGGCACGGCGACCCTGGCCGTCAGCGGCCTGCTCGCCAGCCCCATGGCCTTCAGCGACTCGCCCACCCCGCCGACCGAGTACCCGGCGGCCGAGATCCACCGCCCGTCCCCCATGCCCGACCGCGTCCTGCTGACCCCGACCACCGCGCCGGCCACCAGCCAGAACGTGACGTGGCGGGCGGACGCGCCGAACGGCTCCGCGCAGGCCCAGATCCTGGCGGCGCCCCGCGCCCTCGGCGACGTCCAGCCCGCCGAGGGCGCCGTCACCACCGTGCTGGCCGCCGCCAGCACCCCGGTCAACACCGACCTGGGCTACGCCTCGACCTACCACACGGTCAACTTCACCGACCTGGAGCCGAACACCCGCTACAGCTACCGGGTCGGCGACGGCGTCAACTGGAGCGAGTGGGTCGACTTCACCACCGCGGCCGACGAACTCGAGCCGTTCTCCTTCATCTACTACGGCGACGCGCAGAACTACATCGACTCCGCCGTGCCCCGGGTCTTCCGGCAGGCCTTCGCCGACCGCCCGGACGCGCGGCTGATCATCAACGCCGGCGACCTCGTCAACTCCCCCAACTCCGAGGAGGAGTGGGGCCAGTGGCACCAGGCCGACGGGTTCATCGACGGCCAGGTCAACAACGTCTCGGTGCCGGGCAACCACGAGTACGGCAGTGGCCGCCTCTCCTCCTTCTGGCGGCCGCAGTTCCCGTACCCGGACAACGGCCCCGGCACCCCGGAGACCAACGGGACCGCCTACACCGTCGACTACCAGGGCGTCCGCTTCATCGCCCTGGACTCCAACCTCCAGAACAACGCCACGGTGATGGCCGCCCAGACCGAGTGGCTGGCGGGCCTGCTGCGGGACAACCCCAACCGGTGGACCGTGGTGACCTTCCACCACCCCGTCTACTCCATGACCGGCACCCGCAACAACACCAACGTGCGCGCCCAGTGGGGCCCGCTGTTCGAGGAGTACGGCGTCGACCTGGTGCTCCAGGGCCACGACCACTCCTACGGCCGCGGCAACCGCGCCGACGCCCGCCAGTCCGTCACGGTGCACAACGGCGTCACCTACGCCGTCTCCGTCTCCGGCGGCAAGATGTACGACCTCAACAACGGCGAGAACTGGACCGGCAACGGCGGCGAGATCGTCAGCGACGGCCAGGACGCGCAGCTGTACCAGCTGATCGACGTCACCGAGGACACCATCCAGTACGAGGCGCGCTACGCCAACGGCGAGCACCACGACGGCTTCCTCATCCGCAAGAACGACGAGGGCGAGCGCACCGTCAACGAGATCCGCACCCCGGAGAACACCGTGGGCGAGCAGGTCACCGTGGACCGGACGTCCGCGCGGCCCGGCGATCGCGTCGAGGTGTCGGCGTACGGCTACGACCCGGACGAGCGGGTCACCGTCCGGTTCCGCCGGGACGGCGACGACGGCGACGGCTCGTCCCTCGGCACGGTGCGGGCCGACGAGCTCGGCCGCGTCTCGGGCACCGTCCAGATCCCCAGGTCGGCGCGGCGGGACACCGCCTACGAGCTGTACCTGACCAGCGAGAACCAGCGGATCGACAGCCCGTCGATCACCGTCACGAGGTAGTCCGCGCCCGGTCGGCCGCTTCCGGGAGAACACGACACCGTGACCATCCGTCCCCGTGCCCTGGCGAGGGCGGCGCTCGCCGCCTGCGCCGCCGCCGTGCTGTGGGCCGCCGCAGGACCGGCACCGACCGCCGCGGCCCATCCGTTCGGCCCACCGTCCACCGCCACCGTCAGCGCCGAGGGTTCGCGCGTCACCATCACCTGGCGCGCCGCCGAGGACGACTGGGTGGCGCTCGGCCAGACCGTCGGCGCCTTCGAGGACCCCGCCCTCGACACCGTCTCCACCTCGCTGACCGGCGAGCAGAAGCTGCGACGCTCGGCCGCGCTGCGGACCTACCTGCTGGAGCGGATCTACGTCACCCAGGACGGCGCCAGGTGCGCCGGCGAGGTGGCCTCGCTCGACGCCCTCCTCGCCGAGGGGGCGCGGCTGCGCTACCAGTGCCCCCGCGACATCCGTGAACTGGACGTCACGGTCGGTGCGTTGGCCGACCTCAACGAGGCGTACCGCACGATGCTCTCGGCCGGATCGCCCGCCAGCCCGGCACAGACCCTGCTGACCGCGACCGACACCACCCAGCGCGTGGACTTCACCCGGCACGCGGCGGGCCCGGCCCGCGCGGCGGCCGTCGGGGTCACCGGGCTCGCCCTCGCCGTCGTGGCGGGCGCCGGCTATCTGCTGCTCAGCGGACGGAGGCGGGCATGACCAACCTCGAGGGACTGGACTCCAGGCTGGTCGCGCTCTTCGACAGCGGGACCGTCTTCTGGGTCGCCGCGGTGGTGGCCCTCGGCGTGGGCGCCGCGCACGCGGTCGCCCCCGGCCACGGCAAGAGCATCACCGCCGCC
Organism: Streptomyces millisiae; assembly: GCF_031845425.1. Taxonomy (NCBI): domain Bacteria; kingdom Bacillati; phylum Actinomycetota; class Actinomycetes; order Kitasatosporales; family Streptomycetaceae; genus Streptomyces; species Streptomyces millisiae. The sequence goes on from NZ_JAVREM010000004.1 coordinate 40,745, forward strand.
TACCTGGTCGGCGTCCGAGGCCGCTACCGCGACGCGCTGCGGCTCGGTCTTGCCGTCGCGCTGATGCACACCGTCTCGGTGCTGCTGCTGGCCAGCGCCTGGGTGGGAGTGACCGGCGCCGGCGGCTTCGCCACCGAGGCCGTCACCGCCTGGATGCAGGTCGCCGCCGGCCTGGTGGTGATCGCCGTCGGCGGCCATCTCGTCCGCCGCCATCTGAGGGACCGCGGCCACCACCATCACCACCACGACCACGACCACGACCATCACCACGACCACGGACGGGCGCCCGATCCCTGGTCCCGGCGCGGCCTCACCGCCCTCGCCGTGTCCGGCGGCCTGCTCCCCTCGCCCTCCGCCTTCCTGGTGCTGGTCAGCGGCATGCTGACGGGCCGTTCGCTGAACGCCGTCATCCTGGTCCTGCTGTTCGGCCTCGGCATGGCCGGCACCCTGACCGGCGTGGGCGTCCTGACCGTCCGCGGCCACGCCCTGCTCGCCGGCCGCGCCCGCCACGGCCGGCTCGCCACGGCCGCCGCGGCCTGGGCCCCGGCCCTGGCCGGCGCCGCGGTCGGCCTCGGCGGCTGCCTCTACCTGCTCGCCGCGGTCGCCACGCTCACCGCGTGATCACGGCTCGTCGAGCAGGCGGCGGGCCGTGGCGATGTCGGTGACGAGCGCGGTGATCCACCGGCCGCGGACCGCCGCGCGCACCGCGGTGTACTTGCGCTCCCAGCCGGCCACCGCGATGCGGCGCGGCACGGTGCGCAGCTGGTCGACCGAGATGCCGACGGTCCGCTCGCCGAGGCCGGCGTCGACGTACACGCCGTTCTCGTCGAAGAAGCGCTGGCAGATGTCGCCCACCGCGCCGAGGGCGCGCAGCCGCGCGATGTCGTCCTCGGTCACCGCGTTGCCGCTGAGCCGCAGCAGGGGCGAGGGCTCCAGGCTGCCGATGCCGACCAGGGCGGCGGTCAGCTGCTGCCACGCCTGGCTGACCTCGCGGACCGCCGGGTCGTTCAGCAGCGACAGACGGGCCTCCACCGAGCCGACCATGCCGGGGGCGCGGACGAACAGCGGGGTGGCGCCGGTCAGTTCGGCGAGGCCGGCGGTGAGCCGGGTCGCCTGCACCTGGCCCTGCGGATCGCCGACGCCGCCCATGAGCTGGACCACCTTGGCGGCGCCCGGCGCCTTGACCGGCCGCATCGCGTCGACGGCGGCGAGCAGCGTCTCGCTCCAGGTGGAGATGCCGATCAGGTCGCCGGGGTGGAAGGCCGTCTCCAGGTAGCTGGCGGCGGCGGTGCCGAGGGCCCGCAGCAGGGTGTGCGAGTGGCCCGGCAGGTCGTCCCCGTCGACGACCACGACGTCCGTCAGCTGGTACCGCTCGGCGAGCGCGTCCTCCAGGTCGCTGTGGATGCCCGGCGGGGCGACCACGACGGTCCTGACCACGCCCAGCTCGGTCGCGGAGCGCAGCAGGCGGGACACCCTGGCCTGGGACAGGCCGAGGGCGCCGGCGATCTCGGCCTGCCGCATGCCGCGCTCGTGGTACATGCGGGCCACGCGCACGATCAGGCGGAGCCGGTCCACGGAGTCGCGGTCGGAGAGGTCTGGACGCTGGGGCACACCCCGAACCCTACTGACCGCCGGGCCGATGAGGGCCCGGGGCCGGCTCGGGACGGAGCCGCGCCCGGGCGACGGCGTCGTGCCAGGCGGCGACGCGGCGGGCGCGCTCCGGCTCGGGACACTGCGGCCGGTACACGTCCTCGGGGCCGCGCGCGGCCGCGAGACGCTCCGGGGTGGTGAGCCCCAGGGCGCGTCCGGCCAGGTGCGCGGCGCCCAGCGCGGACAGGTTGCCGGCGTGCGGGCGGCGCACGGTGCGGCCCGAGGTGTCCGCCTGGAGCCGCATCAGCGTGCCGTTGCTGGTGGCGCCGCCGTCGGCGAGCAGGGTGTCGATCCGCCGGCCGACCGTGTCGAACCCGGCCACCAGGTCCTCCACCTGGAAGGCGATCGACTCCAGGGCGGCCCTCGCCAGTTCCGGCAGCCCGGTGGCGAAGGTGAGCCCGGAGACGACGCCCGTCGCGTCGTTGTCCCACCAGGGCGCGGCGAGGCCGCCGAAGGCCGGGACCAGGTGCACCCCGCCGGAGTCGGCGGCGGCCCGGGCGGCGAGGGTCGCCTCGTCGGTGCCGAACAGGCCGGCGAGCCAGCGCAGCGTGGCGCCGGAGGAGCGGATGTTGCCCTCCAGGGCGTAGGCCGGGGCGCCGTCGTCCCAGGCCACGGTGAGGCACAGCGGTGAGCCCTCGGCCTGGGCCGGGGCGTCGATCAGCCCCATGACGGAGGAGCCGGTGCCGTAGGTGACCTTGACGCTGCCCGGCGCGCGGACGCCGTGGGCGAGGAGCGCGGCGTGCGAGTCGCCGAGCACCGCGGCGACCGGGGTGCCGTCCAGCAGCGGGGGCAGCCCGCGCACCGGCGGGAAGGGGCCGGTCGAGGCGGTGACGCGGGGCAGGACGGCACGCGGGACCCGGAACAGGTCGAGCAGCCGCTCGTCCCACTCCCTGGTGTGGACGTTCAGCAGCTGGGTGCGGGAGGCGTTGCCGACCTCGACGAGGTGCGCACCGTGCCCGGCGCCGCCGCCGAGCCGCCACAGCAGCCAGGAGTCGACGGTGCCGAGGCAGAGCTCGCCGCGCCGCGACCTGACGCGCTCCGGGTCGTGGTGGTCGAGCAGCCAGCCGGCCTTCAGGGCGCTGAACATCGGGTCCAACGGCAGCCCGGTCGCCGCCCTGACCTCGGGCCCGACGCCCGCGGCGAGCAGTTCGGCGCGGGCGTCGGCCGTGCGCCGGTCCTGCCAGCCGAGCATCGGCCCGAGGGGGCGCCCGGTGGCCCGCTCCCACAGCAGGCAGGACTCGCGCTGGCTGGAGAGGCCGACCCCGGCCACCCGGGCCGGGTCCTGCCCGGCCAGGCACGCGCCCACCGCCCGGACCACGCTCGCCCAGATCGCCTCGGGCGACTGCTCGACCCAGCCGGGCCGGGGGTGGGCGACGTCGAGGGGCGCGGACGCCGTGGCCACCACCCGCCCGGCGCCGTCGACGAGCAGCGCCTTGGTGGCTGAGGTGCCCTGGTCGACGGCGAGGAGCAGCGGATCCCTGGTCATGAGACCGAGGATGGCAGGCCGAGGACCTCGCGCGCGGCCCGGTGGATGCCGTCGACGGTGAGGCCGAAGTGTTCCAGCAGGTGTTCCGGGCCGCCGGTCGGCGCGAACCCGGAGACGCCGAGCAGCCGCAGCGGGGTGGGGTGGTGCTGGCCGGTGAGCGAGGCGACGGCGGCGCCGAGTCCGCCGCTGACCGTGGCCTCCTCGGCGACGACGATGCCGCCGGTCTCCTCGGCGGCGCGCAGCAGCGTGGCCTCGTCCAGCGGGTCGACGAAGGGGGTGTTGAGGACGCGGGCCGAGACGCCCTCGGCGGCCAGCCGCTTGGCCGCGTCGAGGGCGCGCGGCACGAGGGTGCCGACCGCCAGGAGCGTGACGTCGGTGCCGTCCCGCAGGACCAGCGCCCGGCCGGGGGCGAACGGCGCGTCGGCGGGGACGACGTCGGGCACCTTGAACCGGGGGACGCGCAGGTAGCTGGGCCCCTCGTGGGCGTATGCCCAGCGGACGGCGGCCCTGGTCTGCGCCCGGTCGGTGGGCACCACGACCGGCAGGTCGGCGACGGCGCGCAGCCAGGAGAGGTCCTCGACGGAGTGGTGCGTCGGCCCGAGCTCGCCGTAGGCCATGCCGGGGCTCTGGCCGCACAGCACCACCTTGAGCCCGCTGTAGGCCACGTCGGCCTTGATCTGCTCCAGCGCGCGGCCGGTGAGGAAGGGGCCGGCGGCGGAGACGAAGGGGACGAGGCCGGCGTTGGCGAGGCCGGCGCCGACGCCCACCATGTTCTGCTCGGCGATGCCGACGTTGATCAGCCGGTCGGGGAACTCGTCCCGGAAGGCGACCAGGTTGCTGGAGCCGACGGAGTCGTTGCAGACGACGACCACCCGCTCGTCCTCGCGGGCGAGGGCGCCCAGCTCCTCGGCGAAGGTGCCGCGGCAGTCGTACGCGGGGGCGTCGGCGAACGGCCGGGCGCTCTCCTCGGACCCGGCTGCGGACCCGGCTGCGGGCACGGCTTCTGGCACGGTCTCGGTCACCTGCTGAGCTCCTTCGCGGCGGCGCGCACCTGGTCCTGGTTCGGCACCTTGTGGTGCCACTCGGCGCGGTCCTCGATGAACGACACGCCCTTGCCCTTGACGGTGTGGGCGACGACGGCGACGGGCCGTCCGGTGGTGGACGGGGCGAGGGCGACGCGCAGCGCGGCGTGGTCGTGGCCGTCGACCTCGCGCGCCTCCCAGCCGAAGGCGGTCCACTTGTCGGCCAGCGGGTCGAGGCCGACGGTGTCCTCGGTGCGGGCGCCCTGTTGGAGCCGGTTGCGGTCGACGATCGCGGTGAGCCGGTCGAGGCGCTGGTGGCCCGCGGTCATGGCCGCCTCCCAGTTGCTGCCCTCCTGCAGCTCGCCGTCGCCGAGCACCACCACGGTCCGGCTGTCGTCGCCGCGCAGCCGGGCGCCGATGGCGGCGCCGACGGCCACCGGGAAGCCGTGCCCCAGCGGCCCCGTGTTGGTCTCCACGCCGGGGACCTTGCGGCGGTTGGGGTGGCCGTTGAGATCGGAGTAGGGGGCCATGAAGGTGGCCAGTTCGGCGCGCGGGAAGTAGCCGCAGTGGGCGAGGGTCGCGTACAGGGCGGCGGCGCTGTGGCCCTTGCTGAGCACGAAGCGGTCACGCCCCGGCGCGTCGGGGTGCTCGGGGTCCACGTCGAGGACGGCGCCGAAGAGGGTGACCAGGATGTCGGTCACCGAGAAGTCGCCGCCGATGTGCCCCATGCCGGCCCGGTCGATCATGTCCAGCACGTCGAGCCGGACGTCGGTGGCCATGGCACGCAGGAGCGGGGCGGCCCGTTCCGGTTCCTCGGCGCGAACGGTCGACCGCAGCTCCCGGTAGCGCGCCACCGCGGGAGGGTCAGAGCACAGCATGTGAATATCCATTCAGTCCCTGATGTTTATTACCACCGATAGTGCGGCGCCCCCCTCGACACCGTCAAGCCCGCGCCGTTCCATCCCGTTTTGGGCGGCCACAACAGCCACCGCCACCACTCTTGACACGCCCTGTTCGCCAGTTCTACGGTCCGAATCGCCAAGAAGATGCAGAGCTGAATAAACATTCAGGGAGCGCCAATGACGTCCGCACCGCCCTCAGCAGCCCGTGCCTTCGCCGGTGGGATGTGGTCCTTCGGTCGGATCATCGACAGGTACGCGACGGATGGCTACGGGCCCGAGGTGGGCACGTTGCGGACGATCGAGCTGGCCGCGGCCTCCGGTGAGCTGGTGGGCCTGGACCTGAACTACCCGTTCGACCCCGGGGTTTCGGTGGCCGAGGTGAAGGCGGCGCTGGACGCGCACGGCCTGGTCGCCACCAACATCACGCCGGTGGTCTACGACCGCCGGTTCAGGAGCGGCTCGTTCACCGCCCCGGACGCGGCGACCCGGGCGGCGGCCCGGGAGCTGGCCGAGGAGGCCGTCCAGGTCGCCGCCGACCTCGGCGCCCGCTACGTGAAGTTCTGGCCGGGTCAGGACGGCTACGACTACCCCTTCCAGGTCGACTACGCCACCCTGCGCCGACACGCCGTCGAGGGCGTGCGGGACGTCGCCCGCAACCACCCCGACGTCACCTTCGCCATCGAGTACAAGCTCAAGGAACCCCGCAACCGGCTCTTCTGGTCCACCGCCACCGCCAGCCTGCTGGCCATCGAACAGATGGGCGTGGACAACGTCGGCCTCGTCGTCGACTTCGGCCACTCCCTGTTCGCCAAGGAGAACCCGGCCGAAGCCCTCACGCTGGCCCACTCCATGGGCCGCCTGGTCGACATCGAACTCGACGACAACTACCGGGAGTGGGACGACGACCTCACCGCCGGCGCCCTCCACCTCGTCGAGACCCTGGAGTTCCTCCACGTCACCCGCGAGATCGGCTGGTCGGAGCCGCTCAAGCTCGACCTCTTCCCCTACCGCGAGGACCCCACCGACGCCGTCCGCGAGTCCGTCGCCACCCTCCGCGCCCTCGAGGACCGCGCCTCCCACCTCGACCTGGACCGGCTGCGCGCCGCCCAGGCCGACCACGACGCCATGACCGCCCAGCGCCTGGTCAGGGCCGCGCTGCTCGGCGCCTGAGCACAACCACCACCACATTACGATGACGTAATAAGCCGAGGAGTCACCTTATGCGTTCATTGCGACGAACGCGCAGCGCGATCGGCATGGTCGCCGCCGTCGGACTGTTGTTGACGGGCTGCGCCGGCTACGTCGACCAGGGCGGCGGCTCGGCCGACGACCTGGTGCTCGGCAGCACGGTGGTGCCCGCCTCCTTCGACCCGGCGCAGGCCGGGGACGCCAACTACGTCCCCTACTTCCAGGCCGCCTACGACACCCTGATCCGCCGGGAGCCGGACGGCGACCTGGCGCCGATGCTGGCCACCGACTGGTCGTACGACGAGAGCAACACCGTGCTCTCCATGACCCTCAGGGACGACGTCACGTTCAGCGACGGCGTCGCCTTCGACGCGGACGTGGCCAAGCAGAACCTCGAACGGTTCCGGGACGGCACGGGCCCGCTCGGCCACTACCTCGCCCTCCTGGAGGAGGTCGTGGTGGTGGACCCCACCCACGTCGAACTCCACCTGAGCGCCCCCGACCCCTCGCTCCTCGTCCACCTCGGCGACGCGGCCGGGCTGATGGCCTCCCCGGCCGCCTTCGACTCGCCGGACCTCGCCACGGTGCCCGCCGGCTCGGGCCCCTATGTGATGGACACCTCGGCGACCGTCCAGGGCTCGTCCTACGTGTTCACCCGGCGCGACGACTACTGGGACCCCTCGCTCCAGCACTACGAGCGGCTGAGCTTCGACATCTTCCCCGACGAGACGGCCCTGCTGAACGCCCTCAAGACCGGCCAGGTCGACGCGGGCAACCTGAGCAACCGCAACAACGTCAACGAGGCGGAGCGGGCCGGCATCGAGATCGTCAGGCCCGACATCCACGTCTCCTGGGTCGGCCTGATCATCTTCGACCGCACGGGCACCACCATCCCGGCCCTCGGCGACGAGCGGGTCCGCCGCGCGATCAACCACGCCTTCGACGGGCCGCGCATCCTCGAAGCCCTCTACGACGGGCAGGGCACCCCCACCCAGCAGATATTCAGCGAGGCCTCGGAGGCCTACGACCCCGCGCTCAACGAGACCTACGCCTACGACCCCGAGCTGGCCCGCGAGCTCATGGCCGAGGCCGGGTACCCGGACGGCTTCGACATCACCATGCCGACGAGCGCCTTCTTCGACCAGCCGACGCTCCAGATCATCCGCCAGTCACTCGCCGACATCGGCGTCCGCGTCACCTACGAGGACGCCGGCCAGGACCTGATCAGCCGGATGCTCGCCGGCGACTACCCGATGAGCCTCATGTTCCTCGGGGCCCCCGTCGACTGGACGCTCGTCAACTCCTACCTGACGCCCGACTCCGCGTGGAACCCCTTCCACGCCCAGGACCCGGAGCTCAGCGAGCTGATCGACGCCGTGCCCGCCGCCGACGACGGCGAACAGGCCGAGCTCTTCGGCGAGATCAACCGGTACCTGGTGGACCACGCCTGGTTCGCCCCCTGGTTCTGGATCGACGAGACCTACGCGGTCAACGACGGCACGGACGTGGTCCTCCAGACCCAGCAGAACGTGCCCTCCGTCTACAACTACACGCCGTCGGCGTGACCGGGGAGGACGACCACCCATGCTCTCCTACATCGTCCGCAGACTGGCGGCCGGCGTCGTCCTGCTGTTCGTGATCAGCGGCATCGCGTACGCCACCATGTTCCTCTCCGGCGGCGACATCGCCCGCCGGCTGCTCGGCCAGATGGCCACCGAGGACCAGGTCGCCGCGAAGGCCGGCGAACTCGGCCTCGACCAACCCCTGGTCACCCGCTATTTCGACTGGCTCGGCTCGGCCCTCGGCGGCGACTTCGGCCGCTCCTGGTTCACCGGCGAGCCCGTCGCCCAGGCGCTCGAGAACCGGCTGCCGGTCACCCTCACCCTGGTCATCGGCACCACGCTGGTGGTCGCGGTCGTCTCGGTGCTGCTCGGCACCGCGGCCGCCGTGCGGCGCGGCTGGCTCGACCGGACCGTCCAGCTCCTCTCGGTGGCCGGCTACGCCCTGCCGGGATTCTGGATCGCGCTCCTCCTCGCGCTCGTCGTCGCCGTCGAGCTCGGCTGGTTCCCGGCGACCGGCTACGTCCCGTTCTCGCTCTCGGTGGCCGGCTGGCTGTCCACCATCACACTGCCCATCGCGGCGCTGTCGATCGGCGCCGTCGCGTCCACCACCCAGCAGGTACGCGGCGCCATGATCGACGTCCTGCGGCAGGACTACATCAGGACCCTCCGCAGCCGGGGGCTGCCCCGGCGCCGGGTGCTGCTCCGCCACGCGCTGCGCAACGCCAGCGGGCCCGGGCTCACCGTCCTCGCCCTGCAGTTCATCGGGCTGATGGGCGGGGCCGTCTTCGTCGAGCAGATCTTCGCCCTGCCGGGCATCGGACTGCTCGCGGTCAACGCGACGACCAGGGGCGACATCCCCATGGTGATGGGCGTCGTCGTCGTGACGGTCGTGCTGGTGACCGTCGTCAACCTGCTCATCGACATCGCGGTGGGCTTCCTCAACCCGAAGGCGCGCGTCCGATGACCACCGAAGCCACCGCGGTCCCGGCCGTCGGGCCCGACCGTCGCGCCGAGCGACGCGGCCTGACCGCCCAGGTACTCAGAAACCCCCTCGGCGCCACGGCCGCGGCCGTGCTGCTGCTCATCGTCCTCAGCACGGCCCTGGCGCCGCTGCTCGCCGCCCACGGGCCGAACGACTCGCAGCTGGCGGACGTGCTCGCGCCGATGTCGGCCGACCACCCGCTCGGCGGCGACAGCGCGGGCCGCGACCTGCTGTCCCGGCTGCTGCACGGCGGCCAGCTCAGCCTCCTCGGCGGGGCCTTCGCACTGGCGGTCGCACTGGCCGTCGGCGTCCCCTCCGGGCTGATCGCCGGCTACTACGGCGGCTGGGCCGACGGCGTCTCAGGATGGCTCACCAACCTGGTGATGGCCCTCCCCGGGGTCATGGTGCTGCTGGCGGTCAGGGCGGCCGTCGGCCCGTCGATCTGGATCTCCATGGGCGTGTTCGGGGTGCTGCTCGCGCCGTCCTTCCACCGGCTGGTGCGGTCCTCGGTGGTGGCGGTGCGCAACGAGCTGTACGTCGACGCGGCGCGCGTCGCCGGCCTCTCCGACCGGCGGATCATCGCGCGGCACGTGCTGGTGGCCGTCCGGGCGCCCATCGTCATCCAGGCGGCCATGATCATGAGCCTGGCCATCGCCATCCAGGCCGGCCTGGAGTTCCTCGGGCTCGGCGACCTGACCAGGCCGAGCTGGGGCATGATCCTCAACGAGGGCTTCCAGAACATCTACCGGGCCCCCGGCATCCTGCTCTGGTCCGGGCTGCTGCTGAGCCTGACGAGCGCCTCGCTGGTGCTGCTCGGCAACGCCGTGCGCGACGCGCTCCAGGGCTCCGACCAGTCCACCGCCGCCCCGCGTCCCGCGGCGCCGGCCGCCACGGCTGAGGCCGACGCGCCGGACGCGCCGCCCGCACCGGAGTCCGCGCCTGAGTCCGCGCCGGAGTCCGCGCTGCTGGCGATCGACCGGCTGACCGTCGGCTACGGCGACGGGAACGGAGGCTGGCGGCCGGTCGTGGACGGCGTCTCGCTCCACGTGTCGGCCGGCGAGGTGCTCGGCCTGGTCGGCGAGTCCGGCTCCGGCAAGACCCAGACCTCGCTGGCGGTGCTCGGCCTGCTGCCCGAGGGCGGCGCCGTGCTCTCCGGCGGGATCCGGTTCGACGGCGTCGACCTGGCGACCGCGCCCCGCAAGGCCCGCGAGGCCCTGCTCGGCACCCGCATCGCCTATGTGCCGCAGGAGCCGATGAGCAACCTCGACCCCTCGTTCACGGTCGGCGACCAGCTCGTCGAACCCCTGCGGACCCGGCTCGGCCTGTCGCGGTCCGCCGCCCGCGAGCGCGCGCTCGAACTCCTCGCCCGCGTCGGCATCCCGGAACCGCGCCGCGCCTTCGCCTCCTACCCGCACCAGATATCCGGCGGCATGGCGCAGCGCGTCCTCATCGCCGGCGCCGTCTCCTGCGAGCCCGACCTGCTGATCGCCGACGAGCCGACGACCGCCCTGGACGTCACCGTCCAGGCCGAGATCCTGGACCTGCTGCGCGACCTCCAGCGGGAGCACCGCATGGCGCTGGTCCTCGTCACGCACAACCTCGGCGTGGTCGCCGACGTCTGCGACCGGGTGGCGGTGATGCGCGCCGGGCGGCTCGTCGAGGTGGCGGGCGTCCGGGAGATCTTCGCCGACCCCCGACACCCCTACACCCGCCAGCTCCTCGGCGCCACGCTGGAGGGCGCACCGCCCAGGGCCGCCTACCAGGCCCCCGCCACCACGGAGGTCACGGCATGACCGCACCACTTCTTGCCGTCGAGGACCTGGTCGTCGACTTCCCGACCCGGGGCTGGCGCCGGCCGCCGTTCCGCGCCCTCAAGGGCGTCAGCCTCGACGTGCGCCCCGGCGAGACCGTCGGGCTCGTCGGCGAGTCCGGCTCCGGCAAGACGACCCTGGGCCGGGCCGTGCTGGGCCTCGCGCCCGTCACCGCCGGCCGGATCGTCTTCGACGGACGGGACATCACCCGGGCCGGCCGGGCCGAGCGCCGCGCCCTCGCCTCCGACATCCAGGTCGTCTTCCAGGACCCCTACACCTCGCTCAACCCCTCCATGCGGATCACCGAGATCCTCGCCGAGCCGCTGAGCGTGCGCGGCGTCTCGACCCGGGACGCCGAGCGGCGGGTGCGGCAACTGCTCGACCAGGTCAGGCTGCCGAGCGACGCCGGGGACCGGCTCCCCCGCGAGTTCAGCGGCGGGCAGCGGCAGCGGATCGCGATCGCCAGGGCCCTGGCGCTCAGCCCCCGCCTCGTCGTGTGCGACGAGCCGGTCTCCGCGCTCGACCTCTCCACCCAGTCGCACGTGCTCGACCTGCTCGTCGACATCCAGGAGTCCACCGGCGTCGCCTACCTCTTCGTCTCCCATGACCTGAGCGTGGTCCGGCACATCAGCCACCGGGTCGCGGTGCTCTACCACGGCGAGATCGTCGAGACCGGGGACGGCGCCGAGGTCACCGCCACCCCCAGCCACCCCTACACCCAGCGGCTGCTCCTCGCCTCCCCGGTCCCCGACCCGGCGGCCCAGGAGCGCCGCCGGGCCGAGCGTCACCAGCTGTTGAGGAGCTGATCGTGTTCACACCGACGTCCAAGATCTCGGCCGCCCTGGAGAACGACGCCGCGCGCGCCGTCCTCGCCAGATACCTGCCCGGGGTCGTCAACACGCCGATGCTCCCGCACATCAAGGGGCTGCCGATCGGCGTCGTGGTCGAGCACGACACCGCAGCCGCCGCCGACCCCGCCCTGCGCGAGCGCCTCTTCGCGGAGCTGGCCGCGATCGACGACCAGGGCGCGGGCGACCCGCGCCCGGAGGAGCCGCCGATCCCGCCGGACCCGGCGTACGAGGGCGCCGACGTCCCGCGCGCCTCCGCCACGGCCCGGTTCCCGGGCGAGTGCGCCCGCTGGGACGTGTTCGAGATCGAGATCGCGGGACCCGCGCACGGCAACCCGTTCGTCGACGTCGAACTGACCGCCACGTTCAGCGACGGGGAGCGCGAGCTGCGGGTCGGCGGCTTCTACGACGGCGACGGCACGTACCGGATCAGGTTCATGCCGGACCGCGAGGCCTCCTGGACCTTCGCCACCGCGTCCACCGCCCGCTCCCTCGACGGCCTCACCGGTTCGTTCGTGAGCGGCCCGCCGGACCCTGGCCGGCACGGCCCGGTGCGCGTCGCCGACGGCCACCACTTCGCCCACGCGGACGGCACCCGGTACCTGCCGATCGGCACCACCGCCTACGCCTGGACCCACCAGCCGGAGCGGCTGCGCACCGCCACCCGCCGCGCCCTCGCGGCGGGCCCCTTCAACAAGGTCCGGATGTGCGTGCTGCCCAAGGCGTACCTCTACAACACGGAGGACCCCGAGCTCTTCCCCTTCCCCCGGTCCGCCTCGGGCGACTGGGACACCACCCGCTTCGACCCGGCCTTCTTCCGCCGCTTCGAGGACGAGGTGCTGGCCCTCCGCGACCTGGGGATCGAGGCGGACGTCATCCTCTTCCACGCCTACGACCGCTGGGGCTTCGCCGAGCTCGGCAAGGCCGCCGACGACCGGTTCACCCGCTACGTGGTGCGGCGCCTCGCGGCGTTCTCCAACGTGTGGTGGTCGATGGCCAACGAGTACGACCTGATCTGGACCAAGAGCGAGGACGACTGGGAGCGCCTCGCCGCCGTCGTCACCGAGGAGGACCCGTCAGGACACCTCAACTCGATCCACAACTGCTTCGGCTTCTACGACCACTCCCGGCCGTGGATCACGCACTGCAGCGTGCAGCGCGTCGACGTCTACCGCACCGCCGAGAACACCGACGAGTGGCGGACGCGCTGGGGCAAGCCCGTGGTGATCGACGAGTGCGGCTACGAGGGCGACATCGACCAGGGCTGGGGCAACCTCACCGGCGAGGAGCTGGTGCGCCGGTTCTGGGAGGGCGCGGTCCGCGGCGGGTACGTGGGGCACGGCGAGACCATCCTCAACGAGGCCGAGGAGCTGTGGTGGTCCAAGGGCGGCGAGCTCGTCGGCGACAGCCCCGCCCGCATCGCGTTCCTGCGCGACGTCATCGCCGCCTCGCCCACCGGGGTGCTCGACCCACTGCCCTCCGAGTGGGACGCGCCGCGCGGCGGCGTCGCGGGCGAGTACGAGATCGTCTACCTCGGCTTCAACCGCCCCCGCTTCCGTAAGGTCGTCCTCCCGGCCGACGGGCGGTTCGCGGTCGACGTCCTGGACACCTGGGCGATGACCGTCGAACGCGTCGCCGACTCGGCGAGCGGGATGCTGCGCGTCGAGCTCCCGGGACGGCAGTACATGGCTGTCCGCGCCACCCGCCTGACCGACTGACCGACTGAAGGAAGACGTTCATGCCCCTCACCCTCGACTCCCCCGAACTCCACCGGCTGGTCGCGAGGCTCCCCCTGGAGACCAAGGTCAGGCTGCTGACCGGCCGGGACTTCTGGACGACCTGGCCGGTCGAGTCGATCGGGCTGCGCCGGATGGTGCTGTCCGACGGCCCGTCGGGGGTGCGGGGCGAGGTGTGGGACGAACGCTCCCCCTCGCTCAACCTGCCCTCGGCGACCGCCCTCTCCTCCTCCTGGGACCCGGACCTCGCCTACCGCTACGGCGCCGTGCTCGCCGCCGAGGCCCGCCGCAAGGGCGTGGACGTGGTCCTCGGGCCGACGATCAACCTGCACCGCTCGCCGCTCGGCGGCCGCCACTTCGAGGCGTTCAGCGAGGACCCCGTCCTCACCGCCGACCTGGCCGCCGCCTTCGTGAGCGGCCTCCAGGACCACGGCGTCGCCGCCACGCCCAAGCACTACGTCGCCAACGACTACGAGACCGAACGCTTCACCGCCAGCACCGAGGTCTCCCAGCGCGCGCTGCGCGAGCTCTACCTCCTCGCCTTCGAGAAGGCCGTCGTCGAGTCCCGCCCCTGGCTGGTCATGTCCGCCTACAACGCCATCAACGGCGTGACCGCCACCGAACACGAGCTGCTGGACACCCCGTTGAAGTCCGAGTGGGGCTTCGACGGCGTCGTCGTCAGCGACTGGACCGCCGTCCGCTCCCTCGCCTCCGCCGAGGCCGAACAGGACCTCGTCATGCCGGGCCCCGAAGGCCCCTGGGGGGACGCCCTCCTCTCCGCCGTCCGCGAAGGCCGCATCCCCGAGACCACCATCGACCGCAAGGTCCGCCGCATCCTCCTCCTCGCCTCCCGCGTGGGCGCCCTCGACGGCCACGAACCCGCCGCGCCACCCCGGGTCACCGCCTCGGACAACGTCGCCTTCGCCCGCCACGCCGCCACCGCCGGCACCGTCCTCCTCGCCAACGACGGCACCCTGCCCCTGGCCCCCGCCCGCCTGCGCCGCGTCGCCGTCATCGGCCAGAACGCCAGGCACGCCCGCACCCAGGGCGGCGGCTCCGCCACCGTCCTGCCCGAACGCGTCGTCAGCCCCCTCGAAGGACTGCGCGCCGCCCTCCCCGACGCCGACATCACCTACACCCTCGGCGCCATCGCGCACGACGGCCTGACCGAACTCCCCCTGTCCCACATCACCAACCCGGCCACCGGCGAACCCGGCATGCTGGTGCGCTTCCTCGACGCCGAAGGAACCGAACTCTTCCGCGAGGACCGCCGCTCCACCGCCCTGGTCTACTTCGGCGGCGACGCGCCCATCACCACCGCCGCCACCATCGAGTTGTCCGTCACCTGGACCCCGGACACCACCGGCGACACCCTGCTCGGCTTCGCCTCCGTCGGCACCGGCCGCATCCACGTCGACGACCGCCTCCTCACCGAGGACACCGCGACCGCCGTCGGCCAGGACCTCGGCGCCAGCCTCCTCGCCCCACCCGCCGTCACCGCCCCCCTCCACGTCACCGCCGACACCCCGCTCGCCCTCCGCGTCACCTTCGACCTCGGCTCCCGCGACAGCGCCATGGGCGGCACCTTCGCCATCACCCTCGGCACCCGGCCCGCCCCCCACAACCCCGACACCCTGATCGCCGAGGCCGCCCGAGCCGCCGCCGAGGCCGACGTCGCGATCGTCGTCGTCGGCACCAACTCCCAGGTCGAGTCCGAGGGCTTCGACCGCACCGACCTCGCCCTCCCAGGACACCAGGACGCCCTCGTCACCGCCGTCGCCGCCACCGGCACCCCCACCGTCGTGGTCGTCAACTCCGGCTCCCCCGTCCTCCTCCCCTGGCGAGACGACGTCTCCGCCCTCCTCGTCACCTACTTCGCCGGCCAGGAGATGGGCAACGCCCTCGCCGACGTCCTCCTCGGCCACACCGAACCCGGCGGCCGCCTCCCCACCACCTGGCCGGCCACCACCGAGGACGTCCCCGTCCTCGACACCACCCCCACCGACGGCGCCCTCCACTACACCGAGGACATCCACATCGGCTACCGCGCCTGGCTGAGGTCCGGCACCACCCCCGCCTACCCCTTCGGCCACGGCCTCGGCTACACCACCTGGACCCTCGCCGACCTCACCGCCACCACCGACACCATCCACCTCACCGCCACCAACACGGGCCCCCGCCCCGGCAAACAGATCATCCAGGTCTACCTCGCCCGCCCCGACTCCACCCTCGACCGCCCCACCCGCTGGCTCGCCACCCACACCACCATCACCGCCACCCCCGGCGAGACCGTCCCCCTCACCATCCCCCTCCCCCACCGCGCCTTCGCCACCTGGCAACCGGACGGCTGGCACTACGAACCCGGCCCCTACGAGTTGTCGGTGGGCACCTCGGTCACGGACCTCCCGCTGCGGACGACCGTCCACCTGTAACCGAGGAAGGGGCCGGCAACAGAGCCCAACTGAGACTGGAACCGAGACCACGGACAGCCGCACGGCTCGCGCTCGGCGGCGGCGACGCGTCCGATAAACGATGAAACCCCAGGTCAGAGCGATCTGACCTGGGGTTCTCGGATGAGCCGCCTGAGGGAATCGAACCCTCGACCTACGCATTACGAGTCCCCCGACCAGTGATCCACTGACGTCCGGCGGTGTCCATCCTCACAGGTCAGCCCACCCGGCGACTGACGACGGACACCGCCGGACATGCGCGTACTGCTACTGATCTTGCAACGGAGCGGAACTGATGGGAATCGCTAAGCGTCCTCCCCACCGCTTTCCATCGGACGGAGACCTTCCAGGGCCCTCGTTGAGCGCTGCGAGCGAGGTTTGCGTCGAGGGAAATTCGCCCATAGGTCTGCGAAAGGCGATTGCACTTCCGACCGAAAACGCAAGTAATGATCCGGAGCCGCAAAACATGCGGCCGACATGACATGCAGGCTGCGACTAGTTGATGGTAGCCCGAGCCAGTCAAATTGCGTCGGATTGCGCACTTCGATGGACATACTCTTTGCATTTAACAAAGTTGTAACCGACCTGCCATATCCATCAGCCTTTTGGGACGACGTAGCGAATTTGACACGCGCAAATCCACTATCTTCAATCATTTGAACGACATCCTTTACAGCAGCGAGAACCTTTCGCACCCTGGTGGGGTCAGGTATCTCTCGCCCCCCGTGCATCCAACTATTCCGGTCGTCATACACCTTTTCACTCACCAGCACTCTACTGATCTCTTGCAACTGACGCAGAATCGTCATACGCGATTCGGAAGTGAGATCCAAGAAGGGGACGGTGTGCCAGAATACAAACTTCTGCAGATTCTGTTGAGCGGCCCACGAAGGAACGATGTCTCCGGATCGCAGCCACCTATCTGGTTCCGCACTCATTCTTTCTAGTTCGGCGCCCAGGCACTGATATCCTCGCATAAGTGCATGCAAGGTCACCTTTTCCCCGTAATTTAGCGTCGAGTCTCCTGACCTATCCACCACATCCTGCAACCATGAGAACGCAAATGCAGAATCCACCTCCGGCCGATAAATGAATGGCTGCCTCGCAACGTAGTGATCGACCGTCAACGCCCAGATGGAATAGCAAAGACTGTCTCTCAGCAACGTCTCCAAGGCGACGAAATAATTCGCTGCGGCTCCGCGGAAGTCATCCACGGGAGGCGGCTGTGGCGCTCCAAGAGCAGCACGAGTTAACTGTTCAAGCTTTTCGTGATGACGCCAAAAATCTGCATGAAGGTCATCATCGATATGCGTCCCGAATCCAAGTTTCCAGAGGATGAGCGAGACAAACTGGGGGTCCTCAATCGCTCCTTCTCGAAGCCCTAACACTTCGCAAGCAGTCACTGCATTGCTCTTACGCACAACTGAAAGGGTCTTGATAACCGTCTCAGGCGAGCGCTTTTGCAGGTAACTTTCAAGCCGGGCCTCTAGACTCGGCCCATTCTCACCGCGAAGTTGCCAGTCGAGCTCTTCTCTATCAATGACATCGTCGAGGCGATACATTGACTCAACAAGACGCCGGAGACGCAAAGGAGCAAGGTTTACAGAATGAGAACGAATACGGACACCGCTAGGACCCAACTCCGCATGCAGTTGGAATTCACCGATTCCGTTTTCGACGACAACTTTAGGGCGTCTAACCTCCCCCGGAGGCACCTTAATATCCCCGCTATAAATTAGGGCATCAAGACCATTTGTTAGATCACGGTCGCCTAGTGTAAGACACAACTGCATCATCTCGGCCCTACCAAGGCCAGCCACTATGTCCGATGCTCGGCCTCTCAGTGCCACACTCTCAGCCGTAGAACGCAGTCGTCCCTGCGTATTGTCCAGCAGCCATGCAGAGAGGGATCTAATCTCTGCATCTGTAAGACAGTCACCAAGGATGGGAATCAGTGTATCCCCAACCTGATCTCGCGCCGGCTTGAGGTCTCTCACGAAGAGATCGGAAAGGAATGACCCCCACGCGCTCGGGTTATCGCTGTCTTTAGCCAGAACCTTTACGGCCTCACTACGATGTTTATTAATCGCGGCCTCGGCACCCGTGGCAAAACCAACACGATGCACTGCGGCGCAATCAACATCGCTACAATGCATCAGAGGAGCCCCGCGCTCTGGCGGGAAAAAGCGCGGCTCCTGACTAGTGAGCAGTCCATACGGACCAGTCACGTAGTCCCTGTACTGAAAGACCCCTTGAGGAGTGTCATCCAGAAATTCCAGAGTCTCCGAGAGATTCAGGCTCATCACGCCATCTTCTAGATCCAACTTCTCAAAAGCCCTGTCGTACAAAAACCTACCAAAGATGAAAGGGAAATAGATTTTCCGGTCGACGATCTCACGGCTAATAGCCTCCCGCACGTCTTCGGAAGAGGTTGCAGTTGGATCGACAAGAAGATCGATCCAACTGAGCTCCAGAAGACAGATGAGTCGGGCTTCAGAATAGGGCACCCTCTTTTTGACGAAAGATTGCAGCTTCTCTTCGCCGTACTTGGTAAGCTTGAAAGACTCGTTAAGCCGAATAGACGGCTTGTACGAATTCGCAATCAGAGAGTGCCCTAGAATATCACTCAGAGCTGCTAACTGCAGAATTTTCTTCTGCAGTTCTTCATCAGCGTACTTGCGAAAAATTTCCTCTTTGGAAAGAGTCTCCATAGTCCCCCCAGCCATTAGAAGCGCCAGTCGCTCGACTATACCCGCGTTGGAAGCCGCCGAACCACTCCAACTCCGGCGCGGTGCAGACGCCCTCACTCCGACGATCCCTTCATGTTGCTGCCGCGCACGTTCTCTACCTGTCTAAGAGTTCACACGCAGAGGCATGTTCACAACTTAAGGGGCCACAGGCCAGAGACAGAGCGCGTGTCAGCTTTGCAAGTGGGAGCAATACCTCTCGCTTCCGTGAGAAGTCGTCCCAGTCGCACGACGAGGAGTGAGGTCAGGCGTGCATGGCTCACTACCTCACTTGCTGTTGCGGACCCGCCTTGGCCCACACTTGCTCGAAGCTGTCCATGTATGTTCGGATCAACTCGGCAGCTCCTAGTGAGTACAGACGAACGACGGGGGAGTGAGCAGCCGGTTGGCCGTGAAGATGCATGTTGATCAATAGCCCGTCGTCTGCTCGGAAGATTGAGTTGTAGAGGGTGGTGTTGTGACTCCTGATCTCGATCCCTGGGACGGATACCAACGGACACAGGAGCACAAAAGCGTTCCGGATTCGGGCCGACATAGCGTCACCGATGCCCTCCTCAGCGCCTTGAATCGCCACGTGCTCGCTGCTTGGATCGCCAAGCAGTAGTCGCACCTCCACGCCGCTGGATGCTTTGGCCTTGAGGATCCGCAGGATGGCCGTGTCCTCGATCAAGAAGAGTCCGCTGTAAACAAGGAGATCAATACTCCTCTCTGCGCTGGCAAAGAACTCTCTCCACACATCCGGCGGGACGCACCACCGATGCGGGTAAGTCGTAGTTACCGCCTGGCCGATGCATTCGGGTCGTTTCCCAGGAATGGTCGTGTCCGGCCAAAGTTCCGCTTCAGGCACATTCAAGAGCGCACTCAATCGCCCACGGCTACGCGGGTGTGGCATGCGTCCCGCGATCCAACGCTCCACGGTCTTGGGGTCGACTCCGAGGTCTGCGGCCACATCAACGACAGTGAGTCTGGCACGTGTCAGCGCTTCTCTCAGCACGTAGTTCACTGTTCCGCCTCCCGTAGGGGACGTCTTCAATATAGCGAAGACGTCCCAAGACGTCCCAGAAACGCGGTACTTGTCGGGAGGGGGCGACAGAACACTCCTGCACATGCACACCCTGTTGATGACGGCGCCGTCCCATGGAGGGCCGCCGTGAGTCCATTCATCCGCCGATCGGTGGCCACAACGTCCGAGCCGGGTACTGCCGAGCTACTCGGTTCCCTCACGCTTGACTACGCCCCTAGATCACCATCCCTCGCACGTCGGTTCGTCAAGATCGCGCTGACCGCACGTGGGATCAAGGCAGAGACGGAGTCGCTCGACGTCGTCGTCTCCGAGCTGGTAACGAACTCCGTGATGCACGCGCGTCCGGCGACGTCAGCTTCTATCCGGTTGCGTCTTTGGCAGGTGAGACACCTCATTCGGGTTGAGGTGTACGACGCCGATCCGCGGATTCCCATGCCGCGCCGGACGAAGCCTGATGACGAGAGAGGCCGTGGCATGTACATCATTCGCGATCTCGCAGCCAATCAGGGCTTCTACCGCAGTCGCACCGGCAAGTGCGTGTGGGTTGACATGGATATTCTGCTGGGGAAGGAAGAGTAGGCATGCGGGAGGCTTGTTTGCCCCAGCCTGGCTACTGGTGTGAGTGCACCATGTTTACTCCGGCCTCTGAGTTCGGTGTTCGTCGAGTCGCCACGCTCGAAGCACACAGCCCTGCGCAGGCATTGAGCTGGGTACGGGTTTCACTGCGCACCCTGATGTCCGTGCTCACGGAGCAGGACGCGGAGGAGGTGCTCGAATGGTTGGTCTTCGGACAGCGCAACGCGCTGCGGACACTTCGCGACGGTTCGCCGTTCGCCTTCTCGATTTCCTGCCGTGAGACGAAAGTCGAGTGGACGATCCGCAGCGTGAAGTTCCTTCCGCTGGTCAGACATCACGGGACTGGCGACACGGCGTGCGGACCGGACATGATGGCTCGACGCCCCGCGCAGACCGAGAGGACAGAGTGAGTCCACGTTCGACGGCATGGGGAGCCTACGCCCAGATTGCGAACGTCCTGCGGGAGCGCATCGAGACCGGGGCGCTCCCGTCCGGGGAGCTGCTTCCCTCCGAGGTGAGGCTCTCGGACGAATTCCGAGTCGCGCGCAACACCCTGCGCCGCGCCCTGGCGCTGCTGGAAGCTGAGGGGCTCATCGAGTCGCTCCCTGGGCGCGGCAGGGTCGTCCGAGCCGACCAGAAGCGGGGCAAGGGGGCCCCGGGCCCCCGGTTGCCGCAGTTCCGGCGGATCGCCTCGGAGATCCGCTCCGCGATCGAGTGCGGCGAACTCGCCCCGGGCGAGGCGTTGCCGAGCGAGGCCGGCCTCTCCGCCCGGTACGGGGTCTCACGCGGTACCGCGCGCCAGGCCCTGGCTGATCTGGCTTCTGCTGGACTTGTTGAACCTGTGCACGGCAAGGGTTGGTTCGTCCGCAGGCGCTAGCCTCGGGGCATGGATGTCGCATGGGCTCGTGATCTCGCATGCAGGCTGTTGGCGGACCCGCTCCCCCGTCGTTGGGCTCACTCGCAGGGCGTAGGCGCTCAGGCCGAGCGCCTCGCCCCGATCATGGGAGAGAACGCCGAACTGCTCCAGTGCGCCGCGCTGTTGCACGACATCGGTTATTCACCGCTCATTGTCAGCACGGGGTTTCATCCCCTGGACGGAGCTCGTTATCTACGGGACGTCGAGCACGCGGACCCTCGAATCTGCAACCTGGTGGCTCACCACACTTGCGCGATCATCGAGGCGGAAGAACGGTCCCTCGATCGAGAGCTATCCGCAGAGTTCCAGCTCGAAGATCCATCACTCGTCGAGGCGTTGACCTACTGCGACACGACGACAACCCCCGACGGTGAAGTGACCACCGTCGAGGAGCGAATCAACGAGATCTTTGGGCGCTACGGCCCCGGCGACATCGTCACCCGCTCCATACAGCGCGCCACGCCTCATCTGATCGCCGCATCTCAGTCCGTGCTGAAGAAGCTTGAGGATCAACCCAAGTGAGGCTGATCCGGCGAGTTCAGGTAGTCGTCGATACGCGAGCGCATGGACCTGTCCATCTGGAGATCCGCGACATTCGCAGGACGCATCCAGACGACTTCTCGTGACTCGTCGCTCGGGGTGGGTTCTCCGCGTACCGCGCGCGCCTTGAAGACGACGGAAAACTCCTGCCTGCACTCGCCATCGCTGGTGTACAGGATCACATGCCTGGGGTCGGTGTAGATTCCGACAAGCCCAGTGATCTCACAGTCGATCCCGGTCTCTTCCGCGACCTCTCGCACAGCGCACTGGGGCAGTGATTCCCCGAGGTCCAAAGCTCCGCCGGGAAGTGCCCAGTTCCCGTTGTCGGTGCGCTTGATCATCAGGATTTCGTCGTGCTCGTTCAGTACGACCACGTTGGCCGAGGGGACCAGGCTGTTCGCCGGTGGCGCCTCGGGGTCGTCGTAGTAGTCGATTCGTGTTGCCATCATGGTTCCTCAGGGCAACGGCTTAGCGTGTGCCCAGACTCGTTCAAAGCTTTCCTGGTAGGTGTGCACCATCTCTCCGCCCGGAATCTGTCGTAGGTGCAGAACGGGAGCGTGCGAGGCACCGAATCCGTAGACATGCGTGTTGACGAGAATCTCGTCGTCGGCCAGGTACATCGAGTTGTACAGGACCGTGTCGTGGAGTCTGATCTCGATTCCCTCGACGTGGCCCACAGTCCGCCGGTAGAGCACGATGACGTTACGGATCTTGGCCGCCATGGCCTCGTCGATCCCCTCGTCAGCACCTCGGTTGGCGACATGTTCGCTGTCCGGGTCCCCCAGGAGAATCCGCACCCGCACGCCGTTCTTCGCCTTCTCGGCGAACGTGCGCAGCACTCCGGCATCCTCCGCCAGGAAGAGACCGCTGTAGACGAGTACGCCGATCTCCTCTCGCGCCGTCTGGAAGAGCCTGCCCCACGCCTCGCGTGGCACGGCCCACCGGTGTGGGAAGACGGTCACGATCTCGCTCTCGGAGGCGCTCACGACCTGCTGACGCGGGAGCGCGTCGGGCCACAGGTACGCCTCCTCGACGTTGAGGAAGTTCGCCACGGCGTATCGGTGTCTCCGGTACGGCGTGCGGCCGTTGATCCAGCGCTCGACCGACTTCGGGTCGACTTCGACCGCCTCTGCCAACTCGGTCGGCTGCACGCCGCGTTGCAGCAGCGTCGCTCGTAATCTCTCGTTCGCCATGTATCCCCATCCGGGACGACCCGGGACGTCCTCCCTTCAGGAGACGTCTTGCACACGTCCAGTCATGTGGTGATCACGTCCCATCCTCTCATCGGATGCTCATTGTCGTGCGGAGTTGTCTGCACACGTCCACCGTCAACGGTGAGCTGAGAAACCCCACTTGACAGGCACAGGCACCACCGCGAGGCTCAGAACTTGAACATGCTGTACATGTTCAAGTGTGGGTCGTGCGGCGCCAGGCCGGGTCTCAGCTCCTGTCAGGAGAGGAGGTCCGATGCGACGCAACAGGAGGAACGCCCATCGAGTACAGCCTGAAGCTCTCGGCACGTGCGCCTGCGGAGCGCTGATCAGCGGCCGGGGGGCGCTCTGCCGGAAGTGCCGCCGCCGACTCCGCTGGATTCAGCGGCTGAGCGGCAGGCGACGCGACCAGGGTCGCCAGTTCAACCGGTCCAACTTCTACTTCCGAGAGGCGGTGCACGCGTCATGACGATAGAGACGACCCACTTGGTACCGACGAAGCACAAGGGCCGCCGCTTCCGGTTGAAGCCGCCGGCGGCCATCGAACTGAGCGCGGTCTCGGTGCGACCGGCGGAGCACTACACCCGACCCTGGTCCGCCACGTCCCAAGACGTCTCGTTCGCCTTCCGGCTCGCGGTGCTGCCCGTGCGGCTGCTCGCGCTGTCGGTGCTCTGGGCCACGTCCTCGCCGCAGCGTCTGTCGCTCGCCGCCGCCGTCTGCGGCGCGGCCGTTCTCATCGTCCTGGTCTGAACGGAGGTGATCCATGTTCCTCTCGATCTCCGCCGTCGTCCTGGTGGGCGCGGCGATCTACGCCCTGTGGCGCTTCGGTCGCCTCGCCATGTCGCACACGGCGCTGTGCACGCTCTTCGGCTTCCTGCTCGCACGCATCGTGATGGAGATCCTCGGGCACTCCGATCTCCGCGTCACGCCCCGCTACACGCACATCGCGACGCCGCTCACCGAGGAGGCCGCGCGGCGCATGGGACAGGCCCTGTGGGGCGCTACTGCTACGGAAAAATCCCAGGCCCCCGACAGTAACGTCGTTGACCTGGGATCTTGGCGGAGCCGCCTGAGGGAATCGAACCCTCGACCTACGCATTACGAGTGCGTCGCTCTGGCCGACTGAGCTAAGGCGGCGGGGCGCTGCGGGCCCCCGTTGGGGGTACAGCGCTGGTTAGTCTACACAGGTTTGGGGGGTGCGCCCGAACGCCTTCTGCGGAGGAGGTCGTCGGTCGCCTCGCGCAGGGCGCGGAGGTGTTTGGACCAGCGGCGGCAGTCTAAGCAGCTGGTCAGGTGGGTGTCGAGCTCATGCTCGGTGACCTCCGGGGGCAGGGGGTCCCCCATGGATCTCGCCGATATGGCGGTGCGGAAGCGGATGCACGGCATGGGTACATGATCCCAGTCACGAACAGGTGGTTCCGTCCTCCGGGCTGATGTTCTCCAGGAGGTAGCGGTTGACGGCGGAGTCGACGCACGGGCTGTTGCCGCCGTAGGCGCCGTGGCCGTCGCCGTCGTAGCTGAGGAGGATGCCGGAGGAGAGCTGGTCGGCCAGGCCCTCGGCCCAGGCGTAGGGGGTGGCGGGGTCGCGGAGGGTGCCGACGACCAGGATGTCGGCGGCGCCTTCGGCGGCGATGCTCACGGGTTCGCCGGTGGGTTCGACCGGCCAGGCGGCGCAGAGCAGGGTGGCCCAGGCGAAGTCGCGGCCGAAGGTGGGTGAGGCGTCCTCGAAGGAGCCGATGGTGGTCTCGAGTTCGGCGACGTCCGCGTTGCCCGCCGGGCTGTCGAGGCAGCTGATGGCGGGGAAGGCGAAGTTGGAGCTGCCGTAGGAGCCGTCGGGGCCGCGCTCGTTGTAGTCGTCGGCGAGGGACAGCAGCCCGGCGCCGTCGCCGTCGTTGATGGCGGCGGAGAGGGCCTGCCGGAGGTCGGGCCAGAGGAACTCGGCGTACAGCGCGTTGGCCACGCCGGTGGTGGCCAGGGACTCGGTGAGCTGGCGGTCCTCGCCGGTGGGCAGCGGCTCCGCGTCGACCTGCTCGAAGAAGGCGCTCAGGCGGTTGGACGCGTCGTCCGCGCCCTCGGAGCCCAGCGGGCAGTCGGGGAAGGAGGAGGTGCAGTCCTCGGCGAAGGAACGGAACGCGGTCTCGAAGCCGCCGGACTGCTCGCGGTCGGTGTAGAGCGTGGGCAGGCGCGGGTCGACGGCCGCGTCGAGGACGAGGCGGCCGACGTTCTGCGGGTAGAGGCCGGCGTAGACGGCGCCGAGCTTGGTGCCGTAGGAGAAGCCGAGGTAGTGCAGCTGGTCGTCGCCGAGGACGGCCCGGAACACGTCCATGTCGCGGGCGGTCTCGATGGTGGAGATGTGGGAGAGCAGGTCCTCGCCGGAGTTCTCCGCGCAGGCGGTGGCGAACTCGTCGAAGGCGGCGAGGAGTTGCTCTTCCTCGGCCTCGTCGTCCGGGGTGCGGTCGGTGAGCGTGTACTCGTCCATCGCGGGGCCGTCGAGGCACTCGACGGGCTGGCTGCCGCCGGTGCCGCGCGGGTCGATGGCGGCCATGTCGTAGCGGGCGAGCACCTCGGACGGGAAGATGTACTCGGCGGAGCTCTGGGTGAAGTCGACCGCGGAGGCGCCGGGGCCGCCCGGGTTCATGAGGAGGGCGCCGATCCGCTGGTCGGGGTTGGTGGCCGCGGAGCGGGTGACGCGCAGGTCGATGTCGCCGCCGCCCGGGTTCGCGTAGTCGAGGGGGACGGTGAGGGTGCCGCACTCGTATCCGCCGCCGCAGTCGGACCAGCTCAACTCCTGCTCGTAGTACGGCTGGAGCTCGGCCGGGATCTCCGCGGGCAGCGGTTCGAGGGGTGGGGCGTCGGGCGGCGGCTCGACGGTTCCGGTGGCCTCGGACGAGCCGTCGTCGGACTCCAGGGGCGGACCGCCCCTGGAGGTACAGGCGGTGGCCAGAAGGGCGGTGGCGACGCAGAGCGTCAGGGCGGTTTTGCGTGGTGCGCGCATCATTCCCCCGTTGTCCGTGGTGCGGCCTGCCCCAGGAGCGTATCCGCTCAGCGCAGGGCCATGGTCATCGCCTCGACGGCGAGCAGGGGCGCCACGTTCCGGTCGAGGGCGGTACGGCACTCGAGGATGGCCTCCATCCGGCGGAGCGTCTGCTCGGGGCGGGAGGCCGCGGCGACCCGCTCGACGGCGGCCGCGCTCTCGCCGCCGGACAGGGCCACGGCCGAGCCGAACTGGCGGGCGAGCACGTCCCGGTAGAAGGCGGTGAGGTCGGTGAGGGCCAGGTCGAGCGCGTCCCGCTGGGTGCGGGTGGCGCGGCGCTTCTGGCGGTCCTCGAGCTCCTTCATCGCGCCCGCGGTGCCGCGCGGCAGCCGCTTGCCCTCGGCGGCGCCGAGGGCGGCGCGCAGCTCCTCGGTCTCCTTCTCGTCCAGCTCCTCGGCGAGCTGCTTGGCGTCCTCCGCGGCGGCGTCGACCAGCTCCTGGGCGGCGCGCAGGCAGCCGCCCACGTCCCCGACGCGCTCGGGGAGCCGCAGGACGGCGAGCCGGCGGGCCCTGGCCCGCTCGTCGACGGCGAGCCGACGGGCGCGGTCGACGTGGCCCTGGGTGGCCTGGGCGGCGGCGTGCGCCACCTCGGGCTCCACACCGTCCCGCCGGATCAGCAGGTCGGCGACGGCCCCGACGGGCGGGGTGCGGAGCGAGAGCTGGCGGCAACGGGAGCGGATGGTGGGCAGCACGTCCTCGATGGAGGGCGCGCACAGCAGCCAGACGGTGCGCGGCGCCGGCTCCTCGACGGCCTTCAGCAGCACGTTGCCCGCGCCCTCGGTGAGCCGGTCGGCGTCCTCCAGGACGATGACCTGCCAGCGCCCGGAGGCGGGCGAGAGCTGGGCGCGGCGGACCAGCTCCCTGGTCTCCTTGACGCCGATGGTGAGCAGGTCGGTGCGGATGGCCTCGACGTCGGCGTGGGTGCCGATCAGGGCGGTGTGACAGCCGTCGCAGAAGCCGCACCCCGGCTGGCCGCCGAGCGCGCGGTCCGGGCTGACACACTGGAGCGCGGCGGCGAACGCGCGGGCCGCGGCGGCCCGGCCGGCGCCGGGCGGGCCGGTGAACAGCCAGGCGTGGGTCATGGCGGAGCCGGAGAGCTCGGGCTGCTCGCCGCGCTCGACGGCGGTGACGAACGCGTCCGCGTCCCGCGCGGCGGCGGCGAGCTGCGCCGCGACCCGCTCCTGACCGACCAGGTCGTCCCAGACCGCCATGCCCACGCTCCTCTCCACCGCCGGTAACCGCTACGACAACCGCTACGACCGACGACGACCATTGTGCGGCACGGCACCGACAGCGCCGCCGTTCGGAGGAATTCACGCCGAACGAGCGGGCGTATGTGATGTTCTCCGCATGATGCGCATGTCATTTGGCGGGCCGGCCGCGGGGGCGTGGTTGGCGACGGCCGTCACACTGCTGCTGGTCGGCGGGGCACTCGCCGCCGCCACCGACGCCACCACCGCCTCGGCCGCGCCGGCCGACACCGTCGCGCCCGGGTCGAGTTCGGCGCTCGGCCTGTCCTCCACCCTCGGCGGGGTCGACGTCGCCGAGGCGCACGCCCACTACCCCGAGGGCCCGCTGCGGGTCACCGTGGACTCGGTCGAGGTCGGCGCGGCCGCCTCCGAGGGTGGGCCCTCGGGCACCGCGCTCGCCGCGACGGCCAGTGTCACGGGCGACGACACCACGGGCCAGACCGCCGCCAGGGCCGGCGTCGAGGCGCTGACCCTCGACCTGGGGGAGGGCACGTTGACCAGCGGGCCGGTCAGCGCGGACTGCTCGGCGGGCCCTGGCCAGGCCACGACCGGCCTCGTGTCCCTCACGGACGCCGGCCTGACCCTGCCGGGCCACGACCCCCTGACGTTCGACCAGGCTCCGGCGCCCGACACCGTCGTGCACCTGCCGGACGGACTCGGCCGGGTGGTGCTCAACGAGCAGCTCGCCGGGGCGGACGGCGCGCTGACCATCAACGCGCTACGCCTGGAGACGCCCGACGGCGAGCTGACGCTCGGCAGCGCCGGCTGCCGGGGCGGCGGGCCGCTCGACGAGGCCTGAGGAAGGCTCGCGAGGCGGCCTAGCGGCGCCGGCGGTCGTCGTCCTCGCCCTCGTCGCCCTCGCCCCGGTGCGGGCCGAGCAGCTCGTCGGCCAGCGTGGGCAGGTCGTCGAGCGGCGTCTCCTCGGCCCACTGGGGCCTGGGCCGCGGCTGGTCGGGGTCGAGCTGCGGCAGCGGCCGCGTCTCGTCCACCGAGTCGTCCCGCTCGCCGGGGCGGTGGGCCGGCGGCCGCGGCGCCTCGGGGCGCGGGATGACCGCCGTGTCCTCCTCGTCGGGGGTGACGGGGCGGTGCGCCGGGGGCTTGGGGAGCTGGACCGTCTCGGCGTTGTCCGAGACCTCGCCGGGGGCGTCACGCCTGGCCTCCCGCGCGGCCTGCTCCGCGGCGGCGCGCCGCGCCTCCTCGGCGAGCAGCGCCTCCTCGGCCTTCCGCTGCTTCTCGATCCGCCGTGCCTCGGCCTCGGCGCGCAGCCGCGCCTCCTCCTCGGCCGCCCGGCGGCGGCGCTCCTCCTCCTCGCGGAGCCTGCGCTCCTCCTCGGCGCGCCTGCGGGCCTCCTCCTCGGCCCGGCGCCGCTCCTCCTCGGCACGCCGACGGGCGTCCTCGGCGCGGAGCCTGAGCTCCTCGGCACGCCGGGCCTCCTCGGCCAGCCGGCGGGCCTCCTCCTCGCGCCGCTTGCGCTCCTCCTCCTCGGCGCGCAGCCTGGCGAGCTCCTCCTGCCGCTCGCGCTCCCGGCGCTCTTCCTCCTCCTTGCGCTGGCGCTCCTCCTCGGCGCGCCTGCGGGCCTCCTCCTCGGCCTTGCGGCGCGCCTCCTCGCGGGCGCGCACCTCGGCCTCGGAGAGCGGCAGCATCTGGTCGAGCCGGTGCCGGGCGGCGGTGGTGACGGACTCCGGGTCCTGGCCGGCGTCCACCACCAGGTAGCGCGCCGGGTCGGCGGCGGCGAGCGCCAGGAAGCCGGCGCGCACCCGCTGGTGGAACTCGCTCGGCTCGGACTCCAGGCGGTCGGGCGCCTCGGTGAAGCGCTCCCGCGCCGTCTCGGGGGAGACGTCGAGCAGCACCGTCAGGTGCGGGACCAGGCCGCCGGTGGCCCAGCGCGAGATGCGGGCGACCTCGGTGGGCGACAGGTCGCGGCCGGCGCCCTGGTAGGCGACGGAGGAGTCGACATAGCGGTCGGTGATCACCACCGCGCCGCGCTCCAGCGCGGGCCGGATGACGGTGGCGACGTGCTCGGCCCGGTCGGCCGCGTAGAGCAGGGCCTCGGCCTGGTGGGAGAGGCCGCCGGAGGAGACGTCGAGCAGGATGGAGCGCAGCCGCTGGCCGATCGGGGTGGCGCCCGGCTCCCGGGTGACGACGACCTCGTGGCCCTTGCCCCTGATCCACTCGGCGAGCTTGTCGACCTGGGTGGTCTTGCCCGCCCCGTCGCCGCCCTCGACGGCGATGAAGAAGCCGGTGGCGGCCTGGCCCGAGGGGGGCTCGACATTGCGCCGGACGGCGTCCGCCAGGTCGCGGCGGAGCGGGACGCCGCGCCGGTCGTCGGTGCGGCCGAGCACGACGGCGGCGACCGGCAGCAGCAGGGCGCCGACGATCATCAGGGTGAAGGCGGCACCGCCGTGCTGGATGACGAAGTCGCCGCGCTCGACGCGGTGCGGGCCGATCAGCGCGGCCGCCAGCGGGGCGGCGACGGCGGCCAGGGCGATGGCGAGCCGCACCACCGCGTGCAGGTGGCGGGTGAGCTCGGGGCGCCGGAACTCCTCGGTCTCCTGGTCGAGCAGCACGTGCCCGCTGTGCGCGGCGATGCCCGCGACGACGCCGGTGGCGAGCGCCGTGAACAGCACCGTCGACGGGTCGGAGATCATGCCCACGCCGAACAGGCCGAGCCCGGTGAGCGCCAGGGCCAGCGCGAAGAGGCGGCGGCGGGAGAGCGCGGGGACGGTCACCGGCGCCAGGCGCACGCCGGCGGCCACGCCCCCGGTGAGGCCGAGCACCAGCAGCCCGAAGGTGACGGGGCCGCCGCCGAGGTCCCCGGCGCGCAGCACGCCGAGCGCCACGGCCGCCGCGATGGCCGCCGCGACCGAGGCGCAGCCGAGCACCAGCACCGGGATGGCGCCGGTGCGGCCCTTGAACGGCTCGGTGCCGGCGGCCGGCCGGCGCAGGCCCTCCAGGGGGGAGACCGGGCGGCGCGGGTCGGCCGCCGGCAGGTCGAGCGTGGCGAGCACGGAGACGGCGGCCGCGAAGAAGCCGGCGGCCACATAGGAGGCGAGCGCGGCCTGGTGGGTGTCGAACCAGTCGAGCCCGGTGGCCAGCAGGTTGCTCGCCAGCGAGGCGGCGACCAGCGCGACGGCCGCGGCCGGCAGCGCGAGATACCCGCCGCGCAGCCAGAGCCGGCGCAGCGCCTCGCGGTGGTCGGGCAGCGGGCGGATCGCCGCGCCCTCGGGGGGCGGCGGGGGCAGCAGCGCGGGGGCGACCCCGTCCCGCGCGGTGGTCCACAGGCTCTCGCCGATGCCCAGCAGGAACACGGTGCCGAGCAGGTAGGCGTAGGCGCTGTCCGGCGTCCAGTCGATCCAGAGCGGCGCGACGATCAGCAGCGCCGCGCGGACGCCGTCGATCGCGACCATGGTCCACCGCCGGTCGAGCGGCCCGGCCGGGGAGAGCAGCCCGGCGATCGGCCCGAGCAGCAGGATTCCGGCCAGGCCGGTGGCGACCAGGCGGACGGCGAGCGCGACCGTGACGGCCAGCGCCACTCCCCGGTACTCGCCGCCGAACAGCGGCTCGCCGCCGTCCGCCGGGAGGTGCAGGGCGGCCTGCACGCTGAGCAGGAGCAGGACGAGCAGCGCGAGCGCGTCGCCGGTGGCGCCGCTGATCTGGGCGTCCCAAAGGCGGCGCAGCGCGGGCACCTGCAGCAGGGCGTGTCTGGCGCGGTCACGCGAATCGGCGGCGAGTGCCTCGTCGGTGGCGCCGCAGGTGGGGTCGACAACCTGTGGTTGCTCTGCTCGCGTCATTCGGCCAGAGTAACGCTCGCCAGTGACAGCCAGCGCACCCGCCCGAACATCCGCCCGGGCAACGGGGGCGCGTGCGAACCGCGTTACGCGCCTGGGCGCTCCGCATGAAAGCCGCGACGGGCCGTCGGTCACATGCGGGCCCCTCGCGGCTGATCGTGCGAACACGCGGCGGAGCCGCGGCGCTCCGCCGGAAGGGCCGCGACAGGCCGTCGATCACGTGCGGGCCGTCGCGGCTGCCCGCGCCCACGCGGCGGAACCGCAGGACGCGACTGTCCGGCGCCCCTTTACGGGCGGGAGGGTCAGGCGCCTCAGTCCGTGGCCGTGGAGTTCTTCCTGGCCGCCGTCTTCTTCGCGGAGGTGGTCTTCTTCGCGCCGGCCGCCGTCTTCTTCGCGGCCGTCTTGGCGGTGGCCTTCTTGGCCGCCGTCTTCTTCGCCGGGGCCTTCTTCGCCGCCTTCTTGGTCGTCTTCTTCGCCGGACCCTTCGCCCGCTTCTCGGCCAACAGCTCGTAGCCGCGCTCGGCCGTGATGGTCTCCGGGTCGTCGTCCCGGCGCAGCGTCGCGTTGGTCTCCCCGTCGGTGACGTATGGGCCGAACCGCCCGTCCTTCACCACCACGGGACGGCCCGTCACCGGGTCCTCGCCCAGCTCCTTCAGCGGCGGCTTGGCCGCGGCCCGGCCGCGCTGCTTGGGCTGCGCGTAGATGGCCAGCGCCTCCTCCAGCGTGACCGTGAACATCTGCTCCTCGGTCGCCAGCGAGCGCGAGTCGGTCCCCTTCTTCAGGTAGGGGCCGTAGCGGCCGTTCTGCGCCGTGATCTCCGCGCCCGACTCGGGGTCCACGCCGACCACCCGCGGCAGCGACAGCAGCCGCAGCGCGTCCTCCAGCGTCACGGTGTCGATCGACATGGACTTCAACAGCGAGGCGGTGCGCGGCTTGACGGCGTTCTTGCCGGTCCTGGGGGTGTCCTCGGGCAGCACCTCGGTGACGTACGGGCCGTACCGGCCGTCGCGCGCCACGATCGGGTGACCGCTGTCGGGGTCGATGCCCAGCTCGAAGTCGCCGCTCGGCTTGGCCAGCAGCTCCTTGGCGAGGTCCACGGTCAGCTCGTCGGGCGGCAGATCCTCGGGCACGTCGGCCCGCTTGCCGGGCTCGCCCGGTTCGGCGTCGGGCGCGGGCGGCGCCTCGACGTAGGGGCCGTAGCGGCCGACCCGCAGCACGATGCCCTCGCCCACCGGGAAGGAGGAGATCTCGCGGGCGTCGATCGCGCCGAGGTCGGTGACCAGTTCCTTGAGGCCGCCGAGGTGGTCGCCGTCCCCGTTGCCCGCGTCGGCCGCCGCGCCGGCGGCCGCGCCGGCCTGGCCGTTCTCGCCGAAGTAGAAGCGGCGCAGCCACGGCACGGCCTCCGCGTCGCCGGTGGCGATGCGGTCGAGGTCGTCCTCCATCTTGGCCGTGAAGTCGTAGTCGACCAGCCGGCCGAAGTGGCGTTCGAGCAGGTTGACGACGGCGAAGGAGAGGAAGGAGGGGACCAGCGCGGTGCCCTTCTTGAACACGTAGTGCCGGTCGAGGATGGTGCCGATGATGGAGGCGTAGGTGGAGGGCCGGCCGATCTCGCGCTCCTCCAGCTCCTTCACCAGGGTGGCCTCGGTGTAGCGCGCGGGGGGCTTGGTGGCGTGGCCGTCCGGGCTGATGGCGCGGGCGGTGAGCGGGTCGCCCTCGGCGACCCGCGGCAGCCGGCGCTCGCGGTCGTCGACGTCGGCGCCCGGGTCGTCCACGCTCTCCACGTACGCCTTGAGGAAGCCGTGGAAGGTGATCACCTTGCCGGTCGCGCTGAACTCGCAGTCCCGCCCGTCGGCGCTGGTGCCGCCGACGCGCACGGCGACCGACTGGCCGACGGCGTCCTTCATCTGGGAGGCGACGGTGCGCTTCCAGATCAGCTCGTAGAGCCGGTACTGGTCGCCGGTCAGGCCGGTCTCGGCCGGGGTGCGGAAGCGGTCGCCGGAGGGGCGGATCGCCTCGTGCGCCTCCTGCGCGTTCTTCACCTTGCTCGCGTAGACGCGCGGCCGGTCGGGCAGGTAGTCGGCGCCGTAGAGCTGGGTGACCTGGGCGCGGGCGGCGGCGACGGCGGTGTCGGACAGCGTGGTGGAGTCCGTCCGCATGTAGGTGATGAAGCCGTTCTCGTAGAGCCGCTGCGCGACCTGCATGGCGGACTTGGCACCCATGCCGAGCTTGCGCGACGCCTCCTGCTGGAGCGTGGTGGTGCGGAACGGCGCGTAGGGCGAACGGCGGTAGGGCTTGGACTCGACGGAGCGCACGGCGAAGGTGGTGTCCGCCAGCGCGCGCGCCAGGGCGCTCGCGCTCTCCTCGCTCAACGCCTGGACCTGGTCGGGGTGGCGCAGCTGCCCGTCGGGGCCGAAGTCGCGGCCCTGGGCCACCCGGCGGCCGTCGAGCGCGGCGAGCCGGGCGTCGAACGTCTCGCCCCCGGGCACGGTGGCGAAGGTGCCGGTGAGGTCCCAGTACTCGGCGGAGCGGAACGCGATCCGCTCGCGCTCCCGTTCGACCACGAGGCGGGTGGCGACGGACTGCACGCGGCCGGCCGAGAGCCGCGGCATGACCTTCTTCCACAGGACCGGCGAGACCTCGTAGCCGTAGAGGCGGTCGAGGATGCGGCGGGTCTCCTGGGCCTCGACGAGGAGCTGGTTGAGCTCGCGCGGGTTGTTCACCGCCTGCCGGATGGCGTCCCTGGTGATCTCGTGGAAGACCATGCGGCGCACCGGGACCTTGGGCTTGAGCACCTCCTTGAGGTGCCAGGCGATGGCCTCGCCCTCGCGGTCCTCGTCCGTGGCGAGGTAGAGCTCGTCGGAGTCGGCCAGCAGCTCCTTGAGCTTCCTGACCTGGTCCTTCTTGTCGCTGTTGACGACGTAGAGCGGCTCGAAGTCCTCGTCGACGTTCACCCCGAGGCGGGCCCAGGGCTCACTCTTGTACTTGGCCGGCACCTCGGCGGCGCCGCTCGGCAGGTCGCGGATGTGCCCGACGCTCGCCTCGACCACATATCCGGGACCGAGGTAACCCTTGATCGTCTTCGCCTTGGCGGGCGACTCGACGATCACAAGTCGGCGTCCGCCGTTCGCGGTCTCGCTGGTCGGGGACAACTCTCGCTCTTCTCTCCTGCCCGGGGAAAGTACTGACGGTGCGGAGTGTGACGGTACATCCCCGCTTCGTGTCAAACGGGAAAACCCCGCAACGCATCTCGAACGGTAACCCGAGATCAGCCATTCCCGCCGCCCGGAGACACCCACCGGGTCGCGCGAACCCGGCTTCGACGCTCACGCACCGTCACCAACGCGGGACCGTGGCGGTCGCCGCTCAGCCGACGCGCTCGCCCTGCGGCACGAGAAACCCCTGCTCAACGAGGGGGCGCAGCCAACCGGCCGCACCGGCACGGAGGGTGACGGGGTCCTCCCCGAGCAGGTGGGCGATGGCGTCCACGATCGCGCCGGCCACGAGTGTTCCGTCACAGCCGCCGGCGAACCCGGCGCTGACGGTGTCCATGGCCCGGGCCCGCAACATGCCGTGGCGCTGGCGCAGGACGACGTGTTCCGGGTCCTCGGCGCCCGGGCTGCCGAGCTGTTCCTGGACGATGCCGTCGGCGAGCAGGTAGCGGTGCCTGAGCAACGCCGCGTCGTCGTGGGCGCGCAGGAACTCCTGCCGTTCGAAGTGGGCCGGCACCAGCGGGCCGAGCGGCTGTTCGACGCTGTGTGGCCAGTCCTCGACGGTGATGGTGGGGTCGGTGGTGCCGGTGTGGCGCAGGGTGATCCAGCCGAAGCCGACGGCCTCGGTGCGGCGGGCGGCGAACTCGTCGAGCCAGGCGTCGTACGCCGTGGCGTAGCCGGCGGGGTCGCCGCGGTGGGCGCCGGCGTCGCGCAGCCACAGCTCGGCGTACTCGGTGACGTCCTGCCGCTCGCGCTGCACGATCCACGCGTCGCAGCCGGGCGGCACCCAGGCGGCGACCCGCTCCCGCCAGTCCTCGCCGGTGACGTGCTGCCAGTTGGCGAGCAGCTGGCACCAGCCGCCCTCGGCGAGGTGCGCGGCGGAGCCCTGGACCAGGCGGCGGCAGAGCTCGTCGCCGCCCAGGCCGCCCTCGCGGTAGGTGAGCGTCTGGCCGCCGTTCGAGGGGGCAATGACGAAGGGCGGGTTGGAGACGACGAGGTCGAACCCGGGTTGGTCGGCGACCGGTTCGAAGAGCGAGCCCTCGTGCAGGGCCGGCGCCGGCGCGCCGGAGAGGGCGAGGGTCGCCGCGGCCATCCGCAGTGCGCGCGGGTTCACGTCGGTGGCGGTGACGTGCTCGGCGTGCTGGGCGGCGTGCAGGGCCTGGACGCCGCTGCCGGTGCCGAGGTCGAGGGCGCGGCCGACGGGCCGGCGGACGGTGAGCGCGGCGAGGGTCGCGGAGGCGCCGCCGACGCCCAGGACGACGTCGGGGCGGCGGCCGGCCGCGCCGGCGGCGCCGCCCACGGCGCAGCCGAGGTCGGAGACGACCCACCACTCCTGGCCCTCGGGCCCCGCGTAGGGGCGCACGTCGACGGTCGCGCGCAGCTCGTCGCCGTCGGGCGCCAGCCAGCCGTCGGCGAGCGCCGCGTCCAGCGCGGGCCCGGGCAGTGCGGCGTGGGCGGCGCCCCGGGGGACGGCGTCCTGGAGCAGGAAGAGCCGGACGAGGGTGGCGAGCGGGCCCGCGTCCCCGCGGACGGCGCGCCGCGCGGGGACGGTCTCACCGCGGGCGAGGGCGGCATGGGCGGCGGCGCCGAGGAGTTCGGGGAGGCCGCCGGGGGTGAACGAGGCCGCGAGCAGGGCCTCGCGCAGCGGTGCGGTGCCCGGCCCTGGGGCGGGGAGTCCGGTGTGGGTCACGGGCACCATTGTGCGGACCGGCCCGGGTGGGCCGGTCCGCACGGGTGGTCGGAAGGACCGGGTCAGCCGTTGGCGCCCTCGAGCTCGGTGCCGCTCGGCTGGTCGGCGTCGTCGCCCTCGGCGCTCTGGTTCTCGGTCTCCTCGCCGGCGTCGGCGTTCTCCTCGGACTCGGCGTCGCCCTCGGACTCGGCGCCGTCCTCGGACCCGCCCTCGGCGTCGGCCTCGGCCGAGTCGTCGCTCGGCGCCTCGGCCGGGCCCTGGCAACCCTCCTGACGGGCCATGGCCTCGCCGAGCTCGCCGGACTGGAGCTCGTTGAGCGCCTGGTCGCCGCTCTGCCCCAGCTCCTGGAGCTGGCCGGCGACGCCCTGCAGGCCCTCGGCGAACGCGGCCTGGTCGGAGGTGTCGAGCCCCTCGACGGTCTGCTGGAGCTCGGCGTAGGAGTCGGAGATCGCGCGCAGTTCCGAGACCGCGTCCTCGCGCAGCTGGGCGCCCTCGTCCACCGGCGGGTCGCCGGCCGCCTCGACGGCGTCGGCGAGGGAGGCGTAGGCCTCGGCGATGTCCTGGAACGCCGCGGAGTCGGCCTCCTGGACCTCGGCCGGTGAGCGGTCGCCCGCGCTGGCGTCCGTGATGGCCGCGTTGGCCGCCTGGATCTGTGCCACCTGGGGCTGCACCTGGTCGCAGACGTTCTTCGCCCACTCGTCGGTCTGCGCGGCGCTGTCGTCTCCACACGCGGACAGCGTGAGCATCAGGGCCGCACCACTCGAGAGTGCCAGCGCGAGCTTCTTCATCACCGTTCCTCGTCCCTTCGTGCCACGGGTGGCGCTGGGCGCGAACTTACACGCAGGGGCTTCCCTCGTCCGAGTGACGGCCGGAGCGGTTTACCCGGAATATAGCCATTTGCACTAGCGTTCGGCGCTCCCGGCGAGCGCTCGGCCATGCTTGAACACCTGTGTGTCATGCCACTCCACGAAGTGCGCCGCCGGCGCCTCCTCGGCGCGGCGTGGCACGGTCAACGGCTCGCCGTCCAGGTCCGCTACGGCGAGACCGGCCCGGCCGCGGGCCACGTACAGCGCGGAGACCCGGATCCGCCGCTCCGTCGTCAGACCGAGCACGCCGAGGTCGAAGAGCGTGTGATGAAGCGAACAGAGCGCCAGCGCGTTGGGCAGCTCGTCCGGTCCTTCCTGGCTGTGCCAGCGGATGTGCGCGGCCTCGAGCCCCACCGGGTCGCGGCCGAGCGCCCCGTCGAAGCCGCACATGGCGCAGGCGTAGGCGTACGTCCGCAGCACCTCCTCGGCGAAGCCGGCCCGCCTGACGGGCCGCCGGCGGCCGGCTGGGTCGCCGTCGACGACCAGCCGCAGCGCCGCGTCCTCGAGCTCGGTCAGGTCGAGGCCGGCGGCGGCGCAGACGGCCGGTTCGAGCGCGGGCGTGAAGTGCTGGTCGAGCAGCAGCCGCACGGCCCTGGCCGGCATGCCGGGCGTGGCGAGCAGCGCCTCCACCTCGGGCCGCAGCCGGCCGTGCGCGCCCTGCCGGTGCAACCAGCCGCTCTGGTCGGGGACGCGCGCGTCGAGCGGGGTGCCGGTGGCGTCCCTGAGGTCCCAGAGTTCGCGCTCCAGGTGGACGAACGGCATCGCCGCCCGCCGCCTGGCGCGCCCCCGGTCGCTGACCGCGGGGCCGAAGTCGTTGATCATCCGGCTCACGGGCTCCTCCGCCTCGGCGTAGGAGACCGCCGTGCTGCCCCGCGCCACGAAGCGCCCCACCAGCCACAGCAGGAACAGCGGCTTGTGGGGCGCCCGGCGGCCGGCCACCTGGGCCCGGCGGAGCGAGGCGAGCAGCGTCAGCAGTTCGTCCCGGGTCATGCGGTTCAGCCTGCCACGGCCGGCCAAGTGGCCGGCCGGGCGGGCGACTTCAGCTGCCCTCGGCGGCCGGGAGCGGCGCCGGGGACGGGGTGTCCTCGACGGCGATGCCGCGGCGGCGCGAGACGTGCACGGCGCCGGCGATGACCAGCAGCGCGGCCAGGGCCAGGGCGGCGCGGACCGGCGCACTGGCGTCGTCGCCGTAGGAAAGGGTGATGACCGCCGGCGCGATCAGCAACGCCACCAGGTTCATGACCTTCAGCAGCGGGTTGATGGCCGGGCCCGCGGTGTCCTTGAACGGGTCGCCGACGGTGTCGCCGATGACGGTCGCCGCGTGCGCCTCGCTGCCCTTGCCGCCGTGGTGCCCGTCCTCGACCAGCTTCTTGGCGTTGTCCCAGGCGCCGCCCGCGTTGGCCAGCAGGACGGCCATCAGGACGCCGGCGCCGATCGCGCCGGCCAGGAACGAGCCGAGCGCGCCGACGCCGAGGCCGAAGCCGACCGCGATCGGGGCGAGGACGGCCAGCAGCCCGGGGGTGGCGAGCTCGCGCAGCGAGTCGCGGGTGCAGATGTCGACGACCTTGCCGTACTCCGGCTTCTCCGTGTAGTCCATGATCCCCGGGTGCTCGCGGAACTGCCGCCGCACCTCGTAGACCACGGAACCGGCGGACCGGGAGACCGCGTTGACCGCGAGGCCGGCGAAGAGGAAGACCACGGCCGCGCCGACGACCAGGCCGACGAGGTTGTTGGGCTGGGATATGTCGAGGCTGAGGCCGGTCTCGCCAAGCACCTCGGCCGCGCTGAGGCCCACGTCGCCGGTGGCCTCGGCGATGGCGTCCCGGTAGGAGCCGAACAGGGCGGCCGCCGCCAGCACGGCGGTGGCGATGGCGATGCCCTTGGTGACGGCCTTGGTGGTGTTGCCGACCGCGTCCAGCTCGGTGAGCACCCGCGCGCCCTCGCCCGTCACGTCACCGGACATCTCGGCGATGCCCTGCGCGTTGTCGGCGACCGGGCCGAAGGTGTCCATGGCGACGATCACGCCCACGGTGGTCAGCAGCCCGGTGCCGGCGAGCGCCACGGCGAACAGCGCCAGCATGATGGTGCCGCCGGCCAGCGCGAACGCCGCGTAGACGCTGAGCGCGACCAGCAGCGCGGTGTAGACGGCGGACTCCAGGCCGAGCGAGAAGCCGGAGAGCACGACCGTGGCCGGGCCGGTGCGCGAGGTCTTACCGATGTCGCGCACGGGGCGGCGGCTCGGCTCGGTGAAGTAGCCGGTGAGCTGCTGGATCAGCACGGCGAGCACGATGCCGATGGCGACGGCGGCCAGCGCGAAGAGCCGCGGGTCGGCGTCGTGGGCGAGGATCGCGGGGTCGTCGACGCCGTCGAGGTCGGCGAAGCTCGCGGGGAGGTAGGCGAAGGCGGCGACGGCCACCAGCACCAGCGAGATGCCGGCGGAGACGAAGAAGCCACGGTTGATCGCGGTCATGCCGCTGCGGTCGCCGCGCCGGGGGGCGACCAGGAAGATGCCGGCCATCGCCGTGAGCACGCCGATGCCGGGCACCAGCAGCGGGAACGCGAGGCCGGCGTCGCCGAACGCGACGGTGCCCAGGATGAGGGCGGCGACGAGGGTGACCGCGTAGGACTCGAAGAGGTCGGCCGCCATGCCGGCGCAGTCGCCCACGTTGTCGCCGACGTTGTCCGCGATGGTCGCGGCGTTGCGCGGGTCGTCCTCGGGGATGCCCTGCTCCACCTTGCCCACCAGGTCGGCGCCCACGTCGGCGGCCTTGGTGAAGATGCCGCCGCCGACGCGCATGAACATCGCGATCAGCGCGGCGCCGAGCCCGAACCCCTCCAGGACGCGGGGCGCGTCGGCCGCGTACACCAGGACCACGCAGCAGGCGCCGAGCAGGCCGAGGCCGACGGTGCACATGCCGACGACGCCGCCGGTGCGGAAGGCGATGCGCATCGCGGTTTCCCGGCCCGCCTCACGCGCCGCCGCCGCCACCCTGACATTACTGCGCACCGCCAGCCACATTCCGAGATATCCGGTCGCCGCGGAAAAGACCGCGCCGATCACGAAGAACACGGAACGGCCGGCGCGCTGTCCCCAGTCGTCGGCGGGCAGCGCCAACAACAGAAAGACCACGGCGACGGCGAAGAAGGCGAGGGTGCGCAGCTGACGGGCGAGATAGGCGTTCGCGCCCTCCTGGACCGCGGCGGCGATCCGCCGCATGGACTCGGTGCCGTCGCCGGCGGCGAGGACCTGCCGCACCAGGGCCAGGGCCACGCCGAGCGCGGCGAGGGCGACCACCGCGACCACGACGACCAGGCCCCGGTTCCCGCTCGTGAGCTCGGCGGCCTCGACCGCCCCGGCTGCCTGCGGGAGATATGGATGTGCCATTCGTCCTCCTTGACGCTCAGCCGTGATCCGAGAACAGACAGACGTGGCCGGAGTGTAGAGAGGCGTTGGACATCAAGACAGGGGCCGGGAAGGGGAATTACCGTGAATCAACGTGCCCGGCGAAGAAGGATCTTCGCCGGGCACGGAGAATTAAGATCGAAAAGGAGATCCAAAAGAAGATCGAATTCGAGGAACACTCTCGAAGATCGAATTCGGGGGGCGAATCAGGGGAGGACGGCGGTGGCCGTGGGCCAGCTCATGCGGATCTTGCCGCCGTGCCCGTCGGAGATCACCTCGACGTCGTCGACCAGGCCGCTGATCACGGCGAGGCCCAGCTCGTCGGTGTCCTCGGCGGCCTCGGCCGCCGTCTGGTCCCTGGGGGCCGGCACCGCGCTCGGCGCGTCGTCGCCGACCTCGATGGAGAACGACTTCTCGCCCTCCGTGAGCGCCACCCGCACCGGGCTGGTCAGCCCGTGCAGGGCGTGCAGGCCCACCGCGCGGCTGCACGCCTCGCCGACCGCGAGCCGCAGCTCGTCGAGCACCGACTCGTCCACCCCGGCGCGGCGGGCCACCGCCGCGGCCACCAGCCGGGCGGTGCGCACGTGCTCCGGGGACGCGCTGAAGCGGAGTTCCACGGTGGCCATACCATCCCCCTCGATCCTGCGGGCACACACCGCCCCGGCCGCGACACGGAGGACGCCGAACGCGTCGGCACCACCGAGGCCCGGAGCGGTCACCTGATCATTTTTACGCTGCCGGGGCGCGCGGCCGCGCGGGGCGGCGCGCCGACGGCGCCTCAGTCGGTGGCCGCGATGGCCTCGTCCACGGACTCGTGGATGGGGAACACCTTGGTCAGACCCGTGATCCGGAAGATCTTGAGGATGCGCTCCTGGTTGCACACCAGGCGCAGCGACCCCTCCTGGGCTCGAACCCTCTTCAGCCCGCCGACCAGCACGCCGAGACCGGTGGAGTCCAGGAAGTCGACGCGCTCCATGTCCACCACGAGGTGGTGGTTGCCGTCGTTGACGAGCTCAACCAGCTGTTCGCGCAACTTGGGCGCGGTGTAAACGTCAATCTCGCCGCCTACCTCGACGACCGTACGGTCGCCAACGGTTCGGGTCGACAGGGACAGGTCCACGGATCCTCCAGCACCTTGCTATCGAGCGGTCGCCCCCCATGGATCGGCAGCCGCCAGGGCATTCAACCACTTACCGCCTGCCCAGCACGACGTCTTACAGCCATTGTCCGTCAGACCAGTGACAGACTCGACGGCGATGTCCTCCGTGCACCCACCGCCGCGAGCGGGCGAGAACAACGGCCGCCGGCCGTCGCCGCGGGCTGTCCTGGACCGCCTGGGAGGCCACCGGGACCGGGCAGAGCGGATCACTCACACGGAGCACGTGCCCGCCCGTCCCGGCAGCCATGCCGAATGGCCGGCGGAGATACGCCCCGAGGTCCGCGCCGCCGTGGCGGCGGCCGGCATCGACCGGCCCTGGGCCCACCAGGCCCGCGCCGTCGAGCACGCGCTGCGCGGCGAGTCGGTGGTGATCGCCACCGGCACGGCCTCCGGCAAGTCGCTCTCGTACCAGGTGCCGGTGCTCGACGCGCTGCTCGGCGCGGCGCCGGGGCCGCGGCGGGAGGCGACCGCGATCTACCTGGCGCCGACCAAGGCCCTGGCCGCCGACCAGCTCCGCGCGATACGCCGGTTGGCCGCGCCGCTGGGCACCGCCGTGCGCCCCTCGGTCTACGACGGGGACACCCCGCACGAGGAGCGGGCCTGGGCCAGGGAGCACGCGAACGTGCTGCTGACCAACCCGGACATGCTGCACCGCGGGCTGCTGCCCGGGCACCGCCGCTGGTCCTCCTTCCTGCGCGCGCTGCGCTACGTGGTGGTCGACGAGTGCCACGTCTACCGGGGGGTGTTCGGCTCGCACGTGGCCCAGGTGCTGCGCCGGCTGCGGCGGCTGTGCGCGCACTACGGTGCCGAGCCGGTGTTCCTGCTGGCCTCCGCGACCACCGCGGAGCCGGGGGCCGCCGCCGGCCGGCTGACCGGGTTGCGCGTGGCGGAGGTGACCGAGGACGCCTCGCCGCGCGGCGAGTTGGTCTTCGCCCTGTGGGAGCCGCCGCTGACCGAGGCGCTGGGCGAGCGCGGGGCGCCGGTCCGCCGCACGGCGACCGCCGAGACCGCCGAGCTGCTGACCGACCTCACCGCCCAGGGGGTGCGCACCGTCGCCTTCGTGCGCTCCCGGCGCGGCGCCGAGCTGATCTCACTGATCGCCCAGGAGCGGCTCGCGGAGACCGACCGGGCCCTGGCCGGCCGGGTGGCGGCCTACCGCGGCGGCTATCTCCCCGAGGAGCGCCGGGATCTCGAGCGGGCGCTGCACGGCGGCGAGCTGCTCGGCCTGGCCGCCACCACGGCGCTCGAACTCGGCGTCGACGTGGCCGGGCTCGACGCGGTGCTGCTCGCCGGCTATCCGGGGACCAGGGCGTCGCTCTGGCAGCAGGCCGGCCGGGCCGGCCGGCAGCGGCAGGGGGCGCTCGCCGTGCTCGTGGCCCGCGACGACCCGCTGGACACCTATCTGGTGCACCACCCGGACGCGCTGTTCCGGCAGCCGGTGGAGAGCACCGTGCTCGACCCGGGCAACCCGTATGTGCTGGCCCCGCACCTGTGCGCCGCGGCGGCCGAACTCCCGCTGACCGAGGCTGACTTCGCCGGCGACGAGGCGCTGTTCGGGCCGACCGCGGGCGAGCTGCTGCCCAAGCTCGCCGAGCGCTCGCTGCTGCGCGGGCGCGGCTCGTCCTGGTACTGGACGCGCCGGGAGCGACCGGCCGACCTGGTGGACATCCGCGGCTCGGGCGGCGACCCGGTGCGGGTGGTGGAGGCGGACACCGGCCGGCTGCTCGGCACGGTCGACGCGGCGGCCGCGCACGGCACCGTGCACGACGGCGCCGTCCACCTGCACCAGGGGCGCACCTATGTGGTCAGGGAGCTCGACCTGGCCGACTCCGTGGCGCTGGTCGAGGAGGCGAACCCGCCTTGGAGCACCTCGGCCCGGGAGGTGACCGAGCTCGCGGTGCTGGAGACCGACACCGAGGTGCCCTGGGGTGACGCGCGGCTCTGCTTCGGCTCGGTCGAGGTCACCCACCAGGTGGTCTCCTATCTGCGCCGCCGGCTGATCAGTGGCGAGGTGCTGGGCGAGACCCGGCTCGACCTGCCGCCGCGGACGCTGCGCACCCGCGCGGTGTGGTGGACGATGACCGACGACCAGTTGGACGCCGCCCGGATCGCGCCGGAGATCCTCCCCGGGGCGCTGCACGCGGCCGAGCATGCCGCGATCGGGATGCTGCCGCTGTTCGCCACGTGCGACCGCTGGGACATCGGCGGTGTCTCCACCGCGCTGCACCCGGACACCCTGATGCCCACGGTCTTCGTGCACGACGGCCACCCGGGCGGCGCCGGCTTCGCCGAGCGCGCCTTCCACACCGCCCGGCGGTGGCTGACCGCGACCAGGGACGCGATCGCCGCCTGCGAGTGCCGGAGCGGCTGCCCGTCCTGCATCCAGTCGCCCAAGTGCGGCAACGGGAACGAGCCGCTGCACAAGCGGGGCGCCGTCCGGCTGTTGACCGAGCTGCTGCGCGGCGCCGAGCGCGGCGGGGCCGACGGCGGCCGGTGAGGGCGCCGCCGGCGGGGCGGCCAGGGCTTCGGAGCCCGGCGGCCCGGCCCGGGCCCTGGCCTCGGCCCGGTAGGGGCCGGCGGTGGCCTCGGCGGTGAGATCGGCGATCTCGCCGACCAGCTGACAGCGGGTCAGCCGGGCGTCGTGCTCGCCGGCCACCCGCTCGGCCAGCGCGCAGGCCGCCTCGGCGCCGGACAGGGCCAGCTCGGCGGCGGCCAGGGCCGCGAGGTCGGCGGCGGTCGCCGCGCGCTGCCGGGCCCCCAGCACCTGACCGAGGGTCAGCAGCACGCCGAACACCAGGCACAGCACGGCGCCGCAGCCGATCGCGACCACCGTGCCTGAGCCCCGGTCGCCCGCGGCCGGCCGGCGGGGGTCAGTCGGGCTCGGCATGCGCCACCGCCTCCCCCGAGACCGGGAGGGCGAGCGGCCCCGGGCCGGGCGCGCCCACCGTGACCTGGATCCGGTGCAGGCCGCCGTCCCGCTCGACGCGCACCTCGGCGCCGCCGGGCGCGGCGGCCAGCGCCACCGCGGTGACCTCCGCCGCCGGCTCGCCGCGGGCCGCGGCGCGGGCCCCGGCCCGGGCCGCGTCGC
Source organism: Streptomyces millisiae (assembly GCF_031845425.1). Taxonomy (NCBI): domain Bacteria; kingdom Bacillati; phylum Actinomycetota; class Actinomycetes; order Kitasatosporales; family Streptomycetaceae; genus Streptomyces; species Streptomyces millisiae. The sequence continues at coordinate 84,883 of NZ_JAVREM010000004.1, forward strand.
CGCAGCGCAGCTGGAGGGCGACCGTGCCGAGGCCCCACAGCAGCATGCCGAGGAGCAGCAGCAGCGCGGGCACCGCCAGCGCGCTCTCCGCCGTGACGAAGCCGCCGTCGCCCCGGCCGCCCCGGCGGCCCGCGCCGCTCCGGTCACATCGGCGCACTGAGCGCCCCCTCGATCAGCTCCTGCAGGGCGCCCCGCACCCCGCCCCCCGTGACGATCTCCAGCAGAATCGTCGCCAGCCCCACCGCGGCCAGCGTGCCGATCGCGTACTCCGCGGTGCTCATTCCGGCGTCCCGCCGCTGGGCGGCCCGTCGCCAGGCCCACCCGCGGGCCACCTCAGGCGTTCCACGCATCGTTCTCGTTCCTTTCCCTCGCCATGTGTCATGGGTGTGTCGTGTCGAGCGGGCGCCGGCGGTCACCGCAGCGGCTCGGTCAGGCCGAGCACCACGGGCGCGACCCCGATGAGCAGGAAGCTCGGCAGGAAGCAGAGGCCGAGCGGGGCGGTGGCCCACACCGCGGCCCGGCGCGCCCGCGCCTGCCCCGACCGGCGGCGACGGGCCCGGCTCTCGGCCGCCTCGGCCGTCACCGCGGCGACCACCGGGGCACCGCTCGTGCCGGCCAGTTCGAGCCGCCTGGCCAGCCCGGCCGCGCCCGGCAGCCGGCCGAACCTGCCCCAGACGGCCGCCGGGTCGCCGCCGAGGCGCAGCTCGGCCGCCGCCCGCAGCAGGGCCCGGCCGACCGGGCCGTCCAGCGCGGCCCCCACCGCCCTCGCCGCCTCGCCCGGCGCCGCCCCGGCCGCCAGACAGGCCACCAACAGCTCCGCCGCGAGCGGGAGTTCCGGATCCTCCAGGGGGCGCTGGCGGCGCCGCCAGGGCGGCCTGACTCCTCCCCTGGCGGGCCGGGGCGGCGCGCCGGCGGCCGGTCCTTCGAGCCCGCCTCGTGGGGTCCTGAGCGGCGCGCCGCGGAACGCCAGGGCCGCCGCGAGCACCGACGCGAGCAGCAGCACGGGTGGGGCGGCCGCCGCCAGGGCGCTCACGCCCGGCCTCGCTCGGCCGCGCGGGTCAGGAGGCGGCACCAGACCACCCCGCCCCACTCCAGCACCACTCCGGCGAGCAGCAGGCCGAGGCCCAGGGACGAGCCGAGCAGCACCTCCAGCGGTGCGACGCCCATCGCCGAGCCGAACAGCAGCCCGAACAGCGGCAGCCCGGCCAGCACCAGGGCGCTGGCGCGCGGCCCGGCCAGCTGCGCGCGCAGCTCGTCCTCCTGGTCGCGCTCGGCGCGCAGCGCGGCGGCCACCCGCTCCAGGCCGGTGGCCAGCGAGGCCCCGCCGTCCACCGCCACCTCCCAGCAGGCGGCCACTCCCCGCAGCCCGCCGGCGCCCGGCTGGGCCGCGGCGGCGCACAGCGCCGCCGGCACGTCCCCGCCGTACCGGGCGGCCGCGAGCACCGCGGCCCCCGGCTCGCCGAGCCCGGCCAGGCCGGCGGCGAGCACGGCGCGGGCCGGCTGCCGGCCGGCGCGCAGCTCGCCGGCGAGCGAGGCGCAGAAGGCGATGACGGCGGCCCGCCGCAGGTCCGCCTCGCGGCGCTCCGCCACCCCGCGCCACCAGCGCACGGCCAGCGGCGCGAGCGGCACGGACGCCACGGGCGGCAGCCAGGAGCTCCCCCAGAGGCCGAACAGCAGCCCGCCGGCCAGGCACCACAGCACCACCCGCCGCTCGGCCGGCTCAGCCAGCCTGGGCGGCGACCAGCGCGCCCGCCGGAGCGCCGGCCAGGGTGTCCGGCGCCGCGCGGGACGCGGGCCGCCGACGGCCGCCAGGCGGGCGCCGGGTCGCCGCCCGGGGACGTCGACCAGCAGCCACGCCCCGGCACCGGCGAACAGCGCCGCCGCGAACCCCACCAGCTGCGCGCTCACGACGCCGACTCCCCTCGCCCGGCGCACAGCTCGGCGAGCCGACCCCAGCCGGGCCCCGGCCGGAAGCCATCGGGGCTCCAGCCGGCCGCCCGCACCGTGTGCACGAGGCCGCCGCCGTCCCGCTCGAACACGTGGATCTCGGCGATCCTCCGCTGTCCCGTGGCACGGTCCCTGCCGAGGTGGATCACGGCGCACAGCGCGGCCGCCAGCTGGCTGTGCAGCGCGGCCCTGGACAGCCCGGCCGTGCTGCCGAGCGCCTCAAGCCTGGCCGGCACGTCGGCCGCCGCGTTGGCGTGCAGGGTGCCGCAGCCGCCCTCGTGGCCCGTGTTGAGAGCGGCCAGCAGGTCGGTGACCTCGGCGCCCCGGCACTCGCCGACCACCAGCCGGTCGGGGCGCATCCGCAGCGCCTGGCGCACCAGGTCCCGCAGCGCGACGCGACCCACGCCCTCCTGGTTGGCCGGCCTGGTCTCCAGCCTGACCACGTGCCGGTGGCTGGGCCGCAGCTCGGCCGAGTCCTCGACGAGCACGATCCGCTCCGCCGGGTCGACGAGGCCGAGCAGCGTGGACAGCAGGGTGCTCTTGCCCGAGCCGGTGCCGCCGCTGATCAGGAAGGAGAGCCGGGCGGCCAGGACGGCTCGCAGCAGCCGCTCGCCGCCGGGCGGGACGGTGCCGGCCGCGGTGAGCTCGGCGAGCGAGAAGGCGCGGGGGCGCACCACCCGCAGCGAGAGGCAGGGCGAGCCGACGACCACCGGCGGCAGCACCGCGTGCATCCGGGTGCCGTCGGGCAGCCGCACGTCGGCCCAGGGCCTGGCGTCATCGAGGCGGCGGCCGGCCGCGGCGGCGAGCCGCTGCGCGAGCCGGCGGATGGCGGCCGCGTCCGGGAACCTGACCGGTGCCCGCTCCAGGCCCTGGCCGCGGTCGACCCAGACCTCGTCGGGCCCGTTGACCAGGACGTCCGTGGTGCCGGGCGCGGCCAGCAGCGGCTGGAGCGGTCCCGCGCCCACCAGCTCGGAGCGGAGCGCGCCGACGATCGACAGCACGGCGCTGTCGCCGAGCAGCCGGCCCTGGGCGCGGAGCGCCGCCGCCACCCGGCCGGGCGTCGGCTCGGCGCCCTCGGCGGCGAGCCGCAGCCGCACCTCCTCCAGCAGCCCGGCAAGACCTGGCACCTCGGGCAGCTCGGCGGCCGGCACCGGTCCCGGCACGGTCGGCGCGCTCATGCGACGGCCTCGGCGCTGGGCAGGGCGCGGTCGAGCAACGCCGCGGAGAACCTGGCCAGTACGCCCTTGGCGTCGGCCCCCGGCGGCTCACCGGACTCGGCGGCCGCCCGCAGCCCCGGCTCGTCGGGCAGCTCGCCGGCCAGCGGAAGCCCGAGCAGCCTGGCCAGCTCGGCGCCCGGCAGCCCGGCGGCGGAGGCCCGCGCCACCACCCGCAGGTCCCGCACCAGCGCCCCGGCCGTGGCCACCACCCGCCGCGCCGCGGCCGCCGCGCGCAGCTCGCCAGGCACCACGAGCAGCCCCAGGTCGAGGCTGGTCAGTGCCTCGGCGACCGACTCGTCCACCGTGCGCGGCAGGTCGATGACGACCACGCCGCCGCCGCGCCTGGCGGCGGTGAGCACCGAGCGCATCGCCTCGGACGGCAGCCGGGCGACGTCCGAGCGGTCCCAGCTGAGCAGGCTGAGCCCGTGTGGCCGCGGCAGCGACTCGTCGAGCGCCGTGCCGGACAGCCGGCCGCGCGCCGAGACGAAGGCGGGCCAGCGCGGCCCCGACGCGCCCTCGCCGCCGAACAGCAGGTCGAGGCCGCCGCCCAGCGGGTCCCCGTCGACCAGGGTGGTGCGCCGGCCCTGCCGCGCCGCCGTCACGGCGAGCGCGCAGGCCAGCGACGAGGCCCCGGCGCCGCCGCGCCCGCCCAGCACGCCGACGGTGAGGGCCGGCGGCCCGGCCGGCTCCACCGCGTCCGCGATGCGGTCGGCGAGCCAGCTCTCGTCGGACGGCAGGTGCAGCACCTGCTCGGCGCCGAGCGCCACGCCGCGGGCCCAGATCGTGTGGTCGTCGAGGTCCCGGCCGACCAGCAGCACCCCGGGGCGGCGGCCGGGCCAGCGGTCGGCGCCCGGCCGCGCCGCGGCCCGGTCGTCGCCGACCAGCACCAGTGGTGCCCGCTCCCAGCGCCCGGCCGGCGGTGGCGCCCCGGGCGCCACCTCGGCCTCCGCCCCGGCCGCCGCGCACAGCCGCAGCAGGTCGTCGAGGAGTTCCTCGTCCTCGGTGAGAATCAGAATGGATTCGGCCATGGCCCGTCCCCGTTCGCCGTGGTGTCCCTCGGGGGCGTCGGCCCCCGCGGTCACGCCCGGCACCCGGTCGGTGACCGAGCGCCGCGGCGCCACACCACGGTGCGTCCGATCCGGGGCGCGTGGGGATCTCGGCCGAAATCTGTGGACGACCCGGCCGCTGTGGATAACTCGTTCACCCGATTCAGCTACTCAGGGTGAGGGATGCCGCGGAACGCACGCCGCGGCCACGGTCTGTTCAGGAACGCGGAAGGGCCGGCGCCACGGCCGGCCCGGGTGGGGAAAGGCCCCCGGACATGCGACGACCCCCGCCGGGGGGGAGAGCGGGGGTCGTCTTCCTCGGCCGACTCGGGGGGGAGGAGTCGGACCGGGTTAGCACGGTCGCGAACGATCCGTGACTTCCATGGTGTACCCGAGAGCCCTCTCAGGCAAACCCACGCGCCCCAGGGTACGCCGAATGGCGGGCCGTATGCTCGGAGCGTGGAAACCCTGCCCCCGCCACGCACCGCCGCCTTCTTCGACCTGGACAAGACGGTCATCGCCAAGTCGAGCACCTTCACCTTCAGCCGGCACTTCTACCAGGGCGGGCTGATCAACCGCCGCGCCGTGCTGCGCACCGCCTACGCCCAGTTCGTCTACCTGCTCGGCGGCGCCGACCACGACCAGATGGAGCGGATGCGGGAGTACATGTCGGCGCTGTGCCGTGGTTGGAGCGTGCGCCAGGTCGGGGAGATCGTCGCCGAGACGCTGCACCAGGTGATCGACCCGATCATCTACGACGAGGCCGCCTCGCTGATCGAGCGCCACCACGCCGCGGGGCGGGACGTGGTGATCGTCAGCTCCTCGGCCGCCGACCTGGTCGAGCCGATCGGCGAACTGCTGGGCGCGGACCGGGTGGTGGCCACCAGGATGGCGGTGGCCGACGGCCGCTACACCGGCGAGATCGACTACTACGCCTACGGCCCGACCAAGGCGGAGGCCATCATCGAGCTCGCCGCCTCCGAGGGGTACGACCTGACCCGCTGCTACGCCTACAGCGACTCGATCACCGACGTCCCGATGCTGGAGACGGTCGGCCACCCGCACGCCGTCAACCCGGACCGGGCGCTCCGCCGTGAGGCGGCCGCCCGCGAATGGCCGGTTCTCGCCTTCGAGCGCCCGGTGCGGCTCAAGCAGCGGCTGCCGGGGCTGCCGCCCAGGCCGGCGCTCGCGGCGGGCGCGGCGGTGGCCGCCGCGGCCTGCGCCGCGGGCATCGTCTGGTACGCCAGCCGCCGCAGGACGGCCGCGCGCCGCGCCTGAGCGCCAGCGCCAGCGCCACTGGCACGAGCACCGCCGCACGCGAAGCAGCGGCGCTCCGTATGGAGCGCCGCCGCCGACATGCCCATCGGGGTATCAGTGCGTGCACACAATCTCGTGGCCCGGTTGGCGGGTCGGCTACGCGTGGGTCCCCGGTGTTCATGTGTCCCGGTCCATGGGCCGTTGAGTCCTTTGTACTCCGATGGGGTCAAAAGGGAAACGGGAGGCGCGAGATTTTACCTTTCGCCCCCTTCTCGCCCTGCTCACCCCTCCCCCGCTCAGGCGGCGCCGCGCTGCAACGCCTCGCACACGGCGACCGATTCCCGCGCCCCGAGCTCGATCGCCCTGCCACAGTGGACGATCCACCCCGCCACCCCGTCCCTGGTCCCCGACGCGTAGCCGGCGAGCGCGGCGAGGTAGGCCGGCCGCCCCAGCTCGGCGTGCCCGACCTCGGCCGGCGCCACGGACTTCGGGTCGAGCCCGCCCCCGACCAGCACGATCCGCTCCGCCGCCCGCGCGACCTCACCGTTGTGCGTGACGAACGGGCGCAGCGCGGCCAACTCGCCGTGCACCACGGCGGCCGTCACCAGCGCCGGCGCCGAGGTGCCGCCGAGCACGACGCGGCCCAACGCGTCGAGTCGGGCCGCCACCTCGCCGGCGTCCGGCGCCGGGGCGCCGTCGCCCCACTCGTCGTCCGCGACCGCCTCGCCGGGCAGCCTGGGCCGGCCCACGGCCTCCTCGGCCGCCGAGCCGCCGCCGGCGGCCACCAGGTGCAGCCGCGCGAGCACCCGCAGCGGCGAGACCGGCCAGATCCCGAGCGACTGCCCGGCCTCCGCGGTGAGTCGCAGCGCGGCGCCCACCGCCCGCGCCTGTGGGTCCGCGCCGAAGTCGCTGCGGCGGCGCACCTCTTCGAGCGCCCAGTCGGCGCCGGCCAGCGCCGCCGAGGCGCGGGCGCCGCGCAGCGCCGCCTCGGCCGCGATCTCCGGGCTGCGGCGGCGCATCACGCGGTGCCGGTAGACGCCGTCCACGGCGGCGCGCACCGACTCGACGGCGTCCGCCACCCCGGGGAGCTCGGCCAGCGGCGCCAGCGGATCGCCCGCGGGGTCCGGGACGGTCGAACGGCGGGGGGTCGGGTCTGCGTCGGCGTTCATGCCCCGAAGCCTAGGCGGGGCCCGATCGCGGTGAACCTCCCGGCACGACCCACACGTTCGAGTGGCCCCGTCCCTCGAATGGCCTTGGGCTCTCCCACCCCGGGCTACGCTAATGAACATGAAGATCGCTTTCGTAGGCAAGGGCGGCAGCGGGAAGACGACGCTGTCCTCGCTGTTCATCCGGCGCCTCGCGGCCCGCCGGGTCCCGGTGACCGCGGTGGACGCCGACATCAACCAGCACCTGGGCGTGGCGCTCGGGCTGACGGAGGAGCAGGCCGCCGCGCTGCCCCCCATGGGCGAGCGGCTCGGGCTGATCAAGGACTACCTGCGCGGCGCCAACCCGCGGATCCTCTCGGCCGAGACGATGATCAAGACCACGCCGCCGGGCGAGGGTTCGCGGCTGCTGCGGCTCGGCGAGGACAACCCGATCTTCGACGCCTGCGCCCGCGCCGTCCCGTTGGACGACGGCGTCGCGCGGCTGCTGGTCACCGGGCCCTTCACGGAGGACGACCTGGGCGTCGCCTGCTACCACTCCAAGACCGGCGCCGTCGAGCTGGTGCTCAACCACCTGGTGGACGGGCGCGGCGAGTTCATGGTGGTCGACATGACGGCCGGCAGCGACTCGTTCGCCTCCGGCATGTTCACGCGCTTCGACATGACCTTCCTGGTGGCCGAGCCGACCCGCAAGGGCGTCTCGGTCTACCGCCAGTACCGGGACTACGCGCGGGACTTCGGGGTCGCGCTGCGCGTGGTCGGCAACAAGGTGCAGGGCCCGGAGGACCTGGACTTCCTGCGCGCCGAGGTGGGGGACGACCTGCTGGTCGCCTTCGGCCAGTCGGACTGGGTGCGGGCGCTGGAGCGTGGCAGCGGGCGGCCGTTCGGCGAGCTGGAGTCGGAGAACGCCCGGGCCCTGGACGTGCTGTTCGAGGCGGCCGACGCGGCCTACGCCCGCCGCGACTGGGAGCGTTACACGCAGCAGATGGTGCACTTCCACCTGAGGAACGCGGCGAGTTGGGGGAACGAGCGGACCGGGGCCGACCTGGCCGCGCAGGTCGACCCCGGCTTCACGCTCAGCGAGGCGCGGCTGCCCAGCCCTCAGCTGGCCTGAGCCCGCCCGGGCGGGGCGCTGAACCCGAAGGCGGCGGGCCTGATCCCGCCGAGGAACGCCTGCCAGCCGCCGGGCGGGCTGACTCCGACGTCCAGGGTCCGCAGCAGTTCGAGCACGGCCGGGTCCTGGGCGTCGAGCCAGTCGACGAGCTGCCGGAAGGAGACGCACCGCACGCTATCCTTCGGGCACACCTCCTCGATGACGTCCTCGACGGCGCGCATGTAGATGCCGTCGTTCCAGTCCTCGAAGTGGTTGCCGATGATGAGCGGCGCCCGGTTGCCGTGGTAGGCGCGGTCGAACGCGGCGAGCAGCCCGTCGCGCATCTGCTCCTCCCACACCGGGTGCATGGCGGGGTCGCCGCTGCCCTCGCCCGACTGGTTGTACATGTAGTTGTAGTCCATCGAGAGGGTCTCGAACTCGCGTCCGGGCATCGGAACTTCCTGGAGCGGGATGTCCCAGACGCCCTCGGCGCTCCGCTCCGGCCAGACCTGCCGGCCGCTGCCGCTCGAGTCGTAGCGCAGTCCCGTCTCGGCGGCGGCCTTCAGCAGGTTCCGCTGCCCTTCCAGGCAGGGCGCGCGGCCGCCGACCAACTCCTTCTCGTAGTCGAAGGGCAGCGGTTCCAGGTCGTTGAACCCGGTGGTGGTGCGCCAGTTCTCGACCATCCACTTCGCCTGCGTGATCTCGCTCACCCACTGCTCGACCGACCAGTCGCCCACGCCGCCGGGGCCGCAGAAGTGGCCGTTGAAATGGGTGCCGATCTCGCTGCCGTCCAGCCAGGCGGCGCGTAGTTGTTCGATGGTGGCCCGGATGTTCTCGTCGCTGAGGTAACCGATGTCGGAGGCGCCGGGCGCGTGCCCGGGCGGCCGGTAACGCTGCCGCTCGCTCTCGGGAAGCAGATAGAGGCCGGAGAGGAAATAGGTCATGCTCGCGTCGTTTTCCTTGGCCACCTCGCGGAAGTGGGAGAACAGCCGGTTGCCGTCCTCGCCCGCGCCGTCCCAGGAGAAGACGACGAACTGCGGTGGCTCCTCGCCGGGTCGGAGCCGGGTGGCCTTCGGCTGGTTGGGCTGTGGCCCGGTGTCGGCGGTCGAGCCGTCGCCGATCAGCTTCCCGGCCTGCTCAAGGGACTCGCGGGACGGGGGCCCCGGATGGTCGGGCGAGGCCTCGCCCCGCTTCTTCGGCTCCTTCTCCCCGCCGCCGTCCGGCTCGTCGCCGAAGGTGCCGCAGCCGGCCACCCCGAGCAGCAGCGCGGCGGCCGCCGACCACCGAGCCGCTCGCATTCCACGCAAGACCACCATGGGTCCTCCCACACCTCATCGGTACGCCAGTCCCAACTTCATAAGAGATGTGGAAGTGAGATGTTAATACGACAAGCGGATTGAATGATTATTTAGCTCGTAAGGAGTAATTTCCGGGCGGGGGCTTTCCCCGAGTAGTCGACGCCTTTACGTGCCATTACCCTTCATTTACTGACGCTTGAGCCTGGCCATACCTTCACGGTCGGTTCTCTTCCGAAAGCCCTCGAAGCCCTCGAAGCCAACGTCGACCACCCTCGCCAGCACCTCCTGGACGGAGACGGAACATGTCCGCCTGCGCCCCTCGCCGACCCGACGTATCCGCGTCGATCTCCGTGTTCCTGATCGCGCTGCCGCTCTCGCTCGGCATCGCCCTCGCCACCGGGGCCCCGCTCCAGGCGGGCCTCGTCGCCGCCGCGGTCGGCGGCATCCTCGCCGGCGCCCTCGGTGGCGCCCCGCTCCAGGTGAGCGGCCCGACCGCCGGCCTCACCGTGGTCACCGCCGAGCTCATCCAGGAGTACGGCTGGCGCGCCACCTGCGCCATCACCGTGCTCGCCGGCCTCACCCAACTGGCGCTCTCCGCACTGCGGGTGGCCCGCGCCGCCCTGATGGTCAGCCCCGCCATCGTGCACGGCATGCTCGCCGGCATCGGCATCACCATGGCCCTCGCCCAGCTCCATGTCGTCCTCGGCGGCAGCCCGGAGACCTCCGCGCTCGACAACCTGCGCGACCTGCCGGGCCAGTTGACGGATCCACACCTCACGGCGGCGGTCGTCGGCGGCCTCACGGTGGCGGTGCTGCTCGGCTGGCCCCGGCTGCCGGGCCGGATCGGCGGTGCGGTGCGCGGCGCGGTGCCGGCCGCGCTCGCCGCGATGGCCCTGGCCACCCTGCTCGCCTGGGCGCTCGACCTGCGGCTGCCCCGCGCCGACCTGCCGAGCTGGAGCAGCCACTCGCTCTCCGGCATGCCGGAGGGGCCGGTGCTCGGTATCGCGGCGGCCGTGCTCACCATCACCCTGGTGGCGAGCGTCGAGTCGCTGCTGTCCGCGGTGGCCGTGGACAAGCTGGCGACGGCCAGGCAGCGGGCCGGCGGGCCCCCGGTGCGCCGGGCCGACCTGGACCGGGAGCTGCGGGGCCAGGGCACGGGCAACGTGGTGTCCGGGCTGCTCGGCGGGCTGCCGATCAGCGGCGTCGCGGTGCGCAGCGCGGCCAACGTGGCGGCCGGCGCCGTCAGCCGCTGGTCCACCGTCCTGCACGGCTGCTGGGTGCTGTTGGCCACCGGGCTGCTCGTCGGGTTGCTGGAGCAGATCCCGCTGGCCGCGCTCGCCGCCCTGGTGGCGGTGGTCGGCGTGCAGATGGTCAAGATCACGCACATCCGCAGCGTCACCCGGCACCGCGAGGTGCTGGTGTACGCGGTCACGGCGGCCGCGGTCACCTTCCTCGGCGTGCTGGAGGGTGTGGGCATCGGCATCGCGGTGGCCGTCGCGGTGGCGCTGCACCGGCTGACCCACACCAGGATCGGCCACGAGCGGCTGGCCGACGGCTCGCACCACATCAGGGTGCACGGGCAGTTGACGTTCCTCGCGGTGCCGCGGCTGAGCCGGGCGCTGGCGCTGGTGCCCGAAAACGAGCCCGCCACCGTCGAGTTGGACGGCACGTTCATGGACCACGCGGCCTACGAGACGCTGCACGACTGGCGGACGGCACACGCCGCGCAGGGCGGTCCGGTGGAGATCACCGGCAGGTCGGGGAGGCGGCTCCTGGACGACCTGTCCACGCCCCACCAGTGCCGGCCCTGGCTCCCCTGGCGCAACCACCAGTGCACGGCGGCGCCGCCGCCGGTCGCCGGCAGCCCGGGGCCGCTGCGCGTCGGCGACCACCACCCCGACCAACTGCTCGTCGGCGTGCGGAACTTCCAGCGCACCACGGCGCCGCTGGTGCGCCGCGAGCTGGCCAGGCTCGCGGACGAGGGGCAGCGGCCCGGCGAGCTGTTCATCACCTGCGCCGACTCCCGCCTGGTCACCAGCATGATCACGTCGAGCGGCCCGGGCGACCTGTTCACCGTGCGCAACGTGGGCAACCTGGTGCCGCCGCCCGGCGCCGAGTCGGCCGACCACTCGGTGGCGGCGGCCATCGAGTACGCCGTCGACGTGCTGCGGGTGCGCTCCATCACGGTGTGCGGGCACTCGGGCTGCGGGGCGATGCACGCGCTGGAGTCGCTCAGCCCGGACGGTCTGATCGAGTCGGAGGCGGCGGATCAGGGCGCGGCCAGCTCCCTCGACCGCTGGCTGCGGCACGGCCGGCCCAGCCTCGCCCGGCTCGCCCAGGCCAACGGCACGGCCCCCCGGCTCGACGCGCGGCCGCCGGCCGACGCGCTGGAGGCCCTGTGCCTGACCAACGTGCTGCAGCAGCTCGACCACCTCGCGCTGCACCCGTGCGTGGCGCGGCGGATGGCGGAGGGCGAGCTCGATCTGCGCGGCATGTACTTCCACGTCGGGGAGGCCCAGGCGTACGTGTTGAACCGGGGCGTGGCCGCGGGCCCGGCGCCGGTGTTCGCGGCGGTGCGGCCCGACGAGCGGCGGCCCGACGCGTGCGCGGAGCCGCTGCCCGGCTGACCCGGCGCGGCCCGCGGGTGCCGTTCGGCGCGCGCCCGCGGGCCGCTCACCGCGCCTCGGTGCCGTTCGTCGCACTCCACCGCGACAGGTCTACACCACTCGTCCGGTTGCCCTTGTCAAAGCCCATCCGGACTGATGGGGTGTGCCCTGGGACACACCAGCACGCCGAGGGAGATGTCGTGAGTAAAGAGAGCCTGGCCAATCTCATGACGGAGGAGCGGCGGTTCGCTCCCCCCGCCGAGTTGGCCGCCGGCGCCAACGTCACCGCCGACGCCTACGAGGCGGCCGCCGCCGACCGGCTCGCGTTCTGGGCCGAGCAGGCGCGCCGGCTCAGCTGGGAGCAGGAGCCCACCCAGACGCTTGACTGGTCCAACCCGCCCTTCGCCAAGTGGTTCGCCGACGGCCGGCTCAACGTGGCGTACAACTGCGTCGACCGGCACGTCGAGGCCGGCCACGGGGACCGGGTCGCCATCCACTTCGAGGGCGAGCCGGGCGACTCGCGCGCCATCACCTACGCCGAGCTCCAGCGCGAGGTCTCCAAGGCCGCGCACGCGCTCACCGAGCTGGGCGTCGAGGCCGGCGACCGGGTCGCCATCTACCTGCCGATGATCCCCGAGGCGATCATCGCGATGCTGGCCTGCGCCCGGATCGGCGCCCCGCACTCGCTGGTGTTCGGCGGGTTCTCCGCCGACGCGCTGGCCACCCGGATCGTGGACGCCGACGCCCGGATCGTCATCACCTCGGACGGCGGCTGGCGGCGCGGCGCGCCCTCGGCGCTGAAGCCCGCGGTGGACGAGGCGCTGACCCGCCCCGGCACGGAGGCGGTGCGCAGCGTGCTGGTGGTGCGCCGCACCGGCCAGGACGTGGCGTGGCGCGAGGGCCGGGACGTGTGGTGGCACGAGCTGGTGGACCGTCAGCCGGAGGAGCACACCCCCCAGGCGTTCGACGCCGAGCACCCGCTGTTCATCCTCTACACCTCGGGCACCACCGGGAAGCCGAAGGGCATCCTGCACACCTCGGGCGGCTACCTCACCCAGGTGGCCTACACCCACCACGCCGTCTTCGACCTGAAGCCCGAGTCCGACGTCTACTGGTGCACCGCCGACGTCGGCTGGGTCACCGGCCACTCCTACATCGTGTACGGCCCGCTGGCCAACGGCGCCACCGAGGTGGTCTACGAGGGCACCCCCAACACCCCGCACAACGGCCGCTGGTGGGAGATCGTCCAGAAGTACGGCGTGACCCTCCTCTACACCGCGCCGACCGCGATCCGCACCTGCATGAAGTGGGGCGACGACGTGCCCGCCGGCTTCGACCTCAGCAGCCTGCGCCTGCTCGGCTCGGTCGGCGAGCCGATCAACCCCGAGGCGTGGATCTGGTACCGCAAGCACATCGGCGGCGACCGCGTCCCGGTCGTCGACACCTGGTGGCAGACGGAGACCGGCGGCATCATGATCAGCCCGCTGCCCGGCGTCACCCACGCCAAGCCGGGCTCCGCGCAGGTGCCGCTGCCCGGCATCAGCGCCACCGTGGTCGACGACGACGGCAACGAGGTGGCCAACGGCTCGGGCGGCTACCTGACGCTGACCGAGCCCTGGCCGTCCATGCTGCGCACCATCTGGGGCGACGACCAGCGCTACCTCGACACCTACTGGTCCCGCTTCCCCGGCAGGTACTTCGCGGGCGACGGCGCCAAGAAGGACGCGGACGGCGACATCTGGCTGCTGGGCCGGGTGGACGACGTGATGCTGGTGTCGGGCCACAACATCTCGACCACCGAGGTGGAGTCGGCGCTCGTCTCGCACCCGCGGATCGCGGAGGCGGCCGTGGTGGGCGCCACCGACCCGCAGACCACCCAGGCCATCGTCGCGTTCGTGATCCTGCGCGGCGGCGCCGAGGAGGCCCCGGGCCTGGTGGACGAGCTGCGGGCGCACGTCGCCAAGGAGCTGGGGCCGATCGCCAAGCCCAAGAAGATCCTGCCGGTCGACGAGCTGCCCAAGACCCGGTCGGGCAAGATCATGCGCCGGCTGCTGCGGGACGTGGCGGAGAACCGCGAGCTGGGTGACGTGACCACGCTGACCGACTCCACGGTGATGGACCTGATCCAGGCCAAGCTGCCGTCCGCGGCCAGCGAGGACTGAGCGTTACCCGTTCGACGGGTTGAGGGGCGTCCGGTGTCCGCCGGGCGCCCCTATACCATTTGCGGCATCGCTCCCCCGGGCGAACATCCCACTACCGTCGTGCACGCGCAGCAACCACCTCCGGGCGCGACGCGTCCTGGAGAGAAGAGAGGGAGAGAACGCGATGACCGCAGCCGACGAGGGCCGCAGCCTGGGAGAGCTGGTCGCTTCGGCCACCGCCGAGCTGTCCGGCCTGGTGCACGACGAGATCGCGCTGGCCAAGGCCGAGTTGCGGCAGGACGTCAGGCGGGCGCTGCTCGGCAGCGTGGCCGGCATGGTGGGAGCCGTGCTGACGGTCTTCGCGGTGCCGCTGTTCAGCTTCGCGCTGGCCTTCTGGATCCACAACTGGTGGGGGATCTCGCTCGCCCTCTCCTGCACCATCGTGGGCGGCTTCTACGTGCTGCTCGCGCTGCTGCTCTTCCTGCTCGCCAAGAGCAGGTTCGGCCGGATCGCGCCGCCCGAGCGTTCGATCCGCTCCGCCAAGGCGTCGGCTTCCGTACTGTCGAGCGTCAGGCCCCGGCCGCGTGGCGTCCCCGCCGACGAGGCAGGCTCGTCCACATGACCGCTCCTGACCAGTCGGGGATGCGGTCCGCGGTCGTCCTGCGGGACGGGCCGTGGACGCACCGTCATGTCGCCGCCAACGGCGCCCGCTTCCACATCGCCGAGCTCGGCGACGGCCCGCTGGTGCTGCTGCTGCACGGCTTCCCGCAGTTCTGGTGGGCCTGGCGGCACCAGCTCACGGCGCTGGCCGACGCCGGCTACCGGGCGGTGGCGATGGACCTGCGCGGGGTGGGCGGCAGCGACCGGACGCCGCGCGGCTACGACCCGGCCAACCTGGCGCTCGACGTCACCGGGGTGATCCGCTCGCTCGGCGAGCCGGACGCGGCGCTCGTCGGGCACGACCTCGGCGGCTACCTGGCGTGGACGGCGGCGGTGATGCGGCCCAAGCTGGTGCGCCGCCTGGTGGTGTCCTCGATGCCGCATCCGCGCAGCTGGCGTTCCGCGCTGCTGAGGGATCCGCGGCAGACGGCGGCGAGTTCCTACGTCTGGGGCTTCCAGCGGCCCTGGCTGCCGGAGCGGCAGCTGGTGGCGGACGACGCGGAGGCGGTGGGCAGGCTGCTGCGCGAGTGGTCGGGGCCGCGCCAGCCGGAGCCGGAGGCCGTGGAGGTCTACCGGCAGGCGATGGCGATCCCGTCGACGGCGCACTGCGCCATAGAGCCCTACCGCTGGATGGTGCGGTCGATCGCCCGCCCGGACGGCATCCAGTTCAACCGGCGGATGAAGCGGCCGGTGCTGGTGCCGACGCTGCACCTGCACGGCTCGCTCGACCCGGTGATGCGCACCAGGAGCGTGGCGGGCTCCGGCGAGTACGTGGAGGCGCCCTACCGCTGGCGGCTCTTCGACGGGCTCGGGCACTACCCGCACGAGGAGGACGCGGTGGCGTTCAGCGCCGAGCTGATCGACTGGCTACGCGACCCGGAACCGGACCGTCGTCGCTAGGGCCTGTCTTCCGGATCTTCGCGGGCTCGCGACGGCTGGCATCCCGCCTGGCTGCGTTGCCGAATCGCGCGAGTACGGCCAAGTACGAGCTGCGATCCGGCGCCTTGCCAGCCGGGCGCCATCCGCCGCTCGCTGATCCACGAAGATCCAAAAGACAGGCCCTAGGTCGCTCCGCCGCGACCGATCGGCCGCGTCAGCCGTCCCGCATGTGCCGGCCGCACAGGCCATCCGCACAGGCCGGCCGCATACGCCGACCGACTTCGCATCCGGGAGGTTACTGACCTTGGAAGCGGGCAGGGAGCGGGTATGGGCTGGCACGACTACCGTGACGTGGCACGTGATCGACGCGGCGCTGGCGCCGCAACGCGGGCGCGGCTCAGCGCCGCGCGGCGGACCCGGGGCGGCTCGCTGCCGGATCCGCGGATCGGTTTCCCGGACATCCTGCGCCGGCGCGCCCGGTGGGTCGGGGTCCGGCTGCGGCACCCCCGAAGCTGACCGGCGTCCGCCCCGCTCCCTCGGGCTACAGCGCGCAGCCCTGGGTGTCGACCCGCCCCTCGGTGGCGCGGCCCAGGGCGATCAGCTCGGCCAACTCGTCGTTGGTGAGGGCGTATCCGGTGTCGGCGTCGTCCAGTGACTTGGCGAAGATCACGCCGAACACGCGGCCGTCCGGGGTGAGCAGCGGGCCGCCCGAGTTGCCGGGGCGGACGGTGGAGAAGAGGGAGTAGATGTCGCGGTCGACGGTGCCGCGGCGGTAGATGTCGGGGCCGTTGGCGTCGAAGCGCTCGCGGACGCGGGCCGGGCGCACGTCGAACGGGCCGCTCTCGGGGAAGCCGGCGACGATCGCGTCGTCGCCGGTGACGGCGTCGTCCTGGGCGAACTGGAGCGGCGGCGCGTCGAGCCCCGGCACGTCGAGCACGGCGATGTCGCGCTGCCAGTCGTAGAGCACGACCTCGGCGTCGAACAGCTCGCCCTCGCCGCCGATCTGCACGGTGGGCTCGGTGACGCCGCCGACGACGTGCGCGTTGGTCATCACGCGCTCCGCCGCGAAGACGAAGCCGGTGCCCTCCAGGACCTTGCCGCAACCGGTGGCGGTGCCCTCGACCTTGACGATGGACCGTTTCGCCTGCTCGACGACGGGGCTGGTGGCCAGCGCCGGGTCGGGTGGCGGGACGGCCGTGATGACCTCGTCGTCGAAGGGCGCGAAGACCTGGGGGAAGCCCTGTTGGGCGAGGACGGAGCCGAAGTCCGTGAACCAGGTGTCGGCCCGCTCGGGCAGGGCGCCGGAGAGGGCGCCGAGCACCCGGGAGTCGCGCACCTCGCGGCCCACCGTGGGCAGCGTGGTCATGGCGAGCGCGGAACCTATCAGCCAGGCGACGAGCAGCATGGCCAGGACGTTGACCAGGGCGCCGCCGGTGGCGTCGAGCGCGCGGGCCGGGCGCCACGTGATGCGGCCGCGCAGCCGGTTGCCCCAGTGGGTGGTGAGGGCCTGGCCGATGGAGGCGGCGAGGAGCACGATGACGACGGCCGCGATCACGGCCGCGTCGGCCGGCTGGCCGCCGTCGTTCATCTCGCGCCACACCAGGGGCAGCCCGTAGACGGCGGCTAAGCCACCGCCGACGAAGCCCGTGACGGAGAGGACTCCGATCACGAATCCCTGCCGGTAACCGATGACGGCGAACCAGATCCCGGCCAACACCAGCAGCACGTCGAGGACGTTCATGACGGATACCGTCTCACGCGCCGTGGTCGAGTGGGATCTCCCGCCGGTGGTCCCACGGCTCCTCCCACCCCGCGTAGTAGAGGATCCGGTCGATGAGGCCGGCCGTGAAGCCCCAGACCAGGGTGTCGGCGACGAGGAAGCACGGGCCGCGGTAGCCGCTGGGGTGCAGGGCGGTGCCGCGGCTGGCGGCGGCGGCGAGCTCGGCGAGCGGCACGGTGAAGACGCGGGCCGTCTCGGCCGGGTCCACGGGCGCCACCGGGGTCGGCTCGTGCCACCAGCCGAGCACCGGCGAGACGACGAAGCCGCTGACCGGGATGTAGAGCCGGGGCAGGGTGGCGAAGATCCGCACCCCGGCCGGGTCGAGGCCGGTCTCCTCGGCTGCCTCGCGCAGCGCGGCCCGCAGCGGGCCCTCGCCCTCCGGGTCGCCGTCGCCCGGGTCGAGCGCGCCGCCGGGGAACGAGGACTGGCCGGCGTGCGCCCGCAGGCTGGTGGCCCGCTGGAGCAGCAGCAGCTCGGGGCCGCTCGGCCCCTCGCCGAACAGCACGAGCACCGCCGACTGCCGGCCGCCCTCGGGCGGCGGGAGGAAGCGGCTGAGCTGCCGGGGGGTGATGGTGTGGGCGGCGCGCGCCAGGGGCCGCAGCCACTCGGGCAGCGCGTCGGGACCGACCCGGTGGATGTCGACGTGGTGCGCACTGGTCATGGGCTTCCTCGGGGTCGGTCCTGCGGTGGCGGGCCGGGCGGGGGCCCGGCCGGTGGGGAGCCCCGCGGCTCAGGGACCCGCGGCCGGTGCCGGCTTGCCCGGGTAGTCGGCCGGGGGCTTGAGCCGCTGGCCCGGCTGGCCGCCCAGCTCGTACTTGAGGAGCTTCCTCGCCTTCTCCGGGTCCGTCTCGCCCTCGCCGTACGAGGGGCACAGATGCGCGACGGGGCAGGCGCCACAGGCGGGCTTACGGCTGTGGCAGATGCGGCGCCCGTGGAATATGACCCGGTGCGACAGCATCGTCCACTCCTTCTTGGGGAAGATCTCGGCGACCGCGGCCTCGATCTTCTCCGGCTCCGACTCCTCCGTCCACCGCCAGCGGCGGACCAGGCGCTGGAAGTGGGTGTCGACGGTGATGCCGGGCTTGCCGAACGCGTTCCCCAGGACGACGTGGGCCGTCTTGCGGCCGACGCCGGGCAGCCGCACCAGGTCCTCGAGGCGCCCCGGCACCTCGCCGCCGAACTCGTCCCGCAGGGCGGCGGAGAGGCCGATCAGCGACTTGGTCTTGGCGCGGAAGAAGCCGGTGGGCCTGATGATCTCCTCGACCACCGCCGGATCGGCCGCCGCCAGGTCCTCGGGGGTCGGGTAGGCGGCGAAGAGCCGGGGTGTCGTCTGGTTGACCCGGAGGTCGGTGGTCTGGGCCGAGAGGACGGTGGCGACCAGCAGCTGGTACGGGTTCTCGAAGTCGAGCTCGGGATGGGCGTAGGAGAAGACGTCCGCCAGCACCCGGTTGATCTTTCTGGCTCTGCGCACCATGGCGACCCGGCTCTCCGGCCGCCCGGCACCCACCGAACGGGCGGCACCGGCTCGCCCGCGCGGAGCAGTGCGTTCGCCAACAGCGGAATCCTGGCTCGCGTTCACCCGCCCGGCTCCTCCTCGTGGTTCCCCGCCGTGGTTCCCCACGGCCTCGTCTCTCCGCCACGACCGGGCGATCTCCCGGCCGTTGGCCACCCGGCCAGCGTAAACGGCGGCACCGACATTCGCCCGGGCCTCCACGGAATCGCGGCCCGAACGGGCCCCTGGCGTAGGAGCGAGGGTTCCGGTAGGTCAGACTTGTGACTGATAGCACTGCCGGAGCGTCCGGCATGATGAGGGGCGTGACCGCGCCCCACCGCCCGGCGCACCCCGGCCGATAAGGAGAGGCACTCGTGGACGACGTTCTGCGGCGCGCCCCGCTCTTCGCGGCGCTCGATGACGAGCAGGCCGCTGAGCTGCGCGCTTCCATGACCGAGGTGACGCTCGCCCGCGGCGACACCCTCTTCCACGAGGGGGACCCGGGTGACCGCCTCTACGTGGTCACCGACGGCAAGGTCAAGCTGCACCGCACCTCACCCGACGGCCGGGAGAACATGCTGGCCGTGCTGGGCCCCGGTGAGCTGATCGGCGAGCTCTCCCTGTTCGACCCGGGCCCGCGCACCGCCACCGCCACCGCCGTCACCGAGGTCCGGCTGCTCGGCCTCGGCCACAGCGACCTCCAGCCCTGGCTGAGCGCCCGCCCCGAGGTCGCGGCCGCGCTGCTGCGGGCCGTGGCCCGCCGGCTGCGCAGGACCAACGACCAGATGTCCGACCTGGTCTTCTCCGACGTGCCAGGGCGGGTGGCGCGCGCGCTCCTCGACCTGTCGCGCCGCTTCGGCGTGCAGTCGGAGGAGGGCATCCACGTGGTGCACGACCTCACCCAGGAGGAGCTGGCCCAGCTGGTGGGCGCCTCCCGCGAGACGGTGAACAAGGCGCTGGCCGACTTCGCGGCCCGTGGCTGGCTGCGTCTCGAGGCGCGCGCCGTGATCCTGCTGGACATCGAGCGGCTGGCGCGCCGCTCGCGGTAGACCGCCACCTCGCCCCCTCCGGGGGGTCAGACGACGAGGCCGTGCTCGCGCAGGTACTCCAGCTGCGCGAGCACGGACAGCTCGGCCGCCGGCCACACCGAGCGGTCCACGTCCGCGTAGACGTGCGCCACGATCTCGGCCGCGGTGCGGTGGCCGGCCTCGTAGGCCGTCTCCACCTCGGCGAGCCGCTTGGCGCGGTGCACCAGGTAGTAGTCGATCACCCCGACCGGGTCGCGCAGCACCGGGCCGTGCCCCGGCAGCACGGTCCCGAGCCCCTCGCGCTCGCTGAACTCGCGCAGCCGGCGCAGCGAGTCCAGGTACTCGCCGAGCCTGCCGTCCGGGTGGGCGATGATCGTGGTGCCGCGGCCGAGCACCGTGTCCCCGGTGAGCAGCGCCCCGTCGGCCGGGATGTGGAACGAGAGCGAGTCGGCGGTGTGCCCGGGGGTGCCGACCACCTCGATCTCCAGGCCGGCCACCCGGATCACGTCGCCGCCGGCCAGCCCCTCGTCGCCGAGCCGCAGCCGCGGGTCGAGCGCCCGCACCGGGCTGCCGGTCAGCTGGGCGAACCTGGGCGCGCCCCCGGTGTGGTCCGCGTGGCCGTGCGTCAGCAGCGTCATCGCCACCCGCCGACCGGCCGCGGCCACCGTGTCGGCGACGCGCCGCAGGTGCGTCTCGTCGGCCGGGCCCGGGTCGACCACCACGGCCTCGGCGGAGCCCGGCTCGGCCAGGATCCAGGTGTTGGTGCCCTCCAGCGTCATGGGCGACGGGTTGGGCGCCAGCAGGCAGACGGACCGCTCGGTGGTGGGCCCGTCGAGCACCGCGTCGGCCGGCCGGCCCGGCAGTGCGGACGCGTCGGTCATGTCGTGCGCTCCCCACTCTCCTCGCCGCCCGCCTCCGGTTCCCTGGGCAGCCGCTTCTCGAACTCCTCATACCCGGGCCAGCTCAACACCACCTCGTCGCCGACCAGGCTGGCGCGCGCCAGCACCGGCTCCGGCTCGCCGCCGGCGGCGGCCGCCGCGGCGAGCGCGGCGGCGACGGTCCGGTGCGGCAGCAGGCGCCGCAGGGTGGCCACGGTGGGCGGCATCATCAGCAGCTCGCGCCGCTCGTAACGGGCTATCGCCTCGGCCGGCGACAGCCAGCCGGTGTGGTCCGCCTCGGTCGAGGCGTTGCGGGCGCGCTGGCCGGGCGGGAGCGCGGCGAGGAAGAACCAGGTGTCGTAGCGGCGCGCCTCGAACTCCGGCGTGATCCAGCGCGCCCACGCCCCCAGCAGGTCGCCGCGCGCCACCAGGCCGCGCCGCGCCAGCAGCTCGCCGAACGGCGGCGGCGCCGCCGCGGCGACCGCCTCGGTGACCGCCGCACCGACGAGCCGGCCGGGCTCGGCGGCCGGCGCGGCGAGCAGCACGCCCGTCTCCTCGAACAGCTCGCGGACCGCCGTGTACCGCACGGACTCGTCGCCCGGCTCCATGGCGCCGCCGGGGAAGGCGTAGGCGCCGCCCGCGAACGCCATCGACAGCCGCCGGCGCAGCAGGAACACCTCGAGCCCGGCCGCGCCGTCCGCGCCGTCCACGCCGTCCACGCCGTCGCGCAACAGCAGCACGGTCGCCGCCACCCGCGGCACGACGGGCGTCAACTCGCCGCGCGCCAACGCCCGGATCCGCTCCGGCCACTCGGGCGGGAACCACTGCCCGCCGCCACCCGCACTCCCCAGACCCATGCCTGGATGCTACGGGCTCGGCCTGGCGGCCTGAGCGCCTCGAAGGTCCCGCGCCCGGCCGGGCCGAGGCCTGGTGGGTGCGCATCCGGAACCCATCGGGCCGGCGAACGAGCCACGACGCGCGCGCCGCGCGTCGGCGACCGGCGAGCCGGTGGCCGGCAGGGCCGGAAGGTACCTCACGCCCCATCGCCAACCGACGCACCGCGCCATTAGGCCGACACCCCTCCCCCCGTGCTCGCGACCGAGCCCACCCGGCGCACCGCGTCGGGGCGGCGACGGCCCGCGAGCCCGGTGGCCGGCAGGGCCGAAGGGCACCTCATGCCAGCCACCAACCGACGCTCCGCGGCGGGAGGCGTCGTGCTCGCCCTTCGACCGGTCGATCCACACCCCCCACGCTCCGCGCCGAGCCCCGCGGCTGGGCACGGGTGGTGCTCAGCCCACCCGGCGTCACCGGTGCCCGTCCCCGCCAGACGCTCGCGGCCGAGCCCGCCCGGCGAGGGCGACGCGGCCACGCCGGGCATCGCCCGGCGCGGCGCCCCGCGCCGGGCCTGCGCGGCTGTCAGGCCGTCGTGGCCAGCGAGCCTGCGGCCAGCCTCAGCAGCGTGCCGGCCGTCAGGGCCGTGCGGTCGGGGATGTCGGCGACCAGGACGTGTTCGTGGCGGGCGTGCGCGCCGTCGCCCGTGGCGCCCATGCCGCACAGGACGGGCCGGCCGAGCGCCGCGACGAAGTTGGCGTCGCTGCCGCCGCCGACGAACAGTTCGGCCAGCGGCTCGCGGATGGCGGTGGCGACCTCGTCGGCCAGCGCGAAGATCCGGCGGCCGGCCGGGCCCGGCAGCATCGGGGGGCGGTTCCAGCCGCCGTCCACGGTGACGGTGACCCGGGGGTCGGACGCGCCGAGCCCGGCCAGCACGCCGTCGATCCGCGCGCTCTCCTCCGCGCTGCCCACCCGCACGTCCACCAGGCAGTCCGCCCGGCCGGCGATCACGTTGCGCGCCGTGCCGCCGCTGATCCGGCCGACGTTGACCGTCGTGCCCCGGTCCAGGTCGGCCGCCGCGACCAGGTGTTGGATCACCTCGGCCATGCCGTGGACCGCGCTCGCGCCCTTCGTCGGGTCGAGGCCGGCGTGTGCCTCGACCCCGGTGGTGGTGAGGTTGAAGATGCCGACGCCCTTGCGCCCGACCTTGATGCCCCACTCGCCGCCCGGCTCGAGCACCAGCGTGGCCAGGGCCCCGTCCGTCGCGCGCTCGATGTACGGCCGGGAGACGACGCTGCCGGTCTCCTCGTCGCCGTTGAACACGAAACGCACGGTGGGGCACGGCAGTCCGAGCCCGCGCAGCTCCCGCAGTGCCCGCAACGCCCAGATGCCCTGCACCACGCCGGCCTTCATGTCGAACACGCCGGGGCCCGAGGCCCGCCCGTCGACCACGGTGAACGGCCAGTCGGCCGCCGTGCCGGCCGGCCAGACCGTGTCGTAGTGGCCGACGACCGTCACCAGTCCGGCGCCCGGGTCGCCCGCGTACTCGGCCTCCAGCACGTCGCCGAGTTCGGGCTCGCGGTGGCGGACGAGGCGGTCGGGCCGGCCGAGCCGCTCGTCGAGCAGTTCGGTGATCAGGTCGGCGGCGGCGTCGAGGAGCGCCTTGTCCTCGCTCGGGGACTCCTGCTCGACGAGGCGCCGCAGGTCGGTGAGGTGGTCGTCGAGCCGCCCGGGCTCGCGGCACCAGTCGGCAAGACGTGACAGGTCGGGTGGTGCGGACATGGTCTTTCGGTTCTCCGGTGGATCGTGGCGTGCGGGTTGTTCGGTACGGACGGGAGGTCAGGGGGTCGGCGCGCCCGGGCCGAACGGGATGCCGAGCGCGTACCAGCCGAGGAAGAGCGCCGTCCACACGGCGAGCATCGAGATCGACACCGGCAGCGTCAGCGACATGAGCGTGCCGATGCCGGCGCTCGGCCGGTAGCGGCGGACGAAGCCGAGGCAGAGGACGAAGTAGGGGCTCATCGGCGTGATGGCGTTGGTGCAGGAGTCGGCGATCCGGAACAGCGCCCAGGTCGTCTCGGGCGCGACGTCGAGCAGCATCAGCATCGGCACGAACACCGGGCCGATCAGCGCCCACATCGCGGATCCGCTGGTGAGGACCAGGTTCATCAGGCTGACCACGAGGATGACGCCGACGAAGATCAGGGTGAGCGGCACGCCCGAGGAGTCGAGCAGCCGGGCGCCGCTGATGGCCATGACCTCGCCGATGCCGGTCCACCTGAAGTAGGCGAGGAACTGCGAGATCGCGAAGAACAGCACCAGGATCGGGGCGAGTTCGCGCAGCCCCTGGGCCATCAGGTCGGGGATGTCCCTGGCCTCGCGGACCGCGCCGACCGCCCGCCCGTAGGCGACACCGGTGGCGAAGAAGAGCAGCGAGAGGAAGACGGCGACGTTGTGCACCAGTGGCGAGTCGATGACGGCGCCGTGCTCGCCGCGCAGCGGTGAGCCGGTCGGCAGCGCGGCGGCCGCGATGGCGGCGACCAGCACCAGCGCCGTGTAGCCGGCGTGGCGCAGCCCGCGGCGTTCGTCGGCGCTCAGCGACAGGTCGGGCAGTGCGTCATCGTCGCCGGTCGGGTCGCCGGTGCCTTCGGTGTCGTCCGCGGCCATCTGGGCGACGCGGCGGCTGAGCAGCGTCTCGGCTATGACCGTGACGACCAGGGCCAGCACGACCGAGGAGGCGAGCGAGAAGAAGTAGTTGGCGACCGGGGTGACCGCGTACCCCGGGTCGATGGTGTGGGCCGCCGCCGTGGTGAGCGCGGCGAGCGTGGCGTCGGACGGGGTGACCAGCGGGCTGGCCGCGTGGCCGCCGGAGACCGAGACGAACGCGACCACGGCGCCGAGCACCGGGCTGCGCCCGATGGAGCGGTAGGCGATGGCGCCCAGCGGGATCATGACCACGAACGCCGCGTCGGAGGCGATGTGGGCGAGCATGCCGGTGAAGGCGATCATGAAGGTGACGGCCCTGACCGGCACCCGGGCCAGCGCGGCCCGCAGCATGGCGGTGAGCAGCCCGGCCTTGTCGGCGACCGAGACGCCGAGCATCACGACGAGGACGACGCCGAGCGGCGGGAAGGCCGCGTAGTTCTCGATCAGCCCGTCGAGCATCATCGTGATGCCGTCGTCCGACATCAGGCTCTTGACGGCGACGGTCGCGCCGTCCGTCGGCGACTCGGCGGACACGCCGGCGGCGTTGAGCGCCCAGCTCAGGACGAGCAGCACGCCGCTGAGTATCACGAAGAGCCAGAAGGGATGGGGCAGTCTGTTGCCCGCCCGCTCGATGACGCCGAGCACGCGCAGGGTGACGGCCATCGAGCCGGTGGGGCGGTCCCCCGCTGTCCTGGTCTCCATAACCGGAACCTCTCTCGTCCGATGTTCAACCACCCAGCCGCACGCTTGGCGCACCAGATGGCGTATTGCGCCAACATAAGACGCCACCGTGAATGAATGTGTCAATGGCTAGACACTTCGCGGCTGTTTCGCCCGCGTAACTTCCTGGCGATGGACGAGCCCCCTCCCCCGCCGACTAGGATCGACGCCATGCCAACGGCCACCGTCACCACCCGGCGGTCATCGAAGCGCCCGGAGGAACGGCTGCTCGACGACGTCGACCTCGATCTGGTCGCGGCGCTCCAGATCGCGCCCCGCACCCCGGTCAACGCGCTCGCCGAGGTGCTGGACAGCTCGGCCAGCACCATCGCGCGCCGCCTCGGCAGGCTGCGCTCCGAGCGGCTGCTGCGCGTCGTCGGCCGCCTCGACTGGCCGCTGATCACCACGGAGAACCCGCGCCAGGTGTGGATCAACTGTGTGCCGGGGCGGTCGGCCGAGGTGGCGGGCCGCATCCTCGAACTGGCCGAGGTGCAGACGCTGTTGCTGACCACGGGCAAGGCCGACATCTACTGCACGGTCTACCCGCTGCTCGGCACCGACATCTTCGACCTGCTGACCAACCGGCTGCCCGGCATCCCCGGCATCGTCTCCACCGAGTCCCAACTGGTGCTGCGCGCCCACACCATGGGCCAGAGCTGGCGGCTGCACCGGCTCGGCGCCGAGCAGACCGAGCGGCTGCGCGAGCACGCCATCCAGGTCACGGGCGAGCGGCTGACCTCGCCCGAGCAGCTGTCGGACCTCGAGCGCAGCGCGCTGGAGCTGATGGCGGCCAACGGCCGGATCACCGCCGCCGACATCGCCCGCGAGCTGGGCGTCAGCCGCTCCACCGCCTACCGCACCTCACAGCACCTGCTGGAGTGCGGCGCGCTGTGGCCACGGGTGGAGATCGAGCCGACGCTGCTCGGCTACCCGCTCAACGCCCTGGTGTCGCTGACCGCGCAGCCGCAGGCCATCCCCGAGCTCCTCGACACCCTCGGCGGCCACCCGTCGGCCCGCTATGTCTCGATGGTGGCCGGCTCCTCCTCGGTGATCCACTACGGCGTCTACCGGGACGAGGAGGACCTGGCGCGCTTCATCACCCACGACCTCGGGGCCTTCCCCGGCGTCACCGGCGTCGACACGTGCGTCGGCGTCCGGGTGCTGCGCCGGCACTGGACGGCGCGGGACGGGGTGCGGCTCGGCCCGCGCCTGGACGGCTTCCTGCGGCGGGGCGCGCACGACACGACAGAGCCCGGCAACGGTCGCTGACCGCCTCCGGGCAGAAGAAAGACCTGCGAGGTGGGCTCCCTGCGCCGGCATGACCCGGATCAGGTGGTGGAGGTCGCCGTTGGTCCGTCTGCTCGACCTTCGGCCTCTCAGCCCGACCTTCGAATCTCGGTCCGATCTGGTCTCTAGCCAGTCTTCCGAGTGATCTCCGGTTCGGACTCCCTCGCTCGCCCCACAGGCACTTTCTACGATAAAACGACCCATACCCCCCGTCAAGCGGCTGGCTCGCCGGGGCCCCCGCGGAACATCGCCCGGAACACCCGCCGCGCCACGGCCTCCGGATCCTGTCCCGGGTCGCGGGCCTCGGGCAGCGCGCCGTCCAGCCAGAGGCCGGCGAAGCCGTGCGCGGCCGACCAGGCGGCCAGGGTGACCGCCCGGTCCCCCGCCGGCTCTGCCGAGAGGCGCCGCGCGCCGGCGGCCAGCACGGCGCCCGCGCGGTCGCGCGCCGCGACCAGCGCCGGATCGTCCGGCCGGTAGAGCTCGGGGCGGAACATCACCGCGAAGTGCGCCCGGTGGCGCACGGCGAAACGCACATAGGCGACCCCGACCTCCTGGAAGTCCCCCTCGGCCGCGCACGCCTCCAGGGCCGCCGCGAACAGCTCGTACCCCTCGGCGGCCACGGCCGTCAGCAGTCCGGCCTTGTCCCCGAAGTGGTGCACGGGCGCGGCGTGCGAGACCCCGGCGCGGCGCGCCAGCGCGCGCAGGCTCCAGCCGGTGGGCCCGGACTCGTCGATCGCCTCCAGCGCCGCGTCGATCACGGCCCGGCGCAGGTTTCCGTGGTGGTAGCCGCTCGCCTGACTGATCTGCCGACTGATGTGCCCCACGCTCCCTTCCTCTCCCGACACCCGGTCTTTCCACTGACAAGTTATAGTCGACGCCAGGAACTTTCCAATGACAAGATTGGGGTGGGTCAGATGGCTCCGTTCGTCTTCCTGGTCGGCGGGTTCGCCGTCCTCCGGCTCCTCGGCCTGGTCGGCGTCGACGCGCTCGACGCCTGGCAGCCGGCGCTGCGTGGCGGCCTCGCGCTGATGTTCCTGGCCACCGGCCTGGCCCACTTCGTCCGGCCGAAGCGCGACGAGCTGATCGCGATGGTCCCGCCGGCCCTCCCCCGGCCCCGGCTGCTGGTCGACCTCACCGGCGTGCTGGAGCTGGTCGGCGCCGCCGGCCTGCTGATCCCGCCGGTGGCGCCGTACGCCGCCCTCGCCCTCGCGCTGCTGATGCTCGCCATGACCCCGGCGAACGTCTCGGCCGCGCGCCGCCGCCTCCCTGGCGTGACCCCGCTGCCCACCCGCATGGCGCTCCAGGTGGTCTTCGTCGGCGCCGCTGTCGCCGCGGCCCTGTGACGCCGGCCCCTCAGGCCGCCCCGCTCCTGGCGAACTGCGCGGCCTGGATGCCGTACATCTCCGCGTACCTGCCGCCGCCCCGCAACAGCTCGTCCGGCGTGCCGGACTCCACAAGCCGCCCGCCGTGCAGCACGTGCACCAGGTCCGCGTCCCGCACCGAGGCCATCCGGTGGGTGATCAGCACCACCGTCCGACCGGCGTCGGCCAGGGCCCGGATCCGGTCGAAGACCTCCTGCTCGGCCCGCGCGTCCAGGGCCGCCGTCGGCTCGTCGACGATCAGGATCGGCGCGTCCCGGTAGGCGGCCCTGGCGATCCCCAGCTTCTGCCACTGGCCGCCGGAGAGCTGGTGACCGCGCTGGAAGACCCGGGACAGCAACGTCCCCCAGCCGTGCGGCAGCCCCGCCACCACGTCACCCGCGCCGGCCTGGGCCGCCGCCGCCTCAAGCCGCTCCTCGCTGATCGGCACCGCCGTCCGCCCCACCGCCACGTTGACCCGCGCGGTGAACGGCCACCGGTAGAAGTCCTGCCCGACGACGGCGAACCGCGAGAAGAGATCCTGCCGATCGGCCGCCGCGATGTCCTGGCCACCGAACCGGATCCGGCCCGCCTGCGGCCGGTACAACCCGCACAGCAGCTTGATCAGCGTGGACTTGCCCGACCCGTTCTCCCCCACCAGCGCCGTGACCCGCCCCACCGGGATCGTCAACGACACCCCGCGCAAGGCCGGCGGCCCCTCCGTGCCGGGGAAGGCGAACGTCACGCCCTCCACCTCGATGGACTCCGGCCGCTCCGGCAACGGCGCCCCGCCCACCGGGATCTCCCGGCCGGTGGACTGCTCGACGATCTGGTGCAGGTCGGTCACGAACAGGCTGTCCTCGTGCATGGAGTTGACCTGCGCGATCAGGTTGTCCAACGACGAGGAGCCGGTGCGGATCGCCACCACCGCCGCCCCGGCCGCCGCGACCTCCATCGCCCCGGACCACAGCAGCCCGCCGAGCACCAGGTACGTCGCCAGCGCCGTGGCCCCCGTCAGCGCCGACGCGACGAGCCGGGTGCCGGCCGCCTCCCGCGCCAACCGCGCCTGCTCGCCCTCGTACGACTGCGACATCGCCCGGAAGTGCCGCAGCAGAAAGGGACCCACCCCGTGCACCCGCACCTCGGCCGCCGCGTCCGCCTCGATGATCAGCCGGGACAGCGTGTTCGCCGCCCGCGAGTGCTGCACCCACTCCTGGTACGACTGGTAACGGCGACGCGCGATGGTCAGCGCCGACCAGGCACTCGGCATCGTCATCAGCAACAGCATCGGCATCAACACCGGATGCAGCACCGCCAGCACGCCGGCCGCCGCCGCCAGCGACAGCAGCGCCGAGATCACCCGCGTCCCGTGCCCGATCATCCGCCGCGCCGACGACGCCCCGAACTGCGCCGACTCCAGCAGCTTGTGGAACGCGTGGTCCTCGATCGCCTGGAGCTCGACCCCCAACGCCCGCTCCAGATAACGCTCCTGCGCGTGCCGCTCCACCTTCGGCTGCAACGTGCCGTCCGCGTACGTCGACACGGCCCGCGCCACCGCGCCGACCGCCCCCACCACCGTCATCACCGCGATCGCCGGCATCGCGTCCCGCAACCCGTCGGTGACGTCCGCCGGCTCCAACAACGCCACCAGCACCGCCTGCACGCTCAGCAGCATCACCGCCTGCGCGACGCCCCGCGCCACCTCCGCCAACGCCACCGCCCGCGTCGCCCGCCGATCCGCCGCCCACGCGAGCCGCACGCTCATCGCCACCATCTGCGGCAGCCGCACCAGCGTGCGGCGCAACGTCAGCTCCAACACGGCGTCGTCATGCCGCGACCACCCCATGTCGTACCGCAACCGCCCACCGAACAACAGCCGTTCGGACTCGGTGACGAACTCCTCCCGGTCTCTCCCGGCTCCGACGCCACGGAGTCGCCCCATCCAGCCCCACCACCCGACGCGCGCCTTCTCCGCAGCGTTGGCGGAAGCTGAGGGGTTCACATCCATACGATCACGCCCTCCGCAAAGCGACAGCCGATACACGAGCACGCGTACCGTATCCATCTCATCACTTAGCGCAAGTGTCGAGCATCCCAATTTCGGGCCCCGGACGCCCCCGGACGAGCCACCGCTCAGCCTTCCTCCGAGTCAGCGGGCCGCACGACGCCCCGGCGAGCGCGATTGTGCCTGCGGCGAGCGAGCACGCTCGTGACCACCGCCACGATCGCCGTCGTCAGGAGCTGGGCCGGAAGTTGCGTCAACAGCCCTTCGACGAGCGTGTGGGCGATGTGATTCAGTAACGTGGGCATGCGAGCGTCTCCCGTGACTGGCCCGCGGCCTACGCCCGGGCGGGATGAGTACCACCTGGTTCAGCGAACAGGCAGCGCATCACACACTCCGTCTGCCGGCAGGGCCTGGTCCATTTATTCACCCCCCGACGCGTACAAGTCCGGACAAGTTCCTTTGTCCGCGGCGGAGACGGCGGGCATTCCGGAAAGCATGACCACAAGAGGAGAGGGCGTTGACCGAGGGCCGACGACGCACGCGCCCCTGGGGGCCGCTGCGCGGCACATCTGACGAGGACAACGAGCTGGCGAGGCACCTCCGGAGCTGGCTCGACCATGCGGACCTGGCCCTCAACGATCTGATGGGCGAGTTACGGCCGGAGCATTTCCGCGACGGCCGGGTTCCCGGCCGCACCACGGTCTCCGACCGCCTGGCCGGCGTCAGGCTGACATGGGACTTTGTCGAGGCGGTCGCCGACGTGTGCTCGCGAACCGAGGTCGAGCGCGCCCGACTGCTCTCAGAGGCCCGTGCATGCGGAAAGCGCCCTGCCGGAACCGAGCGAGGCGCCTCAGCGGGCGACACCGGGGCAACTCGCGATGTCGGCGGCCCCCGAGGCGCTGACGTCGCGGACTCGGCCGCCGAACTCGTGGCGGTTCAACGGCAGTCGCTTGCCCTCTCCGACAAGCTGGTCCGGGCCGTGGAGCGCGCGGTTGAACTTGAGCGAGCCCGCAGCGAAGCCAGTCAGATCGTATGGCTGCTGCTGGCGATGGTCGATGAGTTGCAACGCCGGGTGAGCTCGCTACAGGCCGAACGCGGGCGACTCCTCACGGCCGGGACGGGGAAGAACGAGCTCCGGCTACGTGAACGCCTGCGGCGCAGCGAGGACCAGCGACGTCAGGCCGAGTCGGAGCTACGCAGGGCCAGTGCCGAGCGCGACAGGGCCGATGAACTCGCCGAACGCGCGGCGGCCCAAGTCCGTGCGCTGACGGAGGAACTGGAATGTCTGCGCCGGAAGGCCGACCCTCACCAGGTTCCCGCCACACTACCCGGACCGCAGCACCCCGCCCGGGAGATCACGGACACTGCGGCGGACGACATCGACCGCGCGCTGGCGACGGCCGCTCGTCGTCTGGACGACGGGGAGGACCGACTCACCAGACTGGCCGACGAACTACGCGAGGACGCGGACGACTCGGATATCCCTGGTCAGGGACGCGAGTGGGCGGACATCCCCCCGGACAACCCACTGCCCGGACTCCACGCTCCGTCCACGGACATCCCTCGGCTCGTGCGCGATGCGCGGGCGGCGGAGCGGCACCACGAGGCCCACCGACTTCTCACGGGTGTTGGCCGCGATGATTCCCCACCCAAAGTGCTGGAGGTCGTGTCGGCACTCCGGGACGCGGGGCAGGAAGCCGATGCCTACCAGGTCCTGGCTGCTGTAGGCCGGGTGCGGGCCAGCGCCGACATTCCGTCCTTCCTACGTTCTGTGCGCCGGGCGAGCGACGCGGAGTGGGTGCTGGCGACAGCCGCTCGTGAACGAGGCCCAGACGCACTCACGGAGTTGGTGAAGGCCTTACGAGGTGATAACCAGCGACAGGCGGCTGACACGCTGAAGACCCTCCTCGTACAACGTCTTAGGACCCCCGTCCCGCAGAACCCCCGCGAGTGGACGAAGGCCGATCGCCACAACCCACGCTTTTCCCTCCGAGCTCGCGGGGAGGACGCCCCGGAGGGCAACCAAGCCTCGCTCGTCCGCCCCTACGCCCCTGCGGTCCCCAAACAGGTCACCCACCACCCTCCCTTGGATAACGCGGTCGTTGACACGACGCAAATCGGCGAACAAGCGTGGAACCTGCTGCCCGAGCAACAGCGCATATGTGATCTCTGTCGTCGGCCCACCTCGGTCGCGCACATCTCCATGCAGTTGTCCATCCCCCTGGGAGTGACCCGCCTCCTGGTCTCGGATCTCTGTGCCGCCGGGTTGGTCACGATTCGACAACCGGGCGACAGGGCTATGGGTACAGTAAGCGTTGCCTGGGAAGACGGTCCGTTCGGCCCGATGCCCAGCCCTTTTGGCTGACCGGAGTCGGCCCGGCTGAGGAGAGGCACGGCCGTGACCACCGATACGACGCCTGCCACCGCCGCGCCCCTTTTCCACCAACCACTGCCGGAGCGGCAGGCGAACACCACGGTCGTCACCCACTTCGGCTCGGACGCCCGCTTTCGTTGACCGCGCCCTCGTCGCCTCCGATCAAGCGCTCGTCCCGAACCCCACGCTTCGCGCCGATCACGAACCCGCCCCGGCAGCCGTCGAGGGTGCGCAGCGTCTCGGAGCCGAGCCCGCCGCTTTGGTCGACCATGGTGACGGCGCGACAGGTGGCAAGCCGGCGTGGCCTGGCGCGATGCCCTCGTCACGCGTTGTCCCAGTCCGGCTGTTCAGTCGTCCAGCGTCGGCGGATCGACTTCAGCGTTCCCTGGCGGCTCTGCCTCAGGCACAGCGCGAATGGGCTGGCCGCCGCGGTAGTACCGCCATGCGCTCCTGTAGGCCGTGGGGCTGTCGTCGTACATGATCACGTAGCCCATCAGGGCAGTGACCTGCCACTTGGCCGGTATCTCTGCGGAGACCAGCTGGAAGACCTCGTCGGCGGTCATCTCAGCCCTCGGCACGTGGACCCGTCGAGCCTTGAACTCCGCGGACTTCCCGTACCTGAAGTTGTACGGGAGACCGACCTTGATCGTTTCCAGGAGTTCCTGCAGCGTCGTCTCGCCGGCCCGCAGCCCCTCGACCGGCCGCTCCAGGTCAATGGGGAACATCACGTCGAAGTGATTCTCTTTCAGGACAGTGCTGTCCCGCTGGCGGCCGGGGTCCTTGTTGCCGAAGCCGTTGTTGTTCCAGGGGATGTCACCCATGCCCTTGTGGTGGCTGATAAGCAACTGTTCTGGGGCGAGGGCGGAGAAGTCCTCCGCCACGTACAGGCACGAGAAGGCCATCTCGGCCAGAGAGATGTTGCGGCGTCCCGAGATCTTGCGGAGGTGGTTGCGAAGGCGGGCGGGCAAGGATTTGTCGGCCTTGCCCACGTAGACGAACTCGCCGTTCAGGTACAGCTGGTAGACCCCAGGCTTCTCCTTGAGCCGCGCGATGCTCTCCTCGGCGAGCGGAGCCCTGTCCAGTTCGCCGAGCGCTGCGGCCAGTTGGTCGCCGAGCGCCTTGGTGATGCTCAGGGTGAAGTCCTTGTGGTACCGCGTCCCATCGTCGGAGCCCACCACCGGCGTCATCCGTCCCACTCCCTTGGTCGACATGATCTCGGAAACCCTAACGGCGACCTGTACACGCTGACGAACCTACAGCTCGAAGGGGTTTGCGGGTCCACAACTCCGCGGTATGCTTTTAGAGTGGCTGAACTGCAGGAAAAATCAAAGAAGGACCGCACGGGTGTCGAGCTCTTCGCTGGCGCTGGTGGTCTGGCCATGGCCGTCCATCGCGCCGGGTTCCGCCCTCTCCTTTTCAACGAGTTCGCCAAGCGGGCGTGCGAGACGCTGGAGGCCAACGGCGCCCAGCGGCTGCCCGACGGGCAGAAGCCGACCCGACCGCCCGGGCCTGGTGAGAAGGTGCCCCTCTTCGCGGGCGACGTCCAAAAACTCGACATGGACTACCTGGCCGGCAAGGTGGACGTGCTCGCTGGCGGTCCCCCCTGCCAGCCGTTCAGCCTCGGCGGCGTCGCGAAGGGGGACGAGGACAAGCGGAACATGTTCCCGCAGATGTTCAAGGCTGTCCGTCAGATTCAGCCAAAGGTTGTGATCTGCGAGAACGTCCGCGGCCTACTCAGGCCGTCTTTCCGTCGCTACTTCGACTACATCCAGCGTGAGCTAGAGCTACCCTTCGAGGAACGACGCGAAGGCAGCAACTGGGAGCAGCACTACGAGCAGCTGCTGGAGCGGCGGCTTGAAGAAGAGCCGGGTGGACTCAAGAAGCGGTACGAGGTCGTCATGATGCCAGTGAACGCGGCCGACTACGGAGTACCTCAGATCCGCAACCGCGTGATCATCGTCGCTTTCCGTCGCGATCTGAACGTCGACATCGACCTGTTCAAGAGGCTTGTGAAGCCAACTCACTCCGAGACTGCCCTCTTCCGGTCCATGGAGGACGAAAGCTACTGGGTGCGGCACCCTAACGTCCCCGACCACGTACGTGAGTGGGTCATGGCCCGCCTGCCCAAGACGATGCCGATGGACGACGGCCTGTTGCCCTGGCACACGCTGCGTGACGCGATCGCCGGCATTGGAGACAACAAGCCTCTGCCAGATGTGCCGGACGAGTGGCTGGATCGCACTGAACACTTCCTAGGCGGGTTCACAGAGCATATTGGCTGGCCCGGAGCTCGCATCTACGACGGACATACCCCCAACGAACTCGACCGCCCGGCGAAGACCGTCAAGGCCGGAGTACATGGTGTACCCGGCGGCGAGTCGGTCATGCTCTTGGACGAGCTGGTGGCCGACAAGACTTCCCAGGGTGGTGTCCCGTACAAATACAGATACATGACGGTCCGTGAGACCGCTCGCGTCATGACCTTCCCCGACACGTGGGAGCTCAGAGGGCCGCGAGGGGAGAAAATGCGCCAGCTCGGCAATGCCGTACCCGTCGCCCTCGGAGAAGTCTTCGCCAAGGCCGTCGCCGCCGTACTGGACGATGCGGAGGAACGTTAGAAGTGACAAGTCCCACCAGCAGAGCGCAGAGCGGCTGGAAGCACGACTCACCGCCGGACCGGGCGTGGAAAGGGCGTCCCGGCAGGACCCGGGCTGCCATTGCCGCCGAACAGGATCGGGCCGCTGGCGGTCGTCACCGCCGTTCCGTCGATCTCGGCGAGGGGCGGTTCGCCCGGGCTTCGGTAGAGCTGAAGGTTCTTCCTGACACGCGACGTATTCGCGCGTACCTGCGCTGGTCCGACGGCGGCAAATCCCCTGCCCGTTACCTAGGGCAAGTCGAGCACAAAACTCGGGCCGCAAACCTTGCCGAAGGCTGGAAGATGGCCTGGGAAAAAGGCCTTCTCACCGAGGAACCGCCTGCAGAGGACTCCTGGGCTTCCTCGCCGTCGGTACGCGCGGTGATGCGGGCCAATCGGGGCAAGGACACCCGACCCGAGTTGAGGCTCCGGTCCTTGCTACACAAGCGGGGTCTCCGGTATCGGGTGGCGTCACGGCCTCTGCCTGAACTACGGCGCACCGCCGACCTGATCTTTTCTAAGCCGAAAGTCGCGGTGTTCGTCGACGGATGCTTTTGGCACGGTTGCCCAGAACACCTTCGGAAGTCGCATAAGAACGCCGAATTCTGGCGCGGCAAGATCGAAGGCACTCAGAACAGGGACGCGGAGACGGATCGTCTCCTGCGAGAGGCGGGCTGGACGGTCGTTCGCGTCTGGGAACACGAGGATCCTGACGCGGCAGCCGCGCGAGTTATAAGCGTCGTGCGAGGCTCACTCATAAATCGCGACGAACCGGAATAGCTTAGCGGAATTACCTACAGCTCGCACAAATCAGCAATTCTCGGGCATAGACGTCTGTTTTTATCAAGGTGTCGCGCCAAGGAGGTCGGGCATCCCGGACGACAAGTAGGATCCAACCATGGTTTCCAGCCCAGTGCCCCCCCCAGTTCAACCCTTTGGACCTTGACTTGCTCGGCCGTAACCTCCGTGAGGAGATGGACAGGCGCCCACGGGTACCCCTAGATGAGATGAAGCCGTTTTCGGGTGCGGGACTATACGCGCTTTACTATAAGGGCGACCTCGAGATCTACAAAGGATTGAAGCATGCGGACACCCCCATTTATATAGGGAAAGCATCGGCTGGCGATAGCAGCTACGGAGATCCGCCAAACTGGTCTCAGCGAAAGCTGTTCGACCGAATAAGCGACCACCGTAGAAGCATCAATGAACCTCACAATCTCCACGCTTCAGATTTCGATGTAAGATATCTGACCGTCGATGACATTTGGATCGTTCTCGGTGAACGGGCCCTCCTGCGTGCCTATAGTCCGGTTCTTTGGAATACTGTGATGACTGGTTTTGGCGCGAACCCACCAGGACAGGGGCGGAGGAATGCCCGCTCAGTCTGGGATTCGGTCCACCCGGGACGGAAACGGGCGATCGGGCTACTCTGCAATCGCAGTTACAGCGGCGTCGAGATGGATAAGCTCATCTTGGACGGCATCGAAATTTCACTGATGGAGGCGGGCGAGCAGCGCGATAAAAAGTTGAAGGAATTCCGGAACCGCCCCGCAGAAACAATCTGGCAGGAAGCTAAAGGCCCCGGGAAGGGACCTAAGCCTGTCCTCGTGTTCCGACATGAAGTGTTCCTCGAAGAAAACAGCCGCTTTGGAGTCGACCTCGATGATATCGAGTGGGAGCTGGCTGCGGCGCCAGAGCAGAAAACAGCAGAGGAAACCGGTCTGTTCCCTTCTGAGTAATTAACGGTCACGGGTGTCGTGTCGACTGCTGTTTCATGGCGCCGTGCTCGTAGCGGTCGCCCCGTGCTCACCGATGGACCCCGCGCAGGAGGTACGGAGGACGGCAGCCGGCTCGAAGTGGCAGGAACACGGACTCGCCTTCGCCTCGGAAGTTGACACCGAGTCGGCGGCGGCCACCTGGTGCTCTCGACGCGCGTTACGGCACCCCGATCGATCCGAGGAACTTCAACCGGGAGTTCGTGCGACACTGCGAGCGGGCCGACGTCCGCTTGATCCGCGTGCACGACACCCGGCACACCTGCGGGTCGCTCCTCACGGCGATGGACGTGCACCCGCGCATCGCCATGCAGATCCTCCGGCACTCCGAGATCGCGGTCACGATGGATGTCTACACGCACATCCCGTCGAAGGAGACGCGACGGGCGTTGCGCAAGCTGGGCAACGCCCTCGGTCGCAAGCCGAAGGAAGGGAAGGGGCGGCGGGGGCCGTAGCGGTTGCTGTACTCCACTGCTGTACCGCAACCGAACTGCGCCGCACCACCAACCGGCAGCGCTTGGTACCCGAAATAGCTAGGCCCTGTCCGGGCGATTTTCTTCGGGCCCGCGCCGCCAGCTACGGCACCTCGCTGCGTTACCGAATCGCGCGAATACGGCCAAGTATGAGCTGCGATCCGGCGCCTTGCGATGCACCGCATCTGACGCCGCGGGCTGATCCTCGAAGATCGCCCGGACAGGACCTAGCCATCAGTTCCCACCACAGCTATCCAAGTCTGTTGGGCACGGGCACGGCTGTCTGCTCTGTGCACCCGCCGTGCGCGCCAAGGGCTAGCCCGTTTCCTTCTGGATCATTGATCTGGTGTGTCGTTGACTGACGCCCAGTGGGCACGTATCGAGCCGTTGCTGCCGGATCGGACGCCAAAGCGGGGCGGGCGGTGGCGGGATCAGCGGCAGGTGATCGACGCGAGCGTGTCCAAGCACCGCACCGGCACGCCGTGGGTGGACCTACCCGAGCACTTCGGCTCATGGGAGGGAGCGCCCACAACATGCTGCGAAAGTGGACTGCAGACGACACTTGGAAGAAGGTCTTCACCGCGTTGCTCACCAAGGCCGACGCCGAGGGCGATCTGAACCGGGTGGTCGCGGTCGACTCCACGATCGTCCACGCTCATCAGCACGCCGCCGGGGCCCGTCAAAAGGGGCCCCGGCCGGCAAGCCGGTCCACCATGTCCTCGGCCGCTCCTGCGGCGGACTGACCACCAAGTTTCACCCCGCCGCTGATGGCCGCTGCCGGCCCCTGGCGTCCGTCATCACTCCGGGCCAGGCGGGCGACGCACCCGCCTTCGAGCAGGTCATGAGCCTGCTGCGGGTGCCCAGACGCATGGGCCGCCCCCGGGTCACCCCCGACGCGGTCCTCGCCGACAATGCCTACTCCTCAAGGGGCGATCCGCGCGCATCTACGTCGCCGCAGAATTCGCGCGGTGATTCCGCAGCCAACCGACCAGACCGCGAACCGCCAAGCGGCTCGGTGTCCCTGAAGCGCTAACTGGGCAGTGGTGATGGTCAACTCCCTCGTCTGCTGTCGTTGAACTCAACGTCGGGTGTCGGAGCCGCTCACCCGCCGATACGTTGTGGGTGAGCGCTACGGGTGGTCCGCCCTCGAAGTCCAAGCCCGCAGAAAGCGCTGAATCGTTGCAGCGTCGTCTCCAGCCCCGGAGCAGCTTGGACACGTATTCGGCTCTGTGGCCATGGCCGCCGGTGGGCGGAACGCCCACCGGCGTGAACGAGTAGCACGCGTGAACTCAGGCCCCACCGCCATGACTTCGGCAGGATGAGCACCATCTCTGCGTTTCTCCCGTATCGACGGGGTCGAGTGCCACACTGGTGATGGCTTCGCTTCGGGGGTCACTCCGCAGGCCGTACGAGCACCGGTTGGTGCAGGCACGCGACAGGGCTGAGAATCGCTCAGAACTGCTCGTCTCGTACGACTAGAGACTCGGACGGCGCCACATGATGATCAAGAGAACGTGGGTGTGACCCCCTCGTCCTTACACGCACGCGAGGCGTGATCTGAGGAGGAGCGCCGTGAAACCCCACGACGAGATCGAGTACCTACTTTCGCCGGATGCCCTGTTCTGGGCCATGGAGCCCTTCGGCCCGCCCCTGGGTGAGGCAGCCTGTCACGTGTGGGACGCGACGAGGTTCCCCAGCCAGGCGGAGCAGCAGGCGGCCTTCGACGGAGAACCCGTCAAACCGGAGCGGGACATCCCGCAGGCCCGCGCTATGTGCCGCGAGTGCCCGTTGCTGCAGAGCTGCCGGCGCTACGCCCTTGACAGTCGAGACGAGCACGTCTTTCTCGCCGGCGAGACGGCGGAGGAGCGGCGCAGGAGGTGGCGTAAGTCCGGCGAGGTCGCCAAGCGGCGCCGTCAGGTAGCCGAGCTGTGTGCCTTGAAAGTGCCGACGGTGATCATCGCGCAGTTGCTCGGTCGTGACGAGAGTTCGATCCGTAACGATCTTCGGATCCTTGGAGGTCGTCTTCCGCAGTCGCTCACTAGCGCGTGAGTCAGGTGGCCGCCGGCAGGCTTCACGACGCCGTCGGCGGCCTCATGCGGAGCCCGTTTCGGTGTGTCCGCACACCACCAGCCCCCACAAACCTGTGCTGATGGAGGAGATCACGATGGATCGGCAGGAATCCGAACACCAGAAGAAGGCCGAAGACGTGGAAGAGCTCGAAGGCGTTGAGGACGAGTTCGACGCGGACGACAGTACGGAGGAGGACAGCGCTGCGATCTGGTCGCGCTTCGCCGAGGACGAGCTGCCGTCGATGGCAAAGGTGGCCGCAGTCCGGCGCGCAGCTGCGGCGGGCGAGGATGTAGGGCTGCCGGCTGAGTTCGCCGCAGCGCTCGCTCATGCCGCCGTTGACCCTAGTGAGCTGAGGTCCCTGCTGAAGCGACCAACGCGAGTCAATGTTGCGGGGGGGGTGATCGAGGCGATCGACCTCGACCTGTATGTCCCCGGACTCGTTCCGCTACCGACCAACAACCGCACTATGGAGCGGCGCGTGTACCCGGCGGCCGGCGCCGAGGGATTTGTGGGTCCGCTGACCGGTCCGCGCTCTACTCCGGGCGAGACCAGCACACTCTGGATCGAGGGCGAGAGCGTCAGCCACGTCTTGGAGGAGACGGAACGGGCCCACGAGTTCATCATGTCGAGAAACAATTTGCGGGAGTCTATCGCCGCGCGCGGCATCGCCATGCCGGTGACCGTTGTCCTCTTCGAACTGCGGCATCGTGACGGGCAATCATCTATGCCTCTCCTGGGCACTGCAGACGGTTCCAGCCGGATCACCAACGCACAGGATATCCTTGGGCTTACAGAGGAGCAGATTCACTATCATTTCCCCACGAACCGGGATGACTACCGTCGCACGATCGGTCGCATCAGCGGGGAGAATCCCCAGGATCTGAGACCGACCGCGCATCGCAAGCTGATCCGACAACGCAACGCCTTGATCACACCGGCTCGTGTGTTCCTCCGCTTTACCCCGACCAGAGAGGGATATGATTACGCGCGGGCGGTCAATGCCTTCGTCGGCATGCTTCACGTCGATCCTCCTCGGCCGTGGAGTCAAACGGGCAAGCTGGAGGCCATGGCCGAAGCCGTCTTGGACGTGCTCCGTGGTGCCGAGGTGCTCGACGACCCGGTGCACGACTACCTCGCCGGCCTGCTCACGCCAGCAGAAGCGAAGGCAGCGGGACTTCCCGTGGAGCGAGACGAACAGGCGGCGTATGTCCTTGCTTCCCTGCTACGCGAGCATCATCGTGAACTAGTCGAGCGCGGCATCCGAGACGTCACCGCCAAAAAAAGCGTGAGTGCCGGGCGACGAACCGAGGTGATCGCGGAGTTGGCCCTACGGCCCACTCGAAGCATCGCAACCACTCTCGACCCTCGCGATCCCGAACGGCTACGGGCTGACCGGATGCGCGCCCCGTACCTGCGTTGCACCCGGCTGGCGCGATACGCCACGGTGCCGTGGAGGGTCACCGGCCGTACCCCTCAAGCCCTGCTTGAGGCCGCTTTGTTGGAACTTGTCGTTGGCAATGCGTCGCCCACCGAACCTGAGGCCTGGGTGGCTCGGCTTGAACTAGCGGCTCTGGCCCAGTATCACTTGACCGCCTGGGGTGGGCTGCAGCGCGAGCCGATGGGCAGCGCCAATGCTGACAAACGTGGGCCACATCAGATTCTAGAATTGATGCTCCATGACGAACTCGGGTTGCATGTGCTGGCACAGGCGATCGTCGACGGACGTGCCAAGACACGCCCTCGCCGGGTTAATGAGAACGGCGAGTTCGAGCTCGGCAGCCTCGACGAGTCGGGGAAGTGGCAGGAGGATCCCGAAGGCAAGCCGATGCCGATCGAGGACACTTGGTTGCGCTACGAGGCCTATCCCGCAGGCACCGTGGTCCCGCGGCCGGTGACAGCGCCGAATGAGACACCCCGGATGAAGGCGACACGTCTGAAGGGCCAGATCGCCCAATTCATCGAACAGACCAACCTAGACGTTGACGAGCTCGCCAGCGTAGAGGAGCCGGGGGGAGCCCGGCTGCTGGACCGGGAGGGCTGGTCCAAGCCAAGTGAACTCCTCAACCAACTGATGGAGATTCACTCGCAGATCAGCTACTGGGCACGCGTAGCCGAGCGCCGGATGCCATGATCTGAGGGGCGCACTAGGAGGGGGGAGCCCTAGGGGCTCCCCCCTCTCTCGCCGCTTCAAGGATCCGAATTCGGCACCGGCGCTAGAGGGCGGTCTCAACCCTTGCAGATCCGCCCTGCAACGGGATCACGGCCTGTGCGGTGGCCTGACGATGCATAGTCCAGTGCTGAGTAAGCCACTTAATGTGGTCGGCGGTGACGATAACCGTAAGCGGAGCGCCGTGGAGCTTGGCGTAGTCCGGGTAAAGCCTGAGCTCGTCGTGCAGGTGCAGGGTGCCGGTCTGCGGGTTGACAGCGATCAACCCGAGGTCGAATAGCCGGTGCAGGTCGCGGCGTAGGAGTAGGCCACCGCCCTTGTGATGCTTGCCGTTGGCGGCGTAGCTGTACAAGTGTGCGGCCTCCAACGCTTGCACCGGGGCCGGCCCGGTGAACGCGCACACGTTGCCGAAGCTCTCCAGCAGCTGCTTACGGAAAGCCGCGCACGCGGATGGTCGCGGTGCTGTGGCCGCCCTGAACGGTGTCATGGGCGGTATCGATGATGCCTAGCGGCAGCGGCACGGAGCCGTAGGCGAGGGCCTGTTGGAAATCGGGCCAGCGCAGCTCGCGCAGGCTGTTCTGCGACTTCGGCTTCACGCACAGGGCCCGCAGCTCGGGCGCCATCAGCGTGCCGCGGGCCGGAATCCAGCCCGCCTCGTGTCGGCTCCGGTAGGTGACAACCGTCTTGTCCTTCCAGCCGGCTGTCTCGGACTCGTGCTTGCACTCGCTGTTCCAACACACGAAGCGCGGCATCTTCTTCTTGCGCTCGGCGACATCGGCCTTCCCGCACTTGAGGCAGTACGGAGTCTTCTTCTCGGCCTGGCCCAGGGTGATGTCCTCGATCACCGACAGGCCCAGCAACTTGGTCGCGTCCCACAACGCAATCACGTCCCCGACCCGCACGGTGGCGTGGTTGGGCACCGTGTTGTCCCAGCTGTAGTGAGTGGCGGGGCTGTCATCGTACCCCTCACCGATCCGCTTACTGCCGTCCTTCGTCAACATCAACCAGGCTGCCACGTGTCCCCCTATACCACACACAGATGGATCACGCTGCTTCGCGCTTATGCGAGAGTTAGCGTCACAGAAATTAACGCTAGTGGTGGCCACTGAAATATCGCCTCAGAATTCCCGTCGATCTCCCACGCGCCAGGTGCGGCGTGCGTCCGAGCCAATCCTATCGGAGTAGGTGGAGGACCCGGCAGGACAAGTTCAGAAAGTTCAAGAGATCAGTCAGCTCTTTATGGCTAACTCGACCAATAGTCCAGACGTCAAGAAGCCGTAGCCATCCTCGGTGATCTCGCCCCCAGCCGGTAGCCCGCTACACAGCCACCGTGGGGATACCTTCCCCACCAGCATGCACCACAGTCGTCCTGCTCCCATCCCGTCCGCCGTCGACCCACACGTCTGTGGAGCGGGCGTGGTTCATGGCGTCCCAGGTGGAGCGCGCCATTCTACGAACGACCTGGACGCCATGGGCCGCGTCTGCTCGGCTCGGCCTGGGGCGATGGCCGACGGGATGGGAGCTCACCACATTCGCCACGATGCGCCCGCAGCCGGGAACGGCTCTCTACCCCACCCGGTGCAGGCCGATCCCCCGCCGGAGACATCGCCCTTGACCGGTGGCCGTGTGCTCGTTGGTGCTCGACTCATGACCTCCGGGCCTACCCGCACGTGGACGGGCGTCGGTGCAGCCGGGGCGGAGCGGGCCGGAGGCAGGAGCGGCGCCCCGAGCGGCGCCGGGAAGCCCGCCCGGCGGAGCGGAGCGCAGCCAGTGCTTGAAGTCGTGGAGAAGGTTGTAACTCACTTGGTCTGGCGGCGGTGTGGGCGCTGTCGGTCGCGTTCGATCTCGTAGGCGATGGTTTCGGCGCAGTCGAGGACGAGGCGGAGTTTGGTGAGGATGTCTCGGCGGGCCTGGCTGATGAGTTTGTAGTGGTCGGGGCTGTTGCCTCGTGGTGCCCATAGGCCGCGGTGGCCGTGTTCGTTGACGGTGTTGCGGCAGTACTGGATCACGGCGTTCATGGCGACGCGGATCTCATCGCGGTAGCCCTGTTCGATCTCGGGGCGGAGCGGTGCCTCGTCGGCCTGGTCCTCCTGGTCAATGTGGTGAGTGGTGATGGGGCCTGCTTGGGGAGTGCGGTGCGGTTGGCGGGGGCGTGCGGACAGTAGCTAGCGGAGGCTGTCTTCGTGGATGGTGTGGGCGTAGAGCTCGCCGTTGACGAGGAGCGCGAGAGCGTGTTCGTGCTCGGCCTGGTCGGTCAGCCAGTGGCGCACGATGGCGGCGGCCGGTTCGTCGAGTTGGTCCGCGATGTGGCCGGCGCGCGTGCGGAACCAACGCATCACCGGGCGCGGCGTCGCGGCGGGGTGAGATCCGAGCCAGAACGTCTGCTCGGTCTCGGGGTAGGAGGCGATGGCCTCGCACCAGAAGCCCATGCGCAGTTCGAGGCGGACCGCGCGGGCCGTGGTCAACATGAGTCGGCCCCTGGTGGCTTGGGGGGAGTTCGGCGGTGATGGTGTGGCCTCGGTGGTCGCCGTGGATAGTGACGGTGTCGGCGTAGGCGTGGACGAGGGCCAAGCCTCGACCGCCGGTGCTGTCGGTTGTCGGGTCCTGGACGTGGGGGCGGGTGGTGGCGCCTCCCGAGTCGGTCACGGCGATGGTGATGCCTTCGGGGGAGTGGGTGAGAGTGAGGCGGAAGCCGCCGCCGGTGGTGTGGGTCAGGGCGTTGGTGCCGAGTTCGGTGACGATCAGGGGCGTCGTCTGCTCGTGGTTCCCCGTCGAAGATTTCTCGAACGAGTTTGCGCACCCTGGTGATCTCTTGCGGAATGCCGCGACAGGTGACTACCCAGACACGGAACCGACTCACATACTCGTGCATACAAGTTTGTTTCTGCTGGTAGACGGCTATGGGCAGGTCGGTTGTGCGGTCGTCCATGAGAAGTGGATCAAGATGCACGCGGAAGCCAGCAAAGGGCCAGTCGCCACGGCCGTTCCGACTGTGGGCAACTACCTCGCCTACTGGCTCCGGGAAGTGGTGGAGCCCAACCTCCGGCCGCTGACCGCAGCGACGTACGAGACGAACGTCCGGTTGTACATCCTTCCGTTCCTGGGTGCGAAGTGGCTGGACCGGTTGAGCGTCCGGGACCTTCGCACATGGATGAACAAGCTCGCGGAGACCTGCCAGTGCTGCGCGCAAGGCAAGGACGCCGCGCGGCGGTGCCGTGCGCGTGGGCAGTGCTGTGGCCGGACGTTGTCCAAGCGGTCGGTCAACGACGCCCGGACCGTGCTGCGGAGCGCGCTCGGCAACGCGGTTGTTGAGGAGCTGATCGCCAAGAACGTCCCCCAGATGATCAAGGTGCCTCGGGCCCGGCGGAAGAAGCCCGAGCCGTGGTCCGTGGAAGAAGCCTGCGGCTTCCTGGAACGAGCCGAAGCGGAACGGGACTACTTCTACGCGGCCTACGTCCTGGTCCTCGTGCTTGGCCTCCGCAAGGGGGAGGTTCTGGGGCTCACCTGGTCGGACGTGAACCTCGACGCGACCGAGCTGCGTGTCCGGCATCAGCTCCAGCGGGTTCGCCGGCAGCTCATCCACTCGGACGTGGCCAAGACGGAGGCGTCGGAGGCGGTGCTCCCGCTGCCTGACATCTGTGTCGCGGCGCTTCGGGCCCGGCAGAAGCACCAGGCAGCGGCGAAGGAGGCGGCCGGCGAAGTGTGGCAGGGCTCGGACCTGGTGTTCACGACGCGCTACGGCACCCCGATCAATCCGGGGAACTTCAACCGGGAGTTCGTGCGACGCTGCGAGCGGGCCGACGTCCGCTTGATCCGCGTGCACGACACCCGGCACACCTGCGGGTC
The DNA here is from genome assembly GCF_031845425.1 of Streptomyces millisiae. Taxonomy (NCBI): domain Bacteria; kingdom Bacillati; phylum Actinomycetota; class Actinomycetes; order Kitasatosporales; family Streptomycetaceae; genus Streptomyces; species Streptomyces millisiae. The sequence goes on from NZ_JAVREM010000004.1 coordinate 129,615, forward strand.
GCTGCTGGCGGCGATGGACGTGCACCCGCGCATCGCGATGCAGATCCTCCGGCACTCCGAGATCGCGGTCACGATGGAGGTCTATACACACGTCCCGTCGAAGGAGACGCGGCGGGCCTTGCGCAAGCTAGGCAAGGCCCTCGGTCGCAAGGCGAAGGAGGGGAAGGGGCGGCGGGGGCCGTAGCGGTTGCGGTACTCCGCTGCTGTACGGAACGCCAGAGGCCACCTACTAAAAAGAGTAGGTGGCCTCTGAGCTGTGTCGGGGTGGCGGGATTTGAACCCACGACCTCTTCGTCCCGAACGAAGCGCGCTGCCAAGCTGCGCCACACCCCGGTTCAACGGGGACTACTCTAGCCGACCGCCTGGCGTACGGGAAATCAGGTTTCGCGGGGGACCAGGGTCAGGAGGGTGGCCTCCGGGGGGCAGGCGAAGCGGACCGGGGTGTAGCGGTTGGTGCCGCAGCCGGCGGAGACGTGGAGGTAGCTGGTGTGGCCGGGGGTCTCGTGGGTGGAGAGGCCTTTGACGCGGTCCGGGTCGATGTCGCAGTTGGTGACCAGGGCGCCGTAGAAGGGGACGCAGAGCTGGCCGCCGTGGGTGTGGCCGGCGAGGATCAGAGGGTAGCCGTCGGCGGTGAAGGAGTCGAGGACGCGCAGGTAGGGGGCGTGCACCACGGCGAGGGAGAGGTCGGCGTCGCGGTCCGGGCCGCCGGCGACCTCCGCGTAGCGGTCGCGGCGGATGTGCGGGTCGTCGAGGCCGGTGAGGGCGATCTCGGCGCCGGCGGCCTTGATGCGGCCGCGGGCGTTGGTGAGGTTGGCCCAGCCGGCGGCGTCGAAGGCGTCGCGCAGCTCCCACCAGGGGTTGCGCGGCACGTTGCGCGCGGGCGCGTTGCCGTTGAGGCCGTGGCGGCCGGTGGCGCGCTCGGCGAGGTAGCGGGCCGGGTTGCGCAGCCGGGGTGCGTAGTAGTCGTTGGAGCCGAAGACGTAGGCGCCGGGGAATTCCAGGAGCGGGCCGAGCGCGTCGAGGGCCTCGGGGACGGCTTCCGGGTCGGAGAGGTTGTCCCCGGTGTTGATCACGAAGTCCGGCCGCAGCCCGGCCAGGGACTGGAGCCAGCGGCGCTTCTTGTTCTGACCCGACACCATGTGGATGTCGGAGACCTGCAGTAACCGCAGCGGCGGCATCCCGGGCCGCAGGACGGGGACGGTCACGCGACGCAGGCGGAAGGCTCGGGCCTCGTAGCCGGCGGCGTAGGCGACCGTGGCGGCGGAGAGCGCGGTCACCGCGAGCGCGGCTTTGAGGGGGACGCGGTATCGGGCACGCATGGGTCCCATCGTTTCACGACTGCCACAATGGCTCGCATGACCACCTTCAAGTCCCGACTGCAGGGCGACCTCACGACCGCGATCAAGGCGCGGGACGAGCTGCGCTCGGCCACGCTGCGGATGACGCTGGCCGCGATCACCAACGAGGAGGTCGCCGGCAAGGCGGCGCGCGAGCTCTCGGACGAGGAGGTGCAGAAGGTCGTCGCGCGGGAGGCGAAGAAGCGGCGCGAGGCGGCCGAGGCGTTCGAGAGTGGCGGCCGGCCGGAGCAGGCGGCGCGGGAGCGGGCCGAGGGCGAGGTGCTCGCCGAGTACCTGCCGAAGCCGCTGAGCGACGAGGAGCTGGCGGCGCTGGTCGCCGAGGCGGTGGCCGAGGCCCGGGCGGGCGGCGCGGAGGGGCCGCGGGCGATGGGCGCGGTGATGAAGATCGTGAACCCGAAGGTCGCGGGCCGGGCTGAGGGCGGCCGGGTGGCGGCGGCGGTCAAGCAGGCTCTGGCGGGCTGAGCCGGCGGGCCGCCGCCCGGGAGCGGGCGGCGCCCGCGAACATGGCGGCGGCGAACATGGCGAACATCGCCACGGTGGCGGCGGCGAGCCGGGTCTGGGCCTTGCGTTGGGCCCAGTACTCGGGCTCGGTGAGGATGATGCGGGTCGCGTCGGCGGTCAACGGGGCGTAGGAGTAGCGGCCGTCGACCGCGTCGATCGAGGAGAGCACCGGAAGCGGGCCCACGGCGACGCAGAGGACGCTCACCAGCAGGAGCCCGCCGGCGGCCCAGGCGAGGGGGCGGGGCACCGACCAGAGGGCCCCGGCGGCTCGCTCGACGCGGCCCGCCCGCGCGAACGCGAAGATCGCGGCGACGAACACCAGCAGAACGAGGACGGCGAGGACCGGCACGGTGCTGACTGGTAACAGTGCGAGCGCCATCACCAGGACGCAGACACCGCAGAGGGTCAGGGCGAGTGGCACGGGACGGCCTCCTCACGTCGGGGGGTAGCGAGGACCACCGGGTTCAGGTATCCGGGCACCGTGTCGATCGAGTGCTCGTCCTGGTGAGCGGGCCGAGGACGTGGGCCCCGGCGGTGAGCCCGAGCAGGAGCCGGGCCGTGAGCGGCCAGGACCATCTCCTGCCAAGGCGAGGGCGGACACGAGTGAGGCCCAGAGCATGTTGCACCCCTGGGCCTCCTCACCTCGTCCGGCTGTGGGTCAGTCGCGGCCTCGGCCGCCTCCGTTGCCGTTGCCCCAGGTGTCGGGCCACTCGATGTCGGGGAAGTCCGGGATGTCGGGGATGCCGACGTCGCCGGAGTCGTTGCCCCCGCCGCCGTTGCCGTTGCCGCCGCCGTTGTCGCCGTTGTCGTTGTCCCGGTCCTCGTCCTCGTCGCGGTCGCGGTCACGCTCGCGGTCGCGGGCTCGGGGGACGTCGACCTCGTTGAACTGGTTGTTCGGGACGCCCTGCAGCGCGCCGACCATCGCGCTGCGCCAGATCGGGCCGGCCACGCCGGCGCCGCTGGCGCGCTCGTAGTACTGGCCGCCGATGGTGATGTCCTCCATCGAGATCAGTTCGTTGAGGCCGCCGACCCGGACCGCGGTGGAGATGTCCGGGGTGTAGCCGACGAACCACACGTTCTGCCGCTCGTCGGTGGTACCGGTCTTGCCGGCGTTGTCGCGGTCGGTGAGGCCGACCGCCTGGCCGGTGCCGTCCTCCAGCACGCCGCCGAGCATCTCGTTGATGGTGTCGGCGGTGTTCGCGGACATCACCGGGGAGCACTCGGACTCGGGGACGTCGAGCTCCTCGCCCTCCGCGTTGGTCACCGAGGTGATCGCGACGGGGGTGCAGTAGGTGCCGCGGTTGGCGAACGTCGCGTAGGCGTTGGCCATCATCAGCGGGCTGGTCTCGTGGGCGCCGAGGGTGGCCGCGGCGTCTGCGGGGATCGGGTCGCCGTTGCCGAGCCTGACGCCCAGGTCACCGGCCATCTGGATGGTGTCGCACAGGCCGGCCTGCTGCTCGAGGAGGGCGAAGTAGGTGTTGATCGACTCACCGAGCGCGGAGGTCATGTCCCACTCGCCCTGCTCGTCCTCGCGCTCGTTGTTGACCTCCCACTCACCGGTGCCGGTCGGGCGGTTCTCGCAGTCCCGGAACTCCGACTGATCGAGGATGACCTGGTTGTCGGTCTCGTAGGTCTGGGCGGGCGAGATGCCGTTCTCCAGCGCCGCGGCGGCCGTGAACGGCTTGAAGGTGGAGCCGGTCTGGAAGCCGTTGGCCGGACCGCCCATGGCGGCCGGGACGTTGAGGTTGATCGCCGTCTGGTTCTGCGTGGCGTCGACGCCGTACGGCTTGCTCTGCGCCATGGAGAGGATGCGGCCGGTGCCGGGCTCGACCTGGACGACGGAGGCGACGATCGGGTCGGTCTCGTCGGCGCCCTCGCGGGCGGCCGCCGCGGCGGCGGCCTGGGCCTGGGGGTCGAGGGTGGTCTGGATGGTGAGGCCGCCGAGGCGCCAGAGGGCCATGCGGTCGTCCTCGGTCTCGCCGAAGACCGGGTTGTTCAGGATCTCCTGGCGCACGTAGTCGCAGAAGAAGCCGGAGTCGTCGACGGCGGTGGTGCAGCCGGTGCGCGGTTCGCTGACGTCGAGGCCGAGGTCCTGCTCGGCGGCCGCGTCGGCCTCCTCCTGGGTGATCGCGTCGTTGTCCACCATGCGCTGGAGGACGACGTTGCGCCGGTCCAGGGCCGTCTCGGGGTTGACCGTCGGGTCGTAGCGGGACGGGGACTGGACCAGGCCGGCCAGCATGGCGGCCTCGTGGAGTTCGAGGTCGGCGGCCGGCTTGGAGAAGTACCGCTCGGCGGCGGCCTGGATGCCGTACGCCTGCTGACCGAAGTACGTGATGTTCAGGTAGTTCTCCAGGATCTCGTCCTTGGTGAGCTCCTGTTCGAGCTGGATCGCGTACTTGATCTCCTGGATCTTGCGGCCGAGGCCGGCGGCGCCGGTCTGCTGGGTGGCCTCGGCGATCGCCTCCTGGTCGTCGCCCGCGGCCTCGACGAAGACGTTCTTCACGTACTGCTGGGTGAGGGTGGAGGCGCCCTGCTCCACGGAGCCCGAGCCGAGGTTGGTGGTCAGCGCGCGGATGATGCCCTGCAGGTCGACGGCGCCGTGCTCGTAGAAGCGGGCGTCCTCGATGGCGACCACGGCCTGCGGCACGATGCCCATCGCGTCGAGGTCGACGACGGTGCGGTTACGGAAGGAGACCTCGGCGATCTGGTTGCCCTCGGCGTCCAGGATGGTGGACGTCTGGCTGAGCGGGGGGCGCTCCATCTCGGCGGGGATCTCGTCGAAACCCTCCATGGTGCCGCGCGCCGCGAGGCCGAGCGCGCCCACCGCCGGCAGCGCGAGGCCGGCGAGAACCGCGCCGGACACCGCGCTCACCCCGAGGAACCTGGCGATCTGCCCCGCGGCGTTCTGCCCGCCGCCCGGCCGCTTGCTACCCATGGCGCAAGCCTACGGTCTCGAACACCGGACTCGGGAGCCGGCGTTCCCCTAGGCTGGCCGAAAGCCGTCCGCTTCCTGGCGCTCCGCCCCGCACTCTTTCGAGTGAACTTGGGTGTGGGGTAGTCGGAATGGGCCATCCAACGTTGGCCTGGTGGGGGTGTTGGCGGTCGCCGCGGCTTACGTAACGTCCTCCGCATGAGTCTGGCTACCGACCGGAGTGAGCGGGGCGAGATGCGTGACGGGCGCGGCGGTTGGACCGCGCGGGCGGCCTGCCGCAAGGCGGACCCCGACGAGCTGTTCGTCCAGGGCGCGGCGCAGAACCGGGCCAAGGCGGTGTGCAACGGCTGCCCGGTGCGGACCGAGTGCCTGGCCGACGCGTTGGACAACCGGGTGGAGTTCGGCGTCTGGGGCGGCATGACGGAGCGGGAGCGGCGGGCGTTGCTGCGGCGGCGGCCGACGGTGACGTCCTGGCGGCGGCTGCTGGAGTCGGCGCGCAGCGAGTACGAGCGGGGCGCGGGCGAGCGGGGCGCGGGCGAGCGGGGCGCGGGCGAGCGGGGTGAGGGGTGGGCGCGGGTCAGCTGAGGGACGGCTCGGCGCCGTCGGTCTGGCCGAGGCGGTCGCCGATGGCGCGCAGCCCGGCGAGGTCGTGCACGTCCTCCGAGAGCGCGGGCACCTCGACGACCGGCACCCTGGGGTGCACGGCGGTGAACCGGGCCATGGTGCGGGCCTCGCGGGTCAACTGGCGCATGCGTTCCGCGTGCACGCGCAGCAGTCCGGCGGCGCGGGCGCCGTCCTCGGTGTCGGACGTCTCCAGGACCTCGGCGGCGGCGACGGCGCGTTCCGCGGAGAGGTGGGCGGCGTCCGAGGTGTGCACGCGGTTGAGGACGAGGCCGGCGAGCGGCATCCGCTCGGTGGCGAGCCGCTCCACGAAGTAGGCGGCCTCGCGCAGCGCGTCCCGCTCGGGCGCGGCGACGACGAGGAAGGCGGTGCCGGGCGCCTGGAGCAGCTGGTAGGTGGCGTCGGCGCGGGTGCGGAAGCCGCCGAACATGGTGTCCATGGCGGCCACGAAGGTCTGCACGTCGCGCAGCAGGGCGGTGCCGAGCACCTTGCCGAGCGTGCCGGTGACGAGGGACAGGCCGGCCATGCCGAGGCTCATCACCTTGCGGCCGGCCCGGCCGCCGGCCTTGGCCGGGGCCATCAGCACCCGGATGAACCGGCCGTCGAGGAACGAGCCGAGGCGCTGCGGGGCGTCGAGGAAGTCGAGCGCGGAGCGGCTGGGCGGGGTGTCCACGACGATCAGGTCCCACTCGCCGCGGGCCGAGAGCTGCCCGAGCTTCTCCATCGCCATGTACTCCTGGGTGCCGGCGAATCCCGCGGAGAGCGACTGGTAGAAGGGGTTGTCGAGGATCGCCCGGGCGCGGGCGGGGTCGGCGTGCGCCTCGACTATCTCGTCGAAGGTCCGCTTCATGTCGAGCATCATCGCGAACAGTTCGCCGCCGGCCGACGTGTCGATCCCGGGGACGGGGCGTGGCACGTTGTCCAGCTCGGTGAGGCCCATGGACTGGGCGAGCCGCCGCGCCGGGTCGATGGTCAGCACGACGACGCGCCGGCCGCGCTCGGCGGCGCGCACGGCGAGGGCGGCGGCGGTCGTCGTCTTCCCGACCCCGCCGGAGCCGCAGCAGACGACGATGCGGGTGCCGGGGTCGTCGAGCAGCGGGTCGATCTCCAGCGGCATGGTCTCCCGGGCGGTGGAGGTCCCGGGCGGCGTGGGGGGTGGGGTGAGCGACATGGTCACCAGTCCTGGGCGCGGAGGAGGCGGGCCAGCCGGTAGAGGCCGGCGATGTCGACGCCGTCGGGGAGGAGGGGGAGTTCGCGGACGGGGAGGTCGAGGCGGGCGAGTTCGGCGCGTTGGGCGGCTTCGAGGGAGCGGCGGGTGGCGTGTTCGCGGCCCTGGGTCAGGAGCGGGCCGGTCAGCGTGCTCGGGTCCTTCAGGCCGGCGTCGGTCAACGCGGCGGTGAGGGCGGCCGGTTCGGGGAGGGCCGTGGCGGCGCCGGCGACCGGGGCGCGGACCATGTTGACCACCGCGCCGCCCACCGGGAGGTCGGCCGCGCGGAGTTCGGCCACCCCGTCGGCCGTCTCCTGGACCGGCATCTCCTCCAGCAGCGTCACCAGGTGCACCGCCGTCTCGGCCGACTTCAGCACCCGCATCACGGCCTGCGCCTGGTGGTGGATCGGCCCGGTCCTGGCGAGGCCCGCCACCTCGTCGTTGACGGCGAGGAAGCGGGTGACGCGCCCGGTCGGCGGCGCGTCCATCACGACGGCGTCGTAGGCCCAGCCGCCGTCCGGGGAGCGCCGCCGGACCGCCTCGCAGACCTTGCCGGTGAGCAGCACGTCCCGCAGGCCGGGCGCCACGGTCGTCACGAAGTCGATGGCGCCGATGCGGCGGAGGGCGCGCCCGGCGCCGCCGAGCTTGTAGAACATCTGCAGGTAGTCGAGCAGCGCCCGCTCGGCGTCGATGGCGAGCGCGAACACCTCGCCGCCGCCGGGGCCGATGGCGATCCGCCGTTCCTCGTAGGGCAGCGCCTCGGTCTCGAAGAGCTGGGCGATGCCCTGCCGGCCCTCGACCTCGACCAGCAGGGTCCGCCGCCCCTCCTCGGCCAGGGCGAGCGCGAGGGCGGCGGCGACGGTGGTCTTGCCGGTGCCGCCCTTGCCGCTGACCACATGGAGTCTGCGCACCGATGTCACATCGGCGAGCCTAAGCGACGACGAACGACTCGATGGCGCGGGCGAGGCTCGCGCTGCCGTGCCCCTCGGCGGCCTGCCGTTCGAAGAGGTCGAGCAGCGGCGCGAGCAGCCGGTCGTCGACGCCGCGCGGCCGGCCGGCGGTGAGGATGGCGCCCAGGCCGGCGCGGTTGATGTCGATGGTGGAGGTCTCGGTCGCGTCGTAGTCGGCGGTGTCGATCTCGCGGGCGAACTGGGGGAGGGTGGCGACGGCCGAGGTGAGCCAGCGGGTCATCGGTCCGGTGATCTCGGCGCCGCTGATGCCGGCGGTCCCGGCGAGGGCGACGCCGTGGAAGAAGCCGGCGAACATGCCGTACATGGCGGCGAGCACGGCCATGTCCTGGACGGAGGCGAGCGTCGGGTCGGTGCCGGCGAACAGGCCGGCGCCCAGGGTGGGGTCGAGGGTCTCGCGGGCGGTGTCGAAGGCGGCGCGTGAGCCGCTGTAGAGGACGAACGCCTCGGGGGTGCCGATGGTCTGGGGCACGGCGTAGACGGCGCCGTCCAGGTAGTGGGCGCCGTGCCCGGTGGCCCAGGCGGCCAGCTCCCGCACCGGTTCCGGGGTGCCCGAGGTGATGTTGACGAGGGTCCGGCCGGCGAGCGCGCCGGCGGCGGGGGCGAGGACGGTGGTGGCGGCCGGGTAGTCGAGCACGCAGACGACGACCAGCGGGCTGGCGGCGACCGCCTCGGCGACCGTCTCGGCGCGGCGCGCGCCGCGCGCCACCAGGGCGTCGGCCCGGCCGGGCGTGCGGTTCCAGACGGTGGTGGGGTGGCCGCGGTCGACCAGCGCCTCGGCCAGGGCCCGGCCGAGGTTGCCGAGGCCGATGACGGTGACCGGGGTCGGGGCCTGGGTCGGGGTGGTGCCGCTCATGGGACGCGCTCCTTCGGTGGTGGGGGTCGGTGTCGTGCCCCACGGTGCGGGTACCGGCTGTCGGGTGGCTGTCGGAACGCTGTCGGAGCCCGCGCCAGTTGCACGATGAGCGTCGAACTAAGGCGTCCTTCGACGCCCCGCGCGTGCCCGGCGTCTTCCTCAACGAGTACGCCGTGCTGCGCGCCCGGGCGCCCGGCGGCCGGCGTTATCGTGTCCGGATGCGATTCGGGGTCCTCGGCCCGCTGGCCCTGTGGGCGCCGGACGGCACGCCGGTGCGGTTGCCCGAGCCCGGGGCACGCGCCCTGCTCGCCCGGCTGCTGGTGCGGCCCGGGCAGCCGGTCTCCGGGGACCGCCTGGTGCAGAGCCTGTGGGGCGCCCACCCGCCGCGCCACCCCGCCAACGCCCTGCAGGGCCGGGTCTCGCGGCTGCGCCAGGCGCTCGACCGCGCCGAGCCCGGCGGCCGTCGGCTGCTGACGTTCGGCCCCGCCGGCTACGCGCTCGACCTCAGCCCGCCGCACGACACCGACGCCGGCCGCTTCGCCGAGCTCACCGCCGCGGCGCGCGGCGCGGCCGGCCCCCGGGAGCGGGCCGAACTGCTGGCCGAGGCGCTGGGCTTGTGGCGGGGCGAGCCGTTCGCCGAGTACGCCGACGAGCCCTTCGCCAGGGCCGCCGCCGACCGGCTGGCCGAGCAACGCCTCGCCGCCCGGGAGGAGTCGGCCGAGGCCCGCCTGGAACTCGGCGAACACCTGACGCTGACCGCCGAGTTGGCCGACCTCGTGGCGCGGCACCCGCTGCGCGAGCGGCTGCGCGCCCTGCAGCTGCGGGCCCTGCACCGCGCCGGCCGGCGCGGCGAGGCGCTGGCCGGCTACGCCGAGCTGCGCCGCGCGCTCGCCACCGAACTCGGCCTCGAACCCGGCCCCGAACTGGTCGCCCTCCAGCGGGAGATCCTGCGCGGCCCCGCGGCGCGCCCCGCGCCGGCCGGGCGGCCCGCCGTACTGCCGGCCCCCATCGCGCCGTTGATCGGCCGGGAGGACGACGTGGCCGGCCTGTCCGCGCTGCTCGCCGGCCGCGACGGCCGGCTCGTCACGCTCCTCGGCCCCGGCGGGGTCGGCAAGTCGCGGCTCGCCCTGGAGGTGGCGCGCGACCTCCAGGACTCCGACGCCTACCCCGACGGCGTCCACCTGGTCGAGCTGGCCGGCACCGAGCCGGCCGGCTGCGGCGACGAGGCGCTGTGCGCGCTGACCGAGACGCTGCTCGCCGCGCTCGGCCTCTCCGACGCCGCGGGCCCCGGCGCGGACGCCGGCGTCGCCCGGCTCGCCGCCGCGCTGCGCGGCCGGCGCCCGCTGCTGGTGCTCGACAACTGCGAGCACCTGACGGCCGACGCCGCCGCCCTGGCCGAGGGGCTGCTGCGGGCCGTGCCGGGGCTCACGGTCCTGGCCACCAGCCGCGAGCCGCTGTCCGTCGCCGGCGAGCGGCTGTGGCGCGTCGAGCCGCTGGCCCTACCGCCCGCCGAGGCGGCCGACTGGCCGGCCGCCGTCGCGGCGTCGAGCGCGGCCCGGCTCTTCCTGGCCCGGGCGGCCGGCACGCCAGGACTCGGCGCCGGCCGGCTCGACCCGGAGGCGGCCCGGGCCGTGGCGGTGATCTGCCGCCGCCTCGACGGGCTGCCGCTCGCCCTCGAACTGGCCGCGTCCCGGGCCAGGACGCTGGGCCTGCACGGCCTGGTGGCCAGGCTCGACGACCGGTTCGCGGTGCTGACCGGCGGCCCTCGCGGCGCCCCGCCGCGGCAGCGCACGCTGCGCGCGGTGCTCGACTGGAGCTGGGAGCCGCTGGGCGACGCCGAACGCGCGGTGCTGCGCCGGCTCTCGGTGGTGGCGGACGGCGCCACCGCGGCGGCCGCGGCCGCGGTCTGCGGCGGGGACGGCGTGCGGCCGGCCGCCGTGCTCGACGTGTTGGGCCGGCTCGTGGACCGGTCCCTCGTGGTGCTCGACGACCGCCGGGAGGGGCCGCGGTACCGACTGCTGGAGTCCGTGCGCGCGTACGGCGCGGAACGGCTGCGGGCGGCCGGCGAGGAGCCGGCGGCGCGCGACCGGTACGTCCGCCACCACCGGGAGTTCGCCGAGCTGGCGGCGCCGGCGCTGCGCGGCCGGGAGCAGCGGCGGTGGCTGGCCGCGCTCGACGCCGAGGCCGGCAACCTGCGGCGGGCGATCGACCTGGCCACCTCGGGCGAGGCGCTGCGGCTGGTGAACGCGCTCGCCTGGTACTGGGTGCTGCGCGGCCGGCTCGGCGAGGCCCGCCGGGCGCTCGGCAGGGCCGCCGCCGGCGCGGATCCCCAGGACGCGGCGGCGGCACTGGCCCGGGCCTGGGCGCACGGCCTCGCGCTGCTCCAGGGCGAGCCCGCGGACCCGGCGGCGCCCGCGATCGGGGCGACGCTGCGGACCCTGGCCGACGCCGGTGCCCCGGAGGACCTCGCCACGGCCCGCTGGTTCCTCGCCCACGCCGGGCTCGGCACCGCGGCGGTGGCCGACGGCGAGCGGCTGGCCGGGCTGGCCGCCGCCGACTTCGCGGCGCTCGGCGACCGGTGGGGCGAGGCCGCGGCACGCGGGGTGCTGGCCCGGCACGCGCTGGCCCGGGGCGAGCTCGCGGCGGCCCGGCGGCACGCGGAGTGGGCGGACGCGGTCTTCCGCGACCTCGGGGACGGCTGGGGCCGCTCCGGCACCGTCTTCCCGCTCGCCGCGCTGGCCGAGATCGCCGGGGACCACGCGCGGGCCGCCGCGCTGCACGCCGAGGGGCTGCGCGCCGCCGAGGAGGCGGGGCTGTGGACGGCGGCCGTGCACCGGCTCAGCGGCCTCGGCCGGATCGCCCTGCTCACCGGTGACCTGGCGGCCGCCGAGGCCCACCACGCGCGGGCCCTGGCGGCCGCCGAGGCCCACCACGCGCGGGCCCTGGCGCTCGCCACCGAGCTCGGCTTCCGGCAGGGCCGGGCCGCCGCCGAGCTCGGCCTGGCGCTCGGCGCCCGCCGGGCCGGCGAGTTGGCCGCCGCCGAGGAGCGGCTGACCGGCCTGCTCGACTGGTACCGGGCGGCGGACTACGGCCCGGCGCTCGCCCTGGTGCTCGCCGAGCTCGGCTTCGTCGCGGAGCTGCGCGGCGACCACGCGACGGCGCGGGAGCGCCACCTGGCCGGCCTGGCCGAGGCGCGGCGGCTGGGCGATCCACGGGCCGTGGCGCTGGCCTTGGAGGGCCTGGCGGGGGCCCACGCGGCGGCCGGCGAGCCGCGCGGGGCGGCGGAGCTGCTCGGCACGGCCGCCGCGGCGCGCGAGTCCGTGCGCGCGCCGCTCGCGCCCGCCGAGCGCGGGGACGTGGACCGCGTGACGGCGGCGGCCCGCGCCGCCCTGGGCGCTGAGGCCTTCGACGCGGCCTTCGACGCGGCCTTCCGCGCGGCGTTCGTCTCGGGCCTGGAGCCGGGGGCGGACGTGACGCCCGTGCCGGCTGGTTAGAGTGAGCCGCATGACCAAGTGGGAATACGTCACCGTGCCGCTGCTGGTGCACGCGACCAAGCAGATCCTCGACAACTGGGGCGAGGACGGCTGGGAGTTGGTGCAGGTCGTCCCGGGCCCCAACCCGGAACAGCTGGTCGCCTACCTCAAGCGCCCCAAGGGCGGCGCGGCGTGAGCGCCGTCGAGCGGCGGCTGGCCGAGCTCGGCCTTCAGCTGCCGCCGCTGGTGCCGCCGGTCGCCGCCTATGTGCCGGCCGTGGTGACCGGCCCCTACGTGTACACCTCGGGCCAGGTGCCGCTCGTCGACGGCGCGCTGCCGGCGGCCGGCAAGGTCGGCGCCGAGGTCAGCCCGGAGCGGGCCAAGGAGCTGGCGGCCGTCTGCGCGCTCAACGCGCTGGCCGCCGTGAAGTCCGTGGCCGGCGACCTGGACCGGGTGGCCCGCGTCGTCAAGGTGCTCGGCTTCGTCGCCTCGGCGCCCGACTTCACCGGCCAGCCGCAGGTGGTCAACGGCGCCAGCGAACTGCTCGGGCAGGTCTTCGGCGAGCGCGGCCAGCACGCGCGCAGCGCGGTGGGCGTGGCGGTGCTGCCGCTCGACGCGCCCGTCGAGGTCGAGATCCAGGTGGAGCTGGCGCCGGAGGGCTGAGCGCCCACGGCGGCGAAGGCCCCGGCGGAAAAGGGCCGGGCCGTCCCCGCCGGGGTTCGGGTAGAACTGAGCCATGACCGACGACGTGAAGCCCGACGAGACGCCCGACCGGCCGGACTGGGAGAAGCGGTTCCGCGCGCCCCGCGTGAGCCTGCCGCAGTGGGCCCACGAGGCACCCGCGCGGTCGCTGTTCGTCTCCAACGCCACCGGCACCTTCGAGCTGTACGCCTGGGACCGGGAGAGCGGGAAGCAGCGCCAGGCCACCGACCGTCCCAACGGCACGGTGCACGGCACGCTCACCCCGGACGGCGCGTGGATCTGGTGGTTCGCGGACACCGACGGGGACGAGTTCGGCGTCTGGCAGCGGCAGCCGTTCGGCGGCGGCCCCGACGAGCCGGCCGTCCCCGGGCTCGACCCCGGCTACTCGGCCGGCCTGGCCCTCGGCCGGGACGGCACGGTCGTCGTCGGCCGGATGACCGAGGAGGTCGGCACCACCATCCATGTCGCGCGGCCCGACGCCCCCGAGGGCGGCGAGCCCGTGGAGATCTACCGGCACCGCCAGTCCGGCGGGGTCGGCGACCTCTCGCACGACGGCACGCTGCTGGCCATCGAGCACACCGAGCACGGCGACGCGATGCACTCCGCGATCCGCGTCGTCCGCCTCGACGGCACCCGGGTCGCCGAGCTCGACGACACCGAGGGCGGCACGAAGGAGCTCGGCCTGACCGTCCTCGGCTTCGCGCCCGTCGACGGCGACCCGCGGCTGCTCATCGGCCACCAGCGGCGCGGCCGTTGGGAGCCGGCCATCTGGAACCCGCTGACCGGCGAGTTCACCGAGCCGGAGCTCGACCTGCCGGGCGACGTCGACGCCCAGTGGTACCCGGACGCCAGCGCGCTGCTGGTCGAGCACAGCCACCAGGCGCGCTCCGAGCTGTGGTCCTACGACCTGGCGCGGGCCGAGAAGCGGCGCGTGGAGACCCCGGCCGGCACCATCTCGGGCGCCACCGCGCGCCCCGACGGCTCCACCGAGTACCTGTGGTCCTCGGCCGCCGAGCCGCCGCGGATCCGCTCCACCAGCGGCGCGACGGTGCTGGAGCCGCCCGGCATTCGGCCGCCCGCCTCGCTGCCCGTCACCGACGCCTGGGTGGAGGGCCCCGGCGGCACGGTGCACGCGCTGATCCAGCGCCCCGCCACCGGCCAGGCGCCCTACCCGACGGTGTTCGACATCCACGGCGGCCCGACCTGGCACGACAGCGACTCCTTCGCCGCCGGTCCGGCCGCCTGGCTCGACCACGGCTTCGCGGTCGTCCGCGTCAACTACCGCGGCTCCACGGGCTACGGCCGCGAGTGGACCGACGCGCTCAAGCACCGGGTCGGTCTGATCGAGCTGGAGGACATCGCCGCCGTCCGCGAGTGGTGCGTGGCCGAGGGCCTGGCCGACCCGGCGCGCCTGGTGCTCACCGGCGGCTCCTGGGGCGGCTACCTGACGCTGCTCGGCCTCGGCACCCAGCCCGAGGCGTGGGCGGTGGGCGTAGCGGCCGTGCCGGTCGCCGACTACGTCACCGCCTACCACGACGAGATGGAGGCGCTGAAGGCGATGGACCGCACGCTGCTCGGCGGCACGCCCGAGGAGCAGCCGGAGCGCTGGGCGGCCTCGTCACCGATCACCTACGTCGACGACGTGCGGGCGCCCGTCTATATCTCGGCCGGCGTCAACGACCCGCGCTGCCCGATCCGGCAGATCGACAACTACGTGGAGCGGCTCGCGGCGCGCGGCGCGACCCACCAGGTGTACCGGTACGACGCCGGGCACGGCTCGCTGGTGGTGGAGGAGCGGATCAAGCAGGTGGCGCAGGAGATCCGGTTCGCGCGGGAACACCTGCCCGCCGCGGAGTGACCTCGGGCTCGACGTCGACCAGGCCGAGTTCGGCGTCGCGCCTGGTCTCCACCTCGCGCCGCACGAGGCGGAACCACATGAAGACGACGAAGGCGGCGAAGACGAACCACTCGGCGGTGTAGCCCAGGTTCTGGAACGCGTCCATGTCGAGCCCGGTGCCGCTCGGCGCGACGGCCGGCACCGGCGACATGGGCGCGGCGGCGTCCGTGACGGTGATCCACGGGTCGCCGACCTCGTACGGCAGCAGGTTGATCAACGAGGCGGCGCTGATCACGCCGAGCTGCCCGGCCGGCAGCCCGTCGGTCGGCCCGTCCACCTCGCTGGGCGACTCGGCGGCCTGCACCGCGCCGGCCACGGTCACCTCGCCGGCCGGCGGCGCGGGCACGGCGGCGGGGTCGGCGTCGCCCGGCAGCCAGCCGCGCACCACGGGCACGGCGGCGCCGCCGTCGGCCGGCCGCAGCATGGTCAGCACGTAGAAGCCGCGCTCGCCGTCCACCGTGCGGTCCGGCACGAGGAGTTGGTTGTCGAGGTCGTAGCTGCCGCGCACCTCGGCCTGCTCGCCGACCGTGTCGGTGGTCAACGGCAGCAGCTCGGCGAGCGGCACGGGATCGCCCGGGCCGCGCTCGACCCGCTCCTGCTGCTCCCGGTGGTTGTCGACCTGGTCCTCGAAGCGGCCGAGCTGCCACATGCCGGCGACCAGGCACACCGGGATCGCCAGCAGCACGAAGACGTTGATCGCCAACCAGCGCGGCGTCAGCAGGAACCGGTACACGCCCCAACGGTACTTCCCGGGCGTCGGGTCCTATTCGGCCGGGGCCTGGAGCACACCCGTGCGGTAGATCGTTCCCGAGCAGGAGCCCTCGAGCAGGATCTGCGCCGCCTCCGGCTGTCCGGCGGCCGGGGTGTACCGCAGCACCACGCCGTCCGTGGTGGGGCCGGTGTCGCCGCCGGTCGCGGTGCCGGGCGACTCGCCGCCGCCGGTGTCGGTCGTCGCGCCGCTGTCGGTGCCGGTGTCGGGCGACTCGCCGCCGCCGGTGTCGCCGCCGGTCGTGGTGCCGGTGTCGCCGCCGCTCGTCGTCTCGCCGCCGGTCGTGGTGCCGGTGTCGCCGCCGCTGTCGCTCTCGGAGCCCGCCCCGCTGGTGGCGGTCGGCTCGTCGGCGGCCGACTCGCTCCGGCCCCCGTTGGGCGAGGGCCCCTCCGCGCCGCCCTCGACGGGCTCGGCGGCCACGGCGCAACTGTCGACGGCCTGGCCGCTCGGCACCCAGGCGAACCGCACCTCGTACGCCTCGCCCGGCGGCAGCACCAGCTCCTCGTACGTCTCGTCGGGGGTGGGCAGCCGCTCGGCCCGGTCGCCCTCGGTCCGGTCGACGACCTGGATCCCGTCGGTCGACGCCATGCCGACCGGCAACGCGGCCAACTCGCCGTTCCCGGTGACGCGACACGGCGAGTCCGAGACGTTGACCAGCCGGATCGTGCCGTAGACCCGGCCCTCGGCGTCGGGCGACTCCGTGCTGGTCCGCGCCTGCCCGAGCTGGGTGCGGGCGCAGGTCGGCGAGGTGAGGCCCATCTCGGAGCCGTCCCTGGTGGTGGCGTGCCCGTCGTCCGCGTCGCCGTCCAGCGGCTGCCCGCCGTTCTCGGCGTCCTCGCCGGGCCGCCCGGGCGCCTCGCTGTCGCCGCCCGCCGGATGCGAGTCGGCTCCGCCGGCGTCGCCACGGCCCTCGGGCTCCCCGCCGGCCGTGCGCTCCGCGCCGGCGTCCAGCGTGGCCCCGCCACCGCCGCCGCGCACATGCTCGGCGGCGGACATCACGACGGGCGCGCCGACCCCCAACAACGCGACGGACGCCGCCGCGCCCAACCACAACCGCCGCCGCCGACGCCGCCGCATCGGCACGGCCTCCCGCAACTGCGCCAACGCACCACGGGAAGGCTCCAACGTGCCGACCACGTCCCGAAACAACGCCCTGATCTCAGCCTCACCGGAGCCGCCGTCACCGGCGACGGCCTCCCCCCACCGGCCCTCCGGGCCGTCCGCCAACGCGTCGCCATCACCGGCGAAGCCGGACACGTCCACCGGCGACGCCGGACCGCCGGCGGCAGCCGAGGCGGCTCCAGCCGACCGCGGCCGGTGCGAAGCGCTCTCGCCTTCGGCGGGCGCGGGCCCGTTGGCCGGGGTGTCGGTGTCGTGTCGCGGCTCGTCAGCGGCCTCGCGCCGCGTCGGCTCGGGTTCCTTCGAGCCGTTCGGCCCGGCAGGACCAGCCACCGCCGGCCGGGGCGGCCCGCCTTCGGCGTCCGCCTCGCCGGCGAAGCCGGACACGGCTACCGGCGCGGCCGGGCGACCATCGCCGGACGCCGGTCCGGAGGGCGCGTCTTCGGCGTCCGTATCGGCCGGCGAACCGCCCGCGGCGCCAGCCGCACCCGGCGCATCCGGTTCGCCGGCGGCAGCGGACCGCAACCGGCGCGACGCGCCCTCGGCAACCGGCGCAGCCGGGACGCCGTCGCCGGCCTCCGGCCGGTGTGAGGCGGTCTCGTTCCCGCCTTCGGCGGGCAGCGCGGGGCCGTCGATGTCGTGTCGGGGCCCCTCACCGGCCTCGCGCCGCGCGGGCTCGGGTGCCTTCGAGCCGTTCGGTCCGGCAGGGCCGACGCTCATCGGGCCGCCTCCATGGCGATCCGCAGCGCGGCGATGCCGCGGGAGCCGTACGCCTTGACGGAGCCGGCCGAGATGCCGAGCGTCCTGGCGACCTCGGCCTCCGTCATGTCCGCGAAGTACCGCAGCACCAACACCTCGCGCTGCCGCCGCTGGAGGCCCCGCATCGCCTTGATGAGGTCGGCCCGCTCCAGCTGCTCGTAGGCGCCCTCCTCGGCGCTCGCCATGTTCGGCAGCGGCTTGGAGAGCAGCTTGAGCCCGAGGATGCGGCGCCGCAGCGTGGAGCGGGAGAGGTTGACGACGGTCTGCCGCAGGTAGGCGAGCGTCTTCTCCGGGTCCCGGACCCGGCCGCGTGCCGAGTGCACGCGGATGAAGGCCTCCTGGACGACGTCCTCGCAGGAGGCCGTGTCGTCGAGGAGCAGCGCCGCGAGGCCGAGCAGCGAGCGGTAGTGCGCCCGGTAGGTCTCGGTGAGGTAGTCGATGGTGGTGCCTTCGGCCATCGCGTCGCCCGCGGCCTCAGCGGCGGGGCTGTCGGGCGTGCTGACGCCCGCCGGCGCGATCACCGGCATGCCTCCGTGCCGCTTCCCGCCCCCACGCGACGATCCTGGTCGCGGGAGACGTCGCGGGGGCGCTGCCGTGAAATCCAGGACCTCTGCCACGCCAGTTGGACACGTTCTCCCCCGCGAAGGTTGTACGTGGCTCGGCATGGGCGACGTATCGACGGTTTCGCCCCCACATCGACCACCTGCCCGGAATGCCCTGCCCGAAGAGCCTCTTGGGCCCCGGCGGAGGGCAGCCAAAAGACGCTCCCCGCACCGCCGTCGGTTGCGCTCGCGGTACGGGGAGTTGAAATGGTCTCCTGTGGGCTCGGCCTGGAGCAAGCCATCCAGCCCTACGACTTGGTCACGGGAGCTTCACATCTGGCCAGCCTCGGCCGGATTCCACACTGATAACCCCGCTATCCCCTCATCGCCCGGTTCCGCCGTAGACCACGGCCTCGTCCGACTCGCTGTCCAGGCCGAAGGCCGTGTGCACGGCGCGGACCGCCGACTTGACGTCGTCCTCGCGGGTCACGACCGAGATCCGGATCTCGGAGGTGGAGATCAGCTCGATGTTCACGCCCGCGTTGGAGAGCGCCTCGAAGAAGGTGGCCGTGACGCCGGGGTTGGTCTTCATGCCGGCGCCGACGAGCGAGATCTTGGCGATCTGGTCGTCGTACCGGAGCGCGTCGAAGCCGATGAGGTCGCGGCGCCGCTCCAGCGCCTCGATGGCCTTGCGGCCCTCGTCCTTCGGCAGCGTGAAGGAGATGTCGGTGAGGCCGGTCGAGGCGGCCGACACGTTCTGCACGACCATGTCGATGTTGACCTCGGCGTCCGCGATGGCCCGGAAGATGGTCGCCGCCTCGCCCGGCTTGTCCGGCACGCCGACGACCGTGATCTTCGCCTCGGAGGTGTCGTGGGCAACACCCGAGATGATCGCCTGCTCCATCGGTTGACCTCCAAGCGGTGCGGTGCTGACCCAGGTGCCGGGCAGTCCGGAGAAGGACGACCTGACGTGGATCGGGATGTTGTAGCGGCGGGCGTACTCGACGCAGCGGTGCAGCAGGACCTTGGAGCCGGAGCTCGCCAGCTCCAGCATGTCCTCGAACGAGATCCAGTCGATCTTGCGGGCCTTCTTCACCACGCGCGGGTCGGCGGTGAAGACGCCGTCGACGTCGGTGTAGATCTCGCACACCTCGGCCTGGAGGGCGGCGGCCAGCGCCACGGCGGTGGTGTCGGAGCCGCCGCGCCCGAGGGTGGTGATGTCCTTGCTGCTCTGCGAGACGCCCTGGAAGCCGGCGACGATCGCGATGTTGCCCGCGTCGACCGAGCTCTGGATGCGGCCCGGCGTGACGTCGATGATGCGCGCCTTGTTGTGCACGGAGTCGGTGATGACCCCGGCCTGGCTGCCGGTGAAGGACTGCGCCTCGTGGCCGAGCGCCTTGATGGCCATGGCGAGCAGCGCCATGGAGATGCGCTCGCCCGAGGTGAGCAGCATGTCCAGCTCGCGGCCCTGGGCCACCGGTGACACCTGGCCCGCGAGGTCGATGAGCTCGTCCGTCGTGTCGCCCATCGCGGACACGACCACGACCACCTGGTGACCGTTCTTTTTCGCCTCGACCACACGCTTGGCGACGCGCTTGATGCCCTCGGCATCGGCGACGGAGGAGCCACCGTACTTCTGCACGACAAGGCCCACGGGTGCTCGCCTCTCGTTTCTCTCGTTCTCCCGTGGCCGAAAAACGACCACGGCCGGACGAATTCTATCGAGCTGACCACGATGTCCGCCCGCTCAGCGACGCCCCTGCCCACCGCGCCCCGTGCACACACGGAAACGCGCCGGAAACGTGCCCGAACTCACACAGGGGCGAATCGCTGACGACTACTTCCTCCACAGGTGATGCTCATGACAATATCTTCCGCCAAGCGACACCACTGCAACAGCAGGCACATTCCCCCCACGTTTCTCCACTGGAGGATCCATGCGACGTGCCACGGTCTCCGCCCTCGCCGGCGTGACCCTGTTAGCGGCCCTCAACGCGGCTCCCGCCGCCCAGGCCGCGGACGAACGGACGGTCGACTACCGCGGTTACGAGATCGACGTGCCCGCCGACTGGCCGGTGTTCGACCTCGCGCAGGACCCCACGACCTGCGTCCGCTTCGACCGCCCCGCCGTCTACCTGGGCACGCCGGGCGAGCAGCAGGACTGCCCGTCCCACCTGGTCGGCCGCACCACCGGCCTCGTCATCGAGCCGCTGACGGCGGACGCGGTGCGGGCGACGGCCGACGGCACCGTCCGGGTGCCGGTGCCCGAGGCCGGTCTGCTGGTCTCGGCCGCCCACGGCCCGGCGGCCGGCGAGGCGGAGCTCGTGCGGGACGTCCTGGCCACCGCCCGGGTCACCGCCGACGCCGAGCCGGCGCCGGTGCCCGCACCCGCCAAGGACTCGGCCGCCCCGCTGGCCGCCGCGGGGCCGCAGCCCGGCACCTACACGGGACGCGGCTTCGACGCGTGCGCCGCGCCCTCGCTCTCCGCGATGAACACGTGGCGCGACAGCTCCCCGTACCAGGCGGTGGGCGTCTACATCAGCGGCGGCCTGCGCGCCTGCTCGCAGCCGAACCTGACCGCCAGCTGGGTCACCAACACCACGGCCGACGGCTGGCACCTGATGCCCATCGACGTGGGCCGCCAGGCGCCGTGCACCAACTACGCCAGCCGGATGTCGACCGACCCCGCCACGGCACGCTCCCAGGGCTCGACGGCCGCGGCGAGCGCCGTCACCGCCGCCCAGAACCTCGGCATCCCGGCCGGCAGCGCGATCTACAGCGACATCGAGGCGTACACCCGCGGCGGCTCCTGCACCACCGCCGTCCTCAACTACGTCCAGGGCTGGACCCAGGCCCTGCACGACCGCGGCTACCTGTCCGGCGTGTACTCCAGCGCCGCCTCCGGCATCGCCGACCTGGTGGCGGCCGTGCCGAACACCCCGGCCGAACTCCGCGTCGACCACATCTGGTTCGCGTGGTGGAACAACGTCGCCGACACCGACGGCGGCTCCTACATCCCCGACAACTACTGGAACCAGCGCCAGCGCATCCACCAGTTCCGCGGCGGCGCGACCGAGACCTACGGCGGCGTCTCCATCAACATCGACCGCAACTACCTGGACGTGGTCACCCGCTGATCCGGGCCCGGCTACTCCAACGGCGCCAGCGGCCCGTCCTCCCTGGCCGGATCCAGGCAACTCGCCAGGCTGTCCACCAGGTTGCAGAGGCCGGGCCGCTGCGCCAGCTCGTACCCCGCCGGCACGCCGCCGTTGGCGGTGAGCGCCGTGTACGCGGCGACCGCGTCCGTCGGCCGGCGCTCCAGCGTCGGGTCGTCCAGCACGTCGACCGTGTAGAGGCCGAACCGCGCCCGGTAGGTGCCCCACTCGTAGTTGTCCGTCAGGGACCAGTAGTTGTAGCCGATGACGTTCATGCCGTCGGCCTTGGCGCGCTGCACCCAGTAGATGGTGTCGTTGAGGTTGTCGGCCCGGGTGATCTCCGGGTCGCGCAGCGCGCCGTTGTTGGTGGGCATGCCGTTCTCGACGATGAACAGCGGCAGGTCGGGGAAGCGGCGGTGGTAGGCGCGCAGCGCGTAGTAGATGCCCTCCGGCTGGAGCCTGACGTCCCAGAACGCGCCGGAGGCGGCGGCGATCACCGAGAGGTTGTCCAGGCTGAGGCCGTAGTAGTAGTCGATCCCGATGAAGTCGAGCTTGTCCGCGAACTGTTCGAGGAAGAGCAGGTCGGTCGCGCCGTTGAAGCCGCTGATGAACGCCTGGTTGCTGGTGACCTTGGCGTCCTCGTCGACCGCGTGGATCAGGTCGTACGCCCGCCGGTGCGCGTCGACGACGTTGGCCCTGGCGGCGGGCAGCTCCCACCACTCCAGCGCGCCCACGGTCATCTCGTGGCTGAGCAGCACCAGCGGCTCGTTGAACGTCACCCACAGCGCGCCGGTGTCCTGGTACCGCTCGACGATCCGCTCGCCGTAGGCGAGGAAGTCGTCGACGGTCTCCGCCGCCGCCCAGCTCCCCTGGTCGGTCACCCAGCCCGGCTCGGTGAAGTGGTTGAGCGTGATCATCGGCGTCATGCCGGCGTCGAGGACGTGCGCGACGACGTCGTCGTAGTACGCCAGCTCCGCCTCGTCCCACACGCCGGGCGCGGGCTGCACCCGCGCCCACTCCACGCCGAACCGGAAGGTGTTCACGCCCATGTCGGCGGCGAGTTGGATGTCCTCGGCGTACCGGTGCCGGAAGTCCACCGCGTCCCGGTACGGGTCGACGCCGTCACTGCCGGCGTTCTCCTCGACCCACCGCTGCCAGTTGCTGTCCGGGGCGTCCCCCTCGACCTGGTAGCCGGAGGTCGCCACCCCCCAGTAGAAGGACCGCGACCACCCGTCGTCCCCCTCGTCCACGGCCCCGGCGCCGGGCGCCGCCGTCAGCACGGCCCCCAGCGCGGCGAGCACCACGGCGGGCCGGTAGAAGCGAGCTCGCACCACGTCTTCTCCCTCAAAGTTGACGCGCCAGTAAGTTCCTGCACCGTATTCGCGGGCGCGACGACTGTCAGGGGCTGATTCAGGACTCGTCCTCCGCCTCCAGCCAGAAGCCGGTGCGGGTCAGCCAGAGGTCGAGCAGTGCCGCGTCGCCCGTGGTCTCGGTGGTGGGGGTGGGGCGGCGGTAGACGGTGAGCAGGAGTTCGGTGAGCGGGCCGCGCACGGTGACGGCCGCCGGGTCCGATGCCCGGGTCCAGGTGGGGCGGTCGCCGGTGAGGTCCACTCGCCAGGTACGGTCCACATCGGTTGCTTGGAAAAGCAAAGCGCGCCCGGGGCCGAGCAGCGGGGGCAGGTCGGGGCGTGGCTGGTATGCCTCGGAGACCCCGGCGAACGTCATCCACTCGTCGAGCCCGTCGGCCGCGACGGCGGCCTCGACGGCGAACGGCCGGCCGGTGGCGAGGGCCGCGTCGCAGCGGTGCAGCACGGTCTCGAACGTCATCCGGCGGCCCCAGAACCGCGCCGTCGACTCGCCCTCGGCCGGCGTCCACGCCGGGGCGTCGGGGCCGGCCTCGCGCAGCGCGTCGGCCAGCCGCGCGGCGCCCTCGGCCAGCCAGCCGTCCAGCGCGGCCAGGTCCTCGTCGACGCCCGTGCCGACGTCCTCGACCAGGTCGTCCGACACCTCGGCACCCCGGGCGCGCACGCTCTCCGCCGCCCACCGGTGGGTGCCGCCGACGTGCCGCACCAACTGCCCCAGGTTCCACTCGGGGCAGCTGGGCACGCGCGCCCGCACGTCGCCGCCGCGCACCGCCTCCCGCAGCAACTCCGTCTGCCTGACGACCTGTTCCGCGTAATCGTCCAACACGGCCTCAGCATCGCACCCGGCCCGTGCCGGCGTCACGCGCTCCAGCCGGGTCCAGCCGGTCCAGCCGCGCCGCCGCAGCAGCTCGACCAGGCGGCGGGCCGGCGGCGCCGCGTCGAACGCCAGCGCGTCCATCAGCCGGGCGAACGGCGGCTCGACGTCGTTGTCGGCGACGTACGCCTCGCCCCGCTCCTCGGCCAGCCGCGTGAGGTAGGCGGCCAGTTGGTCGGCCAGCTCGACCAGCCGGGGGTCGTCGTCGGCGTGGTCGAGGGCCGCGCCCAGGGTCCGGTAGAAGTCGGCGAGCCGCGGGTCGGCGAGCTGTTCCCGCTTGCGCGCCGCCCACTCCCTGATCCGCTCGGGCGGGTGCGCGGCGGCCAGCGGTATCCAGCCGTCGCGTTCGACGCGGACCAGCCGCTCGTCGACGCCGAGCGCGCGCAGCCGGTCGAGGAGCGAGACCACCTCCGGCGGCAGCGCCAGGCCGTCGCCGGCGGTGAGGCGGGCGATCCGCTCACGGTGCCGGCGCCGCTCCCGGATCTCGGCCCGCAGCCGCGCGTCGATCTCACCGACCGCCGCCGCGAACTCCACCGCGTCGGCCCGGAGCAGCTCCCGCACCCGCGCCAGCGGCACCCCGGCCTCGGCGAGGGTCCGGATCCTGATCAGCTCGACCACGGCGTCGGCGCCGTACCGCCGGTAGCCGGAGCGGTCCCGCGCCGGCTCCGGCAGCAGCCCCGTGGCGTGGTAGTGCCGCACGGCGCGCACCGTCACCCCGGCCCGCGCCGCCAGCTCGCCGATGGTCAGCACCGCGTCACGCTCCGGACGATCCGGGCGATCTCCGGGGCGTGGGTGAAGGCCAGCCGGTGGTCGGCGTCGAGCCAGTGCGCGGCGATGTCCGGCCGCGCGGCGACGAGGCGTTCGACGCCGGCGCGCCAGAGCCGGTTGTGCCGGGGCGCCCGCCCCTCGTCGCTGGCGCCGGCGATCGCGGCCGACATGATCATGGTGATCGGGCCGTCGATCCCCAGGTACCGGTCGAGGATTCCGGCCCTGACGACGTCGATCTCGACGCCCAGGTCGAAGATCTCCTCGGCGGTGAGCGGCCCGGTCGCCTGCTCCCCCGCCAACTCGCGGAACCAGGCCAGGTCGACGTCGGCGAGGAACGGCTCGGGCAGCGGGTTCGCCCCGTCGACGAGGACGAGTCCGGCGACGGCGTCGGGGTGGGCGGCGGCGTGGTGCACGGCCAGGTCGGCGCCCAGCGAATAGCCGACGAGCACGGGCGCCTCGGGGAGCGTGAGCTCCCCGAGCACCGCGCCGAGGTCGCCCAGGAACGCGTCGAAGGTGTACCGGTCGGCGGCCGAGGCGAGGCCGTGGCCGCGCAGGTCGAAGGTCACCACGTGGTGGTCGCGGCGCAGCAGTTCGGTCAGCTCGCCCAGGTCGGCCTGGGTGGAGCTGAGCCCGGGGCAGAGGACCAGCGGCCGCCCCCGGCCGCCACGGGACACCGGGATCGTGACGCCGTCGTGGTGCACGGTGAGGGTTCTGGTCGTTGTCGTTGTCATGCCGGCCATGCTGCGAGGTTGCCGCTGCGTCAGGGTCAAGCGTCAGGCGTCGGCGGTCGCGTAGTCGCCGAGGGCGGGCTCCAGCAGGTCGAACACCAGGGCCGCCTCGCGGGAGACGACGGCCGCGACCTCGTCCTCGTCCCGCCCGGCCAGCGTCAGTTCCTGGATGCGCTGGAACAGCACCCGGTGCGCGGCGCCGAGTTGGGCGGCGACGGCGCGGGGCGTGAGGTCGTCGTCGGCGGCGCCGGTCTCCGCCGCCAGGACCTCGGCCAGCGCGTGCTCCCGCTGGTCGTGCAGGTCGCGCAGCCGGGTGGTGAGGGTCGGGCTGTCGGCGACCATCCGGGAGAACGCCGGCCCGCTGAAGCCGGCCACGGGGTCCCGCGCCTCGACGGCGGCGAGGAACGCCCGCCGCAGCGCGGCCAGCGCGGACTCCCCCGCCGCCCGCCCGGCCACGGCGCCGGCCAGCCCGGCGACGAACGCCTCGTGGTGGTCGAGCGCCAGGTCCTCCTTGCGCGCGAAGTAGTTGGTGACCGTCTTCTTCGCGACCCGGGCCGCGCCGGCGATCTCCGCGATGGTCGTCCGCTCGAAACCCCGCGCCAGGAACAGCCGCGTCGCCTGGTCGGAGATCAGCTGCCGCGTCTCCCGCTTCTTGGACTCCCTGAGCCCCGTCGTCTCGTCCACCACGGAGGAAATCTTACCCCCGACGTAAAAATACGTTGACGCCGCGATAGCCTCGGGCTAAAGTTATGCCGGTCGTAAGTTTCCCCCCGAGAGGACCCCTCTTGCAGATCACCGCGTCAACCGTCTCGCTCACCGTCGACGACGTGGCCGCGTCCCAGGCGTTCCTCACCACCCACCTCGGCTACCGCGAGCAGGCCGCCGCCGACGGCTTCGCCTCCCTCACCCACGACGACGCGGCCTGCGACATCGTCCTGCTGCGGCGCGGCATCGACGTCCTCCCCGCCGAGCAGCGCGACCGGCACGCCACCGGCCTCATCCTGGCGTTCACCGTCGACGGCGGCCTGGCGGCCGAGGAGCGGCGGCTGCGGGAGGCGGGCGTCGCCATCACCATGCCGCTGCGCGAGGAGCCGTGGGGCGAGCGGCTCTTCCAGATCACCGACCCCAATGGAGTGGTGGTTCAGTTCGTCGAGTGGGTCAAGGCCGAGGTGTAGCACCGGCGGCCACGAAGAACGGAATGGCGACGAGGAGGCGGCCGGCCTCGGCGCGCCGGCGCTGTTCGGCCAGCCACTCGTCGGCCTGGTCGCGGCTGACGGCGCCGCTGGCGCAGGCCGGCTCGGCGAGCCTCGCGAGCAGCGGCAGCGACCCGGGATCGGTGAACACGCTGGTGTGCGCCTCGACCGTGACATCGTCGAAGCCGCCGGCCAGCAGCAGGTCGCGGTACTGGCGGCCGGCGCGGGGCGTGCCCAGGAGGTCGGCGCGGGCGTGCACGATCGTGCGGGTGAGCGCCGCGTCATCCGAGTCGATCATGATGGCGTCCCAGTCCTGACCGACCAGGACGATCCTGCCGCCCGGGCGGAGGACCCGTCGCGCCTCCGCCAGCGCGCGCCCCGGCTCCCGCAGGACGTGGAAGACCTTGTCGGCACGGTAGCCGTGCACGCTTCCGTCGGCGAACGGCAGCTCCTCCGCCCCCGCCTCCCGGAACTCGCCCCCCGGCCACCGCGTCCGGGCCGCGGCCAGCATCACCGGGCTGGGGTCCACGCCCACCGCGTGGACCCCACGTTCGGCCAGCTCGGCGACGGCTCGCCCGGCGCCGCAGCCGACGTCCACGACGGTCGAGCCCGGGACGAGAGACAGCAGTTCGTAGGAGCGGTCCCGCAGCAGGACCGCGCTCGGCAGCTGGTCAGCGGCGTCGAGTACGGCCAGGAGGGCTTCGGTGTCGCGGTGCTCGGCCACCGCTTCCTCGTTCTTGGACATGGCCGTCATGCTGCGACTTAATGTCGGCATGAAGTCAAGCGAAGACGGCCCCGCGTTGAGTATCGGCGACCTCGGCGCACGGTTCGGCCTGGCCACGCACGTGCTGCGCCACTGGGAGACGATGGGCCTGCTGCACCCCGCACGGGACGCCGGCGGACGCCGCCGCTACGGCGCGGACGACCTCAACCGCGTGGCCACGATCCTCATCCTGAAGGAGGCCGGCCTCGGCCTGACCACCATCAGGAGCCTGTCCGCGACCACCGACCGCGCCACCCGGCACGAGATCCTGCGCCCGGCAGCCGAGGAGCTTCGGTCGAGAATCGCGGCGGCCCGGGCCTCGTTGGAGCTGATCGAGGGCGGCCTGAACTGCGCGTACGAGGACGTCACCCACTGCCCGAACTACCGGCGGCGGCTCGCCGAGCGGATCGACGCGCGTCAGGAACGCAACGAGCCGATGAACCGGCCGAACACGGCCGGCGGGAAGCTGAGTTGAGGGCCGACCGGGGCGACCTTGGAGTCCCGGACGTGGATGGTGGAGGGAGTGGCGGCCAGCTCGACGCAGGCGCTGCCCTCGGTGTCGCTGTACGTCGACTTGCGCCAGGCCAGGGCCACTTCGACGCAGTTGCTGCCCTCGGTGTCGCTGTAGCTGGACTTGAACCAGACCAGTTCGTCGCTCATAGCTCATCAACCAATCGCTGGATGAAACGAAGAGACTCCTCCGCGTTCAGAGCCTGCATGCGGATCATCCCATAGCGTTGGGTGAGCATGCTCACCTCTTCGGGCTCGGAGGTGAACTGGCTCAGGGACTGCCCTTCGACCAGGCTGAAGTGCTCGTGGTTCGTGGTCTCCAGCAGCACCATCGGGCCGTTCAGCCCCGCGTGCGCACCCCGGTCGTACGGCAGCACCTGAAGGGTGATGTTGCGCAGCTCGGCCAGCTTCAGCAGGTGCAGAAGCTGCTCCTTGTGGACCTCCGGACCGCCGACAGGGCAGCGCAGCGCGGCCTCGTAGATCACGAAGCAGCAGTCCACGATCGGCTTCTGGGTCAGCACCCGCTGACGTGCGACACGGAACTTGAACCGCTCCTCCAGCGTCTCGTCGTCCAGCGCGGGCCGATGCGCGTTGAGCAGCGCCCGGATGGTGGCCTCCGTCTGCAAAAGCCCCGGGATCAGGGAGACTTCGTACGAACTCAGCGCGATCGCGTCGCCCTCGTACTCGAAGAAGTCCTTGGACCGCTCCGGAATCTTCTTCTCCTGGTTCAGGTACGAGAGCCCCGCCACCAGCTTCCCCCTCGCCCCGCACATCTCGTCGGCGATCTCGGCGAGGCGCGGCGGCACCGGGCGGCGGCCCTGTTCCACGGACTTGACGGTGTCGACGGAGTACCGCGCCGCCTCCGCGATGTCCTCGCGACGGACCTGCGCGCCGGCTCGCCACAGCTGGAACTGCTGGCCGAAGTACCGGTGAACGACGGGCAGTTGGGGTTCCTTCGCCATGACGCCGTCTCCTCCGCGAGCCAGTACGCACAGTGCGTACCCGATCCGTCACTGGGCAGAGTATGGCGCGCTCGGCCACCTTCTTTCCCATGAACGACGAAACTTCCGCCCTTTCGTGGGCGGTGGCCGCCGGGGCGGCCGGTGAAGTGGTCCTCGACCGGTGGCGGTGGAACCGTGCCATCGAGGTGCCGATCGGTGGGCTGTGGGAGGCCGTGCGCGTGACGCGTGACCTCGGGGAGGCGGCGCTGCACCGGTTGCGGCGGGCCGGGGAGCCGGTCGGCCTGGTGTTGGAGGTGCCGTTGCGCGGCGCCGTGGAGTTCCTGGTGCCGTGCGGCACGGCGGCCAGTTGGCCGACGATCGGCGGGACCGTGGCCGTCGCGGACGGCGTGATGCGGTGGCCCGCGCCGGGGGCCAGCGCCGCCAACGGCCGGCGGGCGATCTGCGGCCGCCGCTGGCTGGTCGCGCCGGCGGCGGTCGCGAGCGTGGTCACGGACGCCGACGCGCTCTGCGAGGCCGTCGCGGCGGCCATCGCCCACGAGCGGTTCGCCGGGCGGATCGGCCAGTCGGGATGACCAGATCGCCGCGCGGGCGTCACTCCTCCGCGTCGCGGACCAGGAGGGCGATCTGCACCCGGTTCTCGACCGCCAGCTTGGCGAACAGGCTGCCGGTGTGCGCCTTGACGGTCGCGACGCTGATGTTCAGCCGCTCGGCGATCTCCAGGTTGCCAAGGCCGTCCGCGATGGCCCGGGCGGTTTCGCGTTCCCGTTCGCTCAGCGCCTCGAGACGCCGCCGCGCGGCCTGGCGGGTCGCGTCGCGGGCGTCCCGGGAGCCGGGCCCGGTGGCCGCGGCGATCACCCGGGCCATGGCTGCCGGGGACAGCGCGGGTTTCCCCTCCGCGACCGTCCGCACCGCGTCGACGATCCGTGGCGGCGGGGTGTCCTTGAGGACGAACCCGAGCGCTCCGGCGCGCAGCGCGCCGAGCACCAGGTCGTCGGAGTCGAACGTGGTCAGCACCAGGACCCGTGGCGGCGCCGGCCGGGTCAGGATCTCCCGCGTCGCGCTGAGACCGTCCCGGCCGGACATCCGCACGTCCATCAGCACCACGTCGGGACGCCGCTCGTCCACCACGGCGATCGCGGCGTCCCCGTCGGCCGCCTCCGCGACGACGGTCAGGTCAGGTTCGCCCTCGATGACGAGTCGCAGCGCCAAGCGCACCAACTGGTCGTCGTCGACGATGACGACGCGCACCGGCTCCCGCTCACTGGCCACTCGGGCTCTCCCTCGTCGGTGTGCTACGGCCAGGGCAGGCACGCGGTGAGGACGTACCCGTCGTCCGGCGTGGGGTGGTGGTCGAGTTCCCCGCCGGCGAGGGCCATCCGTTCGGCGAGGCCGAGCAGGCCGAACCCGGACGACGGCGGTCGCGTGGCACCCGCGGTGGCCGGGGCGTTGCGGACGACGATTCGGAGTTCGCCGCCGGGCCGCCCCTCGACGGTGATGTCCACGGCCGCGCCCGGGGCGTGTTTGGCGGCGTTGGTCAGTCCTTCCTGGACGATCCGGTAGCAGGTCCGGCCGACGGTGTCGGACGGGCTTCCCGTCACGGTGGTGCCGAGCGTGA
This sequence comes from Streptomyces millisiae, assembly GCF_031845425.1. Classification (NCBI taxonomy): domain Bacteria; kingdom Bacillati; phylum Actinomycetota; class Actinomycetes; order Kitasatosporales; family Streptomycetaceae; genus Streptomyces; species Streptomyces millisiae. The sequence continues at coordinate 159,251 of NZ_JAVREM010000004.1, forward strand.
CGGCCATCCCGGAGGCGCGGGCGTCGGTCACCAGCTCCGGTATGTGGTCGAAGGACGGCTGTGGTGGCTCCGGGCGGTCCGGGTCTGCCCGGAGCACGCCGAGGACGTCCCGCAGTTCCTCCAGGGCCTGGTGGGAGCTGTCGGCGATGCCGCGGACCAGCGTGCGGTGCTGCTCGGCCGTGAGGTCGGCGCGGTGGTCGAGCACCCCGGCCTGCATGGCGACCAGGGAGATCCGGTGCGCGAGCACGTCGTGCATCTCGCGGGCGATCCGGTTCCGTTCCAGCGCCCGCGCCTGCGCGGCCCGTGCCAGCTGTTCCCGCTCCGCGCTCTCCGCCCGCTCGCGCAGCGACCGCATCTCGGCGCGCCGCGCGCCGACGGCCACGCCCACGGCCACCGCGATCCCCGCGATCAGCGTCGGGAGCGCGAGGCGGAGCCACAACGGGCCGGTCGGGCTCTCCACCGGGTAGATGCCGAGGGCGATCTGCGACGAGGCCACATAGGCCAGCACCACGACCCCGATCTCCACGGGGCGGCGTCGGGTGGCGAGCGAGCCGAGCGCCAGCAGCGCGACGCCGGCGGCGAGGGCCGAGGCGGCGGAGGCGATCGCGACCGTCATGGCGACGGCGAGCGGGAAGCGCCGCCGCAGGGGAAGCACCGCCAGACACCCCAGGGCCACCAGCGGATCGCCGACGGCCCACCAGGAACCCGGTCCGGTCGCCTGTTCCCGCGACAGCACCACCCCGGTGGAGAGCCAGAAGGGCACGCCCACGGCGGCGGCCGCCGCCAGCCGCCCCGCCTGTTGCCACGCTCCGAGCCGTGGCGCCGCCTCCGCGTTCACCCGACCAGTATCGCGACCGGGCGCGGCCCGGCGCGTCGGACCAGCGGCCGATGCGCCTTCGACCCGAGTCGAACCGCCACCTCGACCTGGGTCGAAGGCGGTTCGAGCCGCCGGGCCGATGTGCCGGCGGGGGCCCGGTGGAGAGAGTCGGACCCACACCGGGAGAAGAGGAGACCGACAGATGCACAGAAGCCTGGCTCTCGCCCTCGCCGCCACGGCGGTGGTGACGACGGCGGTTCCGGCGGCCGCCGCGGCGACCCCCACCACGGTGACGGTGACGGTGCCCGAGACCGTGGAGTGGGGACCGTGCCCCGAGGAGGTGACCACACCACGGCTGGAGTGCGGAACGCTCGACGTCCCCCTGGACTACCGGGACCCGGACGGCCGGCAGATCGAGATCGCCGTCTCCCGGCTGGCGAGCGAGAACCCGTCGCGGCGCCGGGGCGTGCTGCTGACCAACCCGGGCGGCCCCGGCCTCCCGGGCCTTGGCTACCCGGCCGTGCTCGCCTGGGCGGGGCTGCCGCAGGAGGTGCTCGACTCCTACGACGTGATCGGCTTCGACACGCGGGGCGTCGGTCACAGCACGCCGGTGACCTGCGACCTGACGCCGGAGCAGCAGGGGCGCGGCGCCATCCCGGGCTACGCGGACACCGCCGCCGACGTCACGCGGGAGGCGGCGTACGCGCGGACCGTCGCCGAGCAGTGCGCCGCCTCGTCGACGGCCTGGATGCTGCCGCACACCACCACCGCGAACAACGCGCGCGACATGGACCGGATCAGGGCGGCGCTGGGCGAGCGACGGGTGTCGTTCCTCGGCGGCTCCTACGGCTCCTACCTCGGCGCGGCGTACGCGACGATGTTCCCCGAGCGCGGCGACCGGATCGTGCTCGACAGCAACCCGGGCCCCGGCGGCTACGACGTGACGACCATGCGGAGGTTCGCCCAGGGGCTCGAGGAGCGGTTCCCGGACTTCGCGGCGTTCGCGGCCGCCCGCCCCGAGTACGGTCTGGGCAGCACGCCCGAGCAGGTGACCGCGACGTTCCACGAGCTCGCGGAACGGTTGGACGAGGAGCCGGTCGACGGCATCGACGGGACGTGGTTCCGGGGGTACACCTTCGACCGCCTCTACACCGACGCGCTGATGCCCGAGCTGGCCGAGGGCTGGCGGGCGCTCGACGCGGGCCAGGCCCCGCCGCCCCTGCCACCGATGCCGAACATGGAGAACGTCATGTCCGCGCGGCTCCATGTGATCTGCGCCGACTCGCGCTGGCCGGACACGGTCCGCGAGTACCAGCGGAACGTCGCACACGACCGTCAGCGGTACCCGATGCTCGGCGGCTCCTCGGCCAACATCGGGCCGTGCGCGTTCTGGCCGACGGAGGGGATCGAACCGCCGCTGGAGATCGGCGACCGGGGCCCGTCGAACGTGCTCATGGCGCAGAACGAGCGCGACCCGGGAACGCCGCTGGTCGGCGCCCGGGAGATGCGGCGGGCGTTGGGGGACCGGGCCAGGATGGTGACGGTCGACCAGGGCGGGCACGGCGTCTACCCGTTCGGCGCGAACACCTGCGCCAACGACACGGTGACGACGTTCCTGACCACCGGGCAGCGCCCCGCGCGTGACCTCGCCTGCCCGGCCGAGCCGTGATCGGGAAGGTGCGGCGCGGGCGTGCCCTCCGGCGGGTGCGGCCGGGGGACGGGCGGGCGTTGAAGAGGTTCCGCTGGTGGCAGTCGCCCTTCCGCGCGCTGTTCCACCTTCGGCTGACGGGCGACGACGGCCGGCAGGCGCTCTACGCCGTCGACGTCAGACACTGGCAGAACCAGTCGTCCGGAAAGGTGAGGGCCCATCTGTACCTCGACGGCAGGCACCACGCCGAGTGCCGGCTCCCCGCCGTCTTCCCCGTCCCTGGCGGCACCGTCGAGGTGGCGATGAGCGCCTTCGGACTGAAGCGGTGCCACTACGTCACCACCGACGGGGCCGAGCGGCAGCTCGTCCCCGACCCCCGCTCGGCCGAGGGGCGTCGCGCGCGCCTCGACCGGGCGCACCCCATGCTGAGCCGCGGGATCGGCGCCCTCTCGACGATCGTGCTCGGCATCGCCCTGGCGCTCCTCGTCCCCCAGGTCGTCGAAGCGATCAGCCAGGTGGAACCCTTCGCCCGGCGCGTCGGGACCTTCACCTCGCCCGTCGACCCGCCAGGGTGGTTCAACGCCGTGCTGGCGCTCGGCACCGCGGCGGCCAGCACGGAGCGCGCCCTGCGACTTCGCTACAGCAGGCTGCTCGACGGTGCGGGCGGCTGATCCCGCCTCACGGCTGGAACTTGTAGCCGAGGCCCCGGATCGTCAGCAGGTGGCGTGGCGCTCCGGGGTCCGGCTCGATCTTGTCGCGGAGGCGTTTGACGTGGACGTCGAGCGTCTTGGTGTCGCCGACGTAGTCGGCGCCCCAGACGCGGTCCATGAGCTGGCCGCGGGTGAGGACGCGGCCGGCGTTGCGGAGCAGGTACGCCAGCAGGTCGAACTCCCGCAGGGGCAGGCCGACCTGGCGGCCGGCGACGGCGACCTGGTGGCGTTCGATGTCGATCCTGACCGGTCCCGCCTCCAGGGCCGTCGGGTCGTCGTCGACCGGGTGCCACTCGTCGCGGCGGCGCAGCACAGCCCGGACGCGGGCGACGAGTTCGCGCGCGGAGAACGGCTTGGCGACGTAGTCGTCGGCCCCGACCTCCAGGCCGACGACGCGGTCGAGTTCGCTGTCCCGCGCGCTGACGAAGATCACCGCGGCCTGCGAGCGGCCGCGGATCCGGCGGCAGAGTTCAAGCCCCGAGAGGTCCGGCAGCACGGCGTCGAGCAACACCACGTCGGCGCCGTCGCGTTCCAGCAGTTCGGCGCCGTCCCGGCCGGTGGCGGCCGCGGTCGCCTCGAAACCCTCGGCGCGCAGCAGCCGGGCCAGCCCCTGGCGGAACCGTTCGTCGCCGTCGATGACAAGAATCCGGGTCATGCTTCGACTCCTCACCTCGCCATTACTTGTCCCGAGGGCGACGGTTCATTACCGGTCATCACCGGTTCAGTCGAGCCATTCGGTGTAACGGGTCGGCGCGAGGCGCGCGTTCGGGTCGGTGAGGACGTCACCCCGGACGGCGGCGAACATGCCGGCGGTGGGGTCGGTGACGACGGTGCGGCCGTCGGCCCGGTGGGAGAGGGTGATCCGGCCCAGCTCGTCCAGCGGGAGGATCTCGGGCCCGCCGACGTTGCGGACCCCCATCAGCGGCTCTCCGACGGCGACCTCGGCGACGGCGGCGGCCACGTCCTTCGCGGCGATCGGCTGGATGGGCGTGGCGGGCAGCCGGACGGTCTCGCCCTCGGCGGTCCAGGACATCACCGCGTCCACGAACTCCATGAACTGCGTGGCGCGGACGATCGAGTACGGGATCGGTCCCGACTTCAGGATCTCCTCCTGGAGGGCCTTGGCCCGGTAGTAGTCCAGCTCGGGCACCTGGTCCACGCCGACGATGGAGAGGACGACGAAGTGCCGGACCCCGCCGCGCTGGGCGGCGGCCAGCAGGTTGTCCATCGAGGTCCGGAAGAAGGCCAGCGACGCCTCGTCGAAGGTCGGGGAGTTGGTGAGGTTGACGACGACGTCGACCCCGGCGACGGCCTCGTCCACGCCCTGGCCGCTGACGACGTCGATGCCGGTGGACTTCCCGTGCGGGACCGCCTCGTGTCCGGCGGCGTCCAGATCCTTCACCACCCGCGCCCCGATGAGACCGGTGCCGCCGATGACCGCGAGCTTCATGACATGCCTTTCGGTGGGGGTTTTGCCCGCAATATGGCATAGGGGCACCGCGGGTGGCGTCAGGGACCCGGTCGGTGGCGGGTTCCGGGTGGAGGGACCAGAGGCGGACCGTTCCGTCGTCGGACGAGGTGACGAGCGCGGTGCCGTCCTGGGTGAACCGCGCCGTGAGCGGGGCGGTCTCCGGCAGGTGCCAGCGCCGCACCGACCGGGCCAGGGCGCGGGCTGGACGGCGACGAGCCGCACCCGGTCACCGCGGAGCCTGACCATGCCGTCGCTGTCGGAGGTCAGCATCACGACGGTCGCTGCTGGCGCAGGGCCATCTCGGCGGTGAGCGCGTCCCGGCCGAGGAACCAGCGCGCGTCCGCCTCCCTGCCCCCGGCCAGAGCCCGGCCGGCCATGGCCAACGCATGCCGGCCGCGTGACCTCGTCGTACCGTGCTGGTATGGGCTGCGGAACGGGCTCGGGCTCAGGTCCTGACGACGACCTGTCGCTGCTGAGCCCGCACCTGCACCGGGTCATCCGGGAGGCCGGCGGCTACGGCGGCGGCGTCTTCCTGCTGGCCCCGGGCGAGCACGTGCTGCGGCTCGCCGTGGTCTGCGGCATCCCGATGGACGTCGCCGGTCCCTGGTCGCGGGTGGGCCTGGACGTGCCGGTGCCGCTGACCAGGGCGGTCAACGAGCGGCGTCTGGTCTGGCAGGAGAGCGGCCGGCACGACCGGCGCGGGCCCCGGGTGAGCGTGCCGCTGCCGTACTCGTACGCCGTCGCGCACGCCCCCATCACCACCACCGACGGGACGGCGGGGTCGGAGGAGGCGGAGGAGGAGTGCTGGGGCGTGCTGATGGTGCTCTGGCCCGGCTCGCACCCCTCGCAGCTCGCGCCGCACGAGCGTGAGCCGCTGGAGGCCGGCTGCCGCCGCCTCGGCCCACTGCTGCGCGACGCGGCCCGCCGCGGCTGCCCGGTGCGCCTGCCGGAGGAGCCGACGATCATCGAACGGCCCCGCACCCGGATGCCGGAGCCGGAGCAGGCACTGGCCGCGACCGACTTCGCCGAGCGGCTGCCGGAGGGCGCCTGCGCCCTCGCGCTCGACGGCCGGGTCGCCTTCGTCACCGAGCGCGGGGCCGCGCTGCTCGGCGCCAACGGGGCCGAGCTGCTCGGCGCGCGGCTGTGGGAGGCGGTGCCCTGGCTGGCCGACCCGTCGTACGAGGACCGCTTCAGGTCGGCGGTGATCAGCCGCCAGCCGACCTCGTTCACGGCCCGGCGGGCCACCGGGCACTGGCTGCGGTTCGAGCTGCACCCGGGCGACCGGGGCGTCAGCCTCCGGCTGAGCCCGGCCCGGGCCCCGGCCGAGGAGCCGCCCGAGCCGCGGGGCGAGCCGCCGCCCGCGGGGCCGACCAGGGTCGGGGCGATCTACCAGGTGATGCGGCTCGCGGTCACGCTCACCGAGGCGGCGGGCGTGGCGGACGTGGTGCGGCTGGTCGCCGACCAGCTGCTGCCGGCCTTCGACGCGCAGGGGCTGATCCTGTGCGTCACGGAGGGCGACCGGCTGCGGGTCGTGGGGCACCGCGGCTGCCCCCCGGAGATCGCCAACCGGCTCGACGGCACGCCGCTCACCAGCCGCACCAGCCCGACCGCCGCCGCCATGTCCGAGGGCGTCCCCACCTACTACGCGTCACCGGACGAGATGCGCCGCCGCTTCCCGCACATCCCCGACGCGCAGGAGGAGGTCGCCGGCCCCGGCCGGGCCAAAGCCGCCTCGGCGGCGTGGGCCTTCCTGCCGCTGGTCACCTCGGGTCGGGTGGCCGGCTGCGCGGTGATCTTCTACGACCGGCCACACGACTTCACCGCCGAGGAGCGGACGCTGCTGACCTCGCTGGCCGGCGTCGTCGCGCAGGCCCTGGAGCGCGCCCGGCTCTTCGACGCCAACCAGCGGCTCGCCCGTCGGCTCCAGAAGGACCTGCTCCCGCGCGACCTGCCCAGCATCCCCGGGCTCGACGTGGCCGCCCGCTACCTCGCCGCCACCAAGGGCATGGAGATCGGCGGCGACTTCTACGACGTGATCGAGCTCGACGGCGGCGCGGGCGCGACGATCGGCGACGTGCAGGGGCACAACGTGACGGCGGCCGCGCTGATGGGGCAGGTGCGCACGGCCGTGCACGCGGCGGCCGGCACCGCGCCGTCCGAGGTGCTGACCCGCACCAACCGGCTGCTCAACGACCTCGACCCCGGCCTGTTCACCAGCTGCCTGTACGTCCACCTCGACCTGCGCCGGCGGCTCGCGCGGCTGGCCACGGCCGGCCATCCGCCGCCGCTGCTGCGGATGCCCGACGGGCGGATCACCGAGGTGGACGTGCCGCCGGGGCCCGTCCTCGGCGTCGACCCGCGCGCCGACTACCCGGCCGTCGAGATCCCGCTGCCGCCCGGCGCGGTGCTGCTGCTCTTCACCGACGGCCTGATCGAGCGGCCCGGCGTCCACCTCGACGACGCCACCGCCGCGCTCGCCGGCCACTTCGGGCGGATCGCGGAGCAGCCGGAGCGCAGCATGGACGAGCTGGCCGAGACGCTGCTCCGCTCCCACCAGACGGGCGGCCGCGGCGACGACATCGCGCTGCTGCTGCTCAGCCCGCGGGGGTGAGACGGACGGCGTGAGACATTCATGTCTCATATGAGTTACGGTTGTCTCATGGCTGTCGATCGTGACCACGTGCTGCGGGCCGCCGCCGCACTGCTCTCCCGCAAGTCCACCGCGACCATGGACGAGGTCGCCCAGGCCGCCGGGATCAGTCGGGCGACGCTGCACCGGCACTTCGCCGGGCGCGACGCGCTCGTCCGCGCCCTGGAGGCCCTCGGCATCGCCGAGTGCGAGGCCGCCCTGGCGGCGGCCCGCCCCGAGCAGGGCACGGCCGCCGACGCGGTGCGCCGCCTGGTCGCCGCGATCGAGCCCTCCGCCGCCCTGCTCGCCTTCCTCTACACCGAGAACCAGCTCTTCGAGGGCGGCGAGCAGAACGCGGGCTGGGCCCGCGTCGACGCCCGTCTCGCCGCGCTGTTCCGGCGCGGCCAGGAGAGCGGCGAGTTCCGCGTCGACCTCAGCCCCGTCTGGCTCACCGAGGCGCTCTACGGCCTGATCGGCTCCGCGGCCTGGGCCGTGAGCGACGGCCGGGTGGCGCGCAACGACTTCACCCACCTGATCGTCGAGCTGCTGCTCGGCGGCGCGATCCGGAGAGAGGAACCATGACCACCACCACGAGGCCGGCCGACACCGTCGGGGAGGTCAGGCGCCCCGGCCGCTGGCTCGCGCTGGCCGTCCTCGTCCTGGCGGTGCTGCTGGTCGCCGTCGACGCGACCGTCCTCGGCCTCGCGACCCCCTACCTCAGCGAAGACCTGGGCCCGTCCGGCACCCAGCTGCTGTGGATCGGCGACGTCTACTCCTTCGTGATCGCCGGCCTGCTCATCTCCATGGGCGGCCTCGGCGACCGCGTGGGCCGCAAGCGCGTCCTGCTCCTGGGCGCCACGGCCTTCGGCGCGATATCCGTGCTCAACGCCTACGCGGCCACGCCCGAGCTGATGATCGTGGCCCGCGCCCTGCTGGGCGTCGCCGGCGCCACGCTGATGCCCGCCACCCTCGCCCTGATCCGGAACCTCTTCCACGACCCGCGCGAACGCAGCGTCGCCATCGGCGTCTGGGGTGCCGCGGCCTCCGCGGGCATGGCCATCGGCCCGATCGCGGGCGGCTTCCTGCTGGAGCACTTCTGGTGGGGCTCGGTCTTCCTGATCAACGTGCCGGTGATGGCCGTCCTTGTGCTCGTCGGCGCCAGGCTGCTGCCGGAGTCCCGGAACCCGAACCCGGGACCGTGGGACCTGGTCAGCGTCGCCCTGTCGCTGGTCGGCATGGTCGGCATCGTGTACGCGATCAAGGAGACCGCCGCGCACGGCTTCGCCTGGGGCACGCTCGCCGCCGGCCTGCTGGGCGCCGCCGCCCTGGCCGCGTTCGTCCGGCGCCAGCACACCCTGCCGACGCCGCTGCTCGACATGCGGCTGTTCCGCAGCCGCGGCTTCAGCGGCGCGGTCATGGCCGACCTGATGACCATCCTCGGCTTGTCCGGTCTGGTCTTCTTCCTCTCCCAGTACCTGCAACTGGTCCAGGACCGGCGGCCCCTCGAAGCCGGACTCGCCGAACTGCCCGCCGCCCTCGGCGCGGTGACGGCCGGCCTGCTCGCGGGGCGCGCGGCGCGGCGGTTCTCGGTGCGGGCCGTCGTCGCCGGCGGCCTGGCCGCCGTCGGCCTCGGGCTCGCCGCCCTCACCGTCATCGGCCAGCACACCGACTACCCGCTGCTCGGCGCCGCCCTGCTGGTCGTCGGCCTCGGCTCCGGTTTCTCCTTCACCGTCACCGCCGACGTCATCCTCTCCAGCGTCCCCAAGGAGCGGGCGGGCGCCGCCTCCGCGGTCTCCGAGACGGCGTACGAACTCGGCGCGGCCCTCGGCATCGCGCTGCTCGGCTCCCTCGTGACCGGCGTCTACCGGGACTTCACCGGCCCGGCCGGCACCCCGGAGGCGGCACACGAGTCGCTGGGCGGCGCCGTCGAGGCCGCCGCCCAGCTGCCGTCCGGCACCGCCACCGAGCTCCTGGACGCCGCCCGCCAGTCCTTCGTCGACGGCCTGACGCTCGCCGCCGGCGCGGGGGCCGCGGTCCTGCTGACCGCCGCCGTCGCGGCCTGGTTCCTGCTGCGTGGACAGCAACTGCTGGACGGCGAGCCCGTGGACCACTGAGCGGCCGGCCGCGCCGGCCGGTCGCTCAGCCGACCTGCTCCTTCACGTGGTCGAGCACCTTGGCGAAGTCGTCGGCCGGCGAGAACTCCATCAGCTCGCTGTCCTCGAGCGCCTCCGGGGCGTGCCCGGGCGCCCAGTAGTAAGCCTGCCCGGCCTCGTAGATCTCGTCGCCGTGCCCGGTGTGCAGCTTCATCCTGCCCTTGGTCAGGAAGCCCCAGTGCGGGCACTGGCACTGGTCGTCGGGCAGTCCCTTCAGCGGGATCGACATGTCCGTCCCGGCGGGGAGCCGAATGTAGCTGACGGCCAGATCGCCGCCGATCGGCCTGCTGCGGACCTCGACGCCCGCCTCGTTGGACACCACCACGGGGGTCTCGTCCCGGGTCATCGTCGTCATCACGCTCACCCCTCTCAAGAGGGTCGATTGACGCCTTTCACCCCCTATTGTCCTTCGAAATGGCAGCCGCCGGAACCCGGTCGGTCGCCTCCGAGGGTCAGAGAACGGGCGTCTCGGGCGGAAGAAAGGACGCCACCGCGAATTCGACCCGTCTGTTCTGCGGACGCTGCTCCGGAGTGGGAACGGGAAAGAGCAGGTGGGCCGCGCCGCAGGAGACCCGGAAGATATTGACGGACTGCATGGAGTCGAGGTCCGCCGGCACGACCGCTTCGGCGTCCTGGAGCACCTGCTGAATCCGGTCGAACAGCCACAGGAGGGCGCTCTCACCTCTGTCAACGCTCACCTGGAGCTCGTCCGCGCGCGCCTGCTCCGGCGAGGGGGCGTCGTCCACCCGGTCCGAGTGGGCGATGACCGTCACCGAGCAGAACCTGCCCTCCTCCGGAATCATCTCCGCGCGGGCGGCCTCGTTGACCACCTGCTCCAGAATGCGTTTCCGCGCCTCTTCGTCGCTGCGGTCGAACGCGGCCCCGAAGTCCGTCTCGTGGGACTCGAACCCGGAGATGATGAGTTTGTGCAAGTCGGGGGGCAACTGAACGGGCATGGCTCACCCCTTCACCTGGCAGGGAACGCTTGGCGCCTTTCCTTTCCTCACGGTACGACCGTGGCGCCACCGTCGCATTCGGGCCCAGGGCCCCCGCGCGGACGCCGTGCCTAGCGCTCCGGGCCCAACCCCAGCGGGGTCGCGATCTCGGCCTCCATCACGCGGCCGGCCTGCCGCTCCAGGTCGCCGTCCTCGGCGCCGCTGTCCGTGTCCAGGCCGTCGAGCTCGGCGAGCGGGGTGTCGAGACGGACGTGCGCGACGAGCGACTGCAGCGCGCGCAGCGAGGCGCTGGCCGTCGGCCCCCAGTTCGACAGGTAGGAGAACTGCCACCACCACAGGGCCTCGCTGATCCGGCCCTCGCGGTAGTGCGCCATGCCGTGCCGCAGATTGCTGATGATGTCGGCGAGGTCGTCCGAGATGCGGGAGGGCACCGGCTTGCTGTGCGGCACGTAGGGGTCGAAGACCTCCGAGTACACGTCGACCGGCGCCAGCAGCGCGGCGAGGCGCTCGCGCAGCTCGTCCATGTCGGGGTCGGGGCCCGTGTCGGGCTCGTAGCGCTCCTCGGGGACGATGTCCTCGTACGCGCCGAGCCGGCCGCCGGCGAGCAGCAGCTGCGAGATCTGGAGCAGCAGATAGGGGACGGCGCTGTCCGGGTCGTCGCCCTTGGCGACCTCCGTGACCGCGACCATGAAGCTCTCGATCTGGTCGGCGATCTGCACGGCGAAGCTGTCGGGCCCGGAGACCGCCAGCTCATCCTCGCTCGGCACCACTTCGGACGTCACGCGATCGCCTCCCCTGCTGTCCCTACGGACCCAACGGACTGCCCGTGCCGAGCGTTCCCCGCGTTCCCTGCCTCAGACATCGAGCAACCGCCTCCCCTCGAAGGCGCGCCCCAGGGTGACCTCGTCGGCATACTCCAAGTCTCCCCCGACCGGCAGCCCACTGGCCAGCCGGGTGACCCGCAATCCGAGCGAGCTGACCATCCTGGCCAGGTAGGTGGCGGTCGCCTCGCCCTCCAGATTGGGGTCGGTGGCGAGGATCAGCTCCGTGACCGTGCCGTCGGCCAGGCGGGCGAGCAGCTCCCTGATCCGCAGGTCGCCGGGGCCGACGCCGTCGATCGGGCTGATCGCGCCGCCCAGCACGTGGTAGCGGCCCCGGAACTCGCGGGTGCGCTCGATCGCCACCACGTCCTTGGGCTCCTCGACCACGCAGATCACGGTGGCGTCCCGACGCGGGTCCTGGCAGACCCGGCAGTGCTCCTCCTGCGCGACGTTGCCGCAGAGGGCGCAGAACCTGACCTTCGCCTTGACCTCGGTCAGCGCGTTGGCCAGCCGGCGGACGTCGGTGGGCTCGGCCTGGAGGATGTGGAACGCGATCCGCTGGGCGCTCTTGGGGCCCACGCCCGGCAGCCGGCCGAGCTCGTCGATCAGGTCCTGGACCACGCCCTCATACACGGAATGTGCCGCCCTCTCCCTCGGTCCGCCTCACCATAGGCCAGCGAGGCTCAGAACGGCAGCCCGGGAAGGCCACCACCGCCGAGGCCCTGGGCCAGCGGGCCGAGCTTGGTCTTGGCCAGCTCCTGCGCCGCGTTGTTCGCGTCGCGGACGGCGGCCACCACGAGATCCGCCAGCGTCTCGGTGTCCTCGGGGTCCACCGCGCGCGGATCGATCTCCAGGCTCTTCAGCTCGCCGGCGCCGGTGACCGTGGCCTTGACGAGGCCGCCGCCGGCGGAGCCCTCGACCGGCGTCTCGGCCAGCTCCTGCTGCGCCGCGGCGAGGTCCTGCTGCATCTTCTGGGCCTGCTGCAGCAGCTGCTGCATGTCGACCCCACCACCGGGGAACACGGCCGGTCTCACTCCTGGCTCTCGACTACCTGTGACCCCCCTGAGCCTACGGGCTCAGCGACGGTCGGTCTCACTCATGCCGAAACTCCTCAATAACGGTCGCACCCAGCTCCCGAACGATCAGCTCGTATCCGGTGAGCGCCGTGTCGTCGAGATCCGGGTCGTCCTCGGCCGCCACGTCGTCCTCGGCCGCCACCGGGGGCGGCTGCGGGGGCCCGCTCCGCTCGGGCGGGGGCGGCGGCTGGGGCGCGCCGCCCTGCGCGGGCCTGGGCGAGGGCGTGTGTGAGGGCGTGGGCGGCGGGGCGGCCTGCGGCGGCTGCGGCGCGGCGGGCCGCGCGAACGGCGCGCCGCCGCCCATCCCGCCACCGCCGCCACCACCCCCGCTCGGGTCGATGACGGTCTCGATGCGCCACTGCACGCCCATCGCCTCGCTCAGCGCCTGCCGCAGCACGGCCTCGCTGCCGCTGTTGACGAAGCTGTCGCGGGCGCCGGCGGTGGCGAAGCCGAGCCGCAGCGTGGTCCCGTCGAAGCCGGCGATCTGCGCGTTCTGGCTGAGCAGGATCCAGCTGAAGCGGCGCCGCCCCTTCACGGCGTCCAGGATGTCCGGCCACATCTGCCGCACCCGCCCGATGTCCCCACCGCCGCCGCCTCCGCCTCCGGCGGCGACGGGCGGGGGCGCTGGCGCGGGTGCGGGTGCCGGCCGCGCTGGCTGGGCCTGCTGGGCCGTCGGCCAGGCCCCGGCCTGCGGGGCCGCCTGCGGGGCTGCCTGCGGCGCGGCCGCGGGCCGGCTCGCCGTGGGCCAGGCGCCGGCCGCCTTCGGCGCCGGAGCCGGCTCCGGCGCGGGCGGCTCGGGCGCCGCCTGCGGCCGCGCCGCGACGGGCGGCGGCTCGGGCGCCGCCACGGGAGCCGGCGCAGCCGGCGCCGGCGCCGCGGCCTGCTCCCGTACCTGCCCCTGCCCATGCCCCTGCCCCTGGCCCTGGCCCTGGCCCTGGCCCGCCCCCGGCCCCGGCTGGAACACCGCCCCCCGCTCCAGCCGCTCCAACCGGCTCTGCAACGACCGCTCGTCCCCGTACGCCGCCGGCAGCAGCACCCGGGCACAGATCAACTCCAACTGCAGCCGCGGTGACGTCGCCCCCCGCATCTCCGTCAGCCCCCCGTTCACCAGGTCGGCCGCCCGGCTCAGCTCCGCGGGACCGAGCGCCGACGCCTGCGCGCTCATCCGCTCCAGCACGTCCGCCGGAACGTCGATCAGCCCCTTCTCCGCCGCGTCCGGCACGGCCGCCAGGATCAGCAGGTCCCGCAGCCGCTCCAGCAGGTCCGTCACGAACCGCCGGGGGTCGTGGCCCCCCTCGATGACCCGGTCCACCACCCCGAACGCCGCGGCCCCGTCCCCCGCCCGGAAGGCCTCCACGATGTCGTCGAGCAGCGCCCCGTCCGTGTACCCGAGGAGCGACGTGGCCATCTCGTACGTGACCCCGTCCGGCCCGGCGCCCGCGAGCAGCTGGTCCATCACCGACATCGAGTCACGCACGGAACCGCCCCCGGCCCGCACCACCAGCGGCAGCACCGCGCTCTCCACCGCGATCGCCTCGCGCTCACACACCTCGTGCAGGTAGTCACGGAGCGTGCCGGGCGGCACCAGCCGGAACGGATAGTGGTGCGTGCGCGACCTGATCGTCCCGATGACCTTCTCGGGCTCGGTGGTCGCGAAGATGAACTTCAGGTGCTCGGGCGGCTCCTCCACCACCTTCAGCAGGGCGTTGAACCCCGCCGGGGTGACCATGTGCGCCTCGTCGATGATGTAGATCTTGAACCGGCTGACGGCCGGCCCGAAGAACGCCTTCTCCCGGAGCTCACGCGCGTCGTCCACGCCACCGTGCGAGGCGGCGTCGATCTCGATCACGTCGATCGACCCCGGCCCGTTCCGCGCGAGGTCACGGCACGACTGGCACTCCCCGCACGGCGTGGGCGTCGGCCCCCGCTCGCAGTTGAGACACCGGGCGAGAATCCGCGCACTGGTCGTCTTCCCACAACCGCGCGGGCCGCTGAACAGGTACGCGTGATTGACCCTGTTGTTCCGCAGGGCCTGCTGCAACGGGACGGTCACGTGCTCCTGCCCGATGACCTCGGCGTAGGTCTCGGGTCGGTAGCGGCGGTACAGCGCGAGCGAGGACACGCCTTTGACCATATCCGCCCCCACTGACACCCGGCGGACAGCACAGCGCCCCCCACGCACCCGCCAGAGCTCACCTACCCTTGCTGCCTTCCGGCCCTGGGGGAGTTCAGCGAGATAGCGCCGCGTGAGGGGCTGCCGCCAACCCTACCCGATCCCCACCCCCACCCACGCCCCCGCATACGGTTCGCGACCATCCACCGGAGTCTTGTATCGTTCCCCACGGAGGATTCGCCTAGAGGCCTAGGGCGCACGCTTGGAAAGCGTGTTGGGTTCACACCCTCACGAGTTCGAATCTCGTATCCTCCGCCAGCTCTCACCGGGCTGACCGAAGGCCCCCGCCGCCATCCACGGCCGGGGCCTTCGTCTTGTCCGTCTCAGTTTTAGTTGCAGTTGCCGGATCAGGCGCCGCCCGGCGCCTCCCCCGCGCCCCACAACAGGCAGCCGACCTTGTCGGCTGTGTCCTTGAGCACACGTCCGGTCAGATGCTGGTAGCGCCGCCGCTTGCCGGCGGACTTGTCCGGCTCCCAGCCCATGATCGCGTCGACGACCGTCTCCGGGACGCCGAGGATGAGCAGGACGGTGCCAGCGGTGTGCCGTGCGTCGTGCAGGCGGCCCTCGCGTATGCCCGCCGCCTTGAGCAGGGCCTTCCAGCGGTGGTGTTCGGGTTCAGCGGCTCGCCCGTGGGCGACGCGAACACATACCCCTTTTCCACCCACAGATCACCCGCGATCCGGCGCTCCCGTTCCTGCTCCGCCCGGTGCTGAACGAGCAGCTTGAGCAGGGGCGCGGGGATACCGATGGGCCGTCGGCCCGCGCGGGACTTGGTGTTCTTGGTCTCCCGGCGGGTGTTGATCTTCTGGGGGCAGTAACCAGGCTTGCGTCCGCACGTGTCGCCACAGCCATGCTGGTACCGGGGCCGCAGCCGGCCACGGTGGACGACAAGCACTCCGAGGTCGAAGTCGACGTCCGCCCACCTCAGTCCCAGGACCTCGCCCTGCCGCAGGCCCAGGCCAACGCGATCACCCAACGCGCCGCATGGCGCTGCTTGTTGGCCTCAACGAGGAGGCGCTGCACCTCCTCGACCGTATAAGGCTCGACCTCCTCCTCTTCCAGCCGCGGAGCCTTGGCGATCGTGGCCGGGTTCTGGACCAGGTGCCGACGGCGCACCGCCTCGTTGAGGGCGGCGCGTACGGTCCGGTGCACCTGATGCGCCGTTCCGGCGGCACTGCCGCCCGCACGCATCCGCTGGTAGAAGCGTTCCAGATGCTCGGGCTCCAGCCTCTCCAGGCGGTGCGCGCCGAGGCAGGGGATGAGGTGGTGGAAGACCGCTACGCGGTAGCCGTCGATCGTGTTCTCGGAGACGTGCAGAGCGGCGATGTTCTCCACCCAGTGGGTCAGCCACGACGCGACCGTCCAGGCCTGCCCGGCCTTGCGCACAGTGCCGGCATCGCGCTGCTTCTCCAACTCGCGGACGGCCTTGGTCACGTCGGTACAAGTTTTGCGGCTGACGTGACAGCGGTCGGGCCTGCCGTTGCCTTTGACGTAGCCATGCCAACACCCGTCCTTGCCCTGGAAGATCGAGGAAGCGCCGTTGGGCTGGCGAGACTTGGCCATCTCCGCCCCCGTCAGGCCGTGAGCGTGATGCTCGACACGGCGGGCCGGTCGCGATGTAGTCGTCGAGCGCCTGGGCGCGTATGCGGCGTAGACGGCCGAGATCTGGGCAGACCACACCGTCCCCGACCCGATGAGCGCGTACATGGTGGTGCGGCCGACACCGATCCGACGACGAGACCCGCTAATTCCTTGGCGCTCGAGTTCGAGCGATTACATTCGTCCAACTTTCCCGGTTCCAAGCCGCCGCGTCACCAGTCTCGCTTGTGAACAGGATATCGATACCTATCGCGAACGCCGACGCGAACAGTTGAGAGAATTTCTGGTTTCACCCCCACGAGTACGAAGACTCGTACCGCTGACCCAGCTCTCACCGGGCTGAACGGCATGCGCGACCGCCAGCAGCCCAGGCCCTGCCGTGCATGGCGGCATTTCCGGTCGCACCCGTTGTCACCAAATATGCTCCTACCTGGACAAACGGGACTACGCCGTGCGCCGAACGAGACGACTCTGGCTGGTTATGTTCGCCGCGTACTGGTCGGGCACGGCCCACGTGCTACCGGGGGCGTAGCTTCATCCTGGAGCCCGGGTACGGACGAGGATGGACAGCATGGGCGGGACAGGGAGCGGACGGCGCGGTGGGAAGATCTCGCCGAAAGTGCGTCTGGAAGTATGGGTACGGTGTGGCGGCAGATGCGTGATCTGCAACCGCAACCTCCTGGACGGCGGAATGACAGCCAGAACCTTATGGCTGGGCGAGCTCGCCCACATCGTCGGCAGACATGACAGCACTCGCTCCCCCCGAGGGAAAAGTGCGTTGGATCACCGGGAGTCGGCCGACAATCTGATGCTGGTCTGTGCTGACGACCACGCCGAGTTCGACGCACCCGGCGCCCTGGACGTCTACACAGTCAGCACACTCAGGGAACTCAAGAGGTCACATGAAGACCGCATCCGGCACCTGACAGGTCTGAGTGAAGATCGCGCTACCACCGTGCTGCGCATGGTCGGTCAAGTCCATGGGAGGGAGGTTGAGTTATCGAGAGAGGCGGCGATGACCGCCGTGGTTGCAGCCAAGCGATATCCGCTTTTCTTAGAGTCGTACTCCCGGCATGGCATTGAGATTGATTTACGGCACGTACTCGGTGAGTCTGCCGGGCCGACGGACATGATGAGCGACCCTGGAGAGCGGAGCCACTCCTACTTCCGGAACGCCACGGCATTGATCGACGATGTGATCGAACGTCAGTTGAAGCACGGTATCGTCACCAATGCCGTCAGACACCTCAGCGTCTTCGGCTTCGCCAGATTACCGTTGCTGGTCTATCTCGGGTCTCGCCTCGATGACACTGTACCGACCGAAATCCATCAGCGTCAGCGCCACGACGAATCCTGGTGCTGGCAGGAAACCGCTCCGGTAGTGGATTTCACTACCCGCCTCGACCACGCGGCTCCCCACGACCGGGAGGAAGTGGTCGTATTGAGCATCTCGGGCACTGTCAATCCGGAAGAGATACCGGCTGAGCTACGCGGTCTACGCCGTTATCAGATCAGCCCCGCAGGAGTGCCGAGCGCTCCCGATATCATCGCCCACCAGGGTACCCTAAGAAATTTTATCGCTTGTGTTCGCTCCTTTCTTGCAGACCTCGACGCGGCGCCCAAGACCATCCGCCGGCTCCACGTACTCCCTGCTCTACCGCTGTCCGCAGCCATATCCCTCGGGCGTCTCCATCATCAACAGGTGCATCCTGAGCTTGCGATCTACGAGCGGTTGGACGGCAGGTACTGGCGCACGTTGGACATCACTCTGAGTGCCGGCGAGACGAAAGTTGGAGCCGCCCGACGGCCCTCTTTCAGGAGTACGGGAGGAATCGGTGGGCGGGTCCACCATGCGCGTGGGGTAGCGCGCAGAGGTGTGTACCGGAGACCTGGGCCGCCCTGAGGTGATTACCCAGGAAGGTCACCAAACTGCCGGCCACTGCAGCCATGTCGGCCGCCGAACCGTGGTAGGTGGGCACCGAACAACCACGTGTGGGTACCAGTTCGTCGTCCTCCAGCGGTTCCTGCCACAACGAGTGATAGAGCTCCATCCGGGGATCGCCCAGCACCACAGGGCCAACCTGACGGTCGATGGTCGATGGGCCAACGCTGTCGCCGAGGGCTGACACAGCCACGATACCGAGGCAACCGGTTCGTGCATCCGTAGCGATCTGTGCGAGGACAGCTCTGCGATCGGGATTGTCGGCAAGAGCGTCAAGAAGGCGGCCTACGGAAAGACTCACCGTGGCGTCTATGACGACATCGGCCATGGTGACAGCCCGAGTGGCTTCATCGAGTGAAAGCCAGGGCACAACTTCCACCTTGAGGCCGTCACTGATGGCATTCAAGCGGCGAGCTAGTGCATCAGCCTTGGTGCTGCCGATGTCGGTCTCAGTGTAATTCTGCCGGATGAGAAGACCACCAGTGATGTTTGCTGGGTCGCACAGGGTGATCTGGGTGGCGCCGGAGCGGGCTATGAATTCGGCTGCCCAAGATCCGATGCCGCCGCATCCCCAAATGTAAACGTGCTTCCCGCGGAATGACCTGACGGGTCGGCCGCTATCCCGTCGAGTCGTCACTGCAGGGCGTTCGTCAGAAACCGTGCACCACTCGATGGGTGTCTCCACGTCGTCCGCGCTGAGGCTGACAACGGTCGCGGCCACACCGTGCTGCTTCACCTTATGACGAAGGAGGTTGGCCGTAGGCGGGGTCAAGCGGCCCCCCAGCAGATGGTCAGGGCCTCCAGCCGGATTGGGTACGGCTAGAACAAAGTACTGTGGACTGTCGTGTGGCCTCCTGGCAGCACTGGCCGCAAGAGCGGCGAGGAAAGCAGCGGACTGCTCGGCAAGGCTCGAAGCGCCAGGCCTCTCCCCACCCACTGGCTGCGTGGTAAGTAGGGCTAGAAGTTCAGCAAGGGTGGTGCCCGCCCCGTACGGCATATAGGCCGCAGTGGTGAGGACCGGAGCGCGCATTCGGTCCTCACCACTCCCCCCTGAAACTAGATCTAATCGATGAGATGATCTGGTCTCCAGCCATCCGAGCTGGACATGTCGACCGACACCGAATTGACGAACGACGACTGTCGGCGTACCCGATGTCTGGTGGAGAACTCCCCCAACTGCGTGATAGAGCGCGGTGGAGGCATTGAAGCGGCCCTCCGAGGCGTCCGTCAGCCACTGCCAGAGTCTATTGAGGAAAGCGGTGGTGCCGCCCACCGGATCCCACTCGCGCGACGGGTCAAGGTAGAGGCACAGCCTCCGGCCTTGCAGCACGTGCGGGTGGCCTACAAAGCGATCGTGCTCAACTTCCACCATGGGAGCCTGCAGTGAGTCACCCGATAGGATCACGACGAAGTCTTCCTCGTCTTTCAGCGGAAGTCCCGCTTCTTCCATCGGCAATCCCGCGATGAACAGCCGCAACCCGATGGAAACGCGACCGTCTGAGGTTGCCGTCGGCTGGCCTGTGATACGCAGGTCGTGCGGCTGTTGGGCAGCCAGCGTCCGGAGATCGTTCAGGAAACTGGTCTGCCACGGGGACAGGCTCGTCCGAGTCGGTTTCCGCTTGGTCACCCCGCCCGCCCGGTCCTCGTCACTGTCGCCGCAGCAGGCGCCGGTGCGAGGAACTTGGAACGGCCGGATGCGGCTGGTGCCTGGAAGCGGTCGCCGAACACTTGCTGCCACAGCCGAAGGCTCCTCGCCGGGTCAGTCTCCTCGTAGGCGAGCTTGATCTGTGCCGCGTGGGCATTGATACGGGCTCGGAAGTAGGCGTACGTGCTTTGGTCCCATCGATGGTCGAAGGTGACCCCGGAACCGGACGGGTCGGGGATGGAGGGCTTGTAGGGGCGCTGCTGGAGCCAGTGGTCGAGGTCGCTGACGATGTGCAGCAAGGCGGAGGGGACGTTGCCGTAGTAGCCAGGGTCGATGAGCTTAGGAACATCGGAGACCCGCTCGCCGAGCAGGGTGGTCAGAATGATTGACCGGGTACCGGTGAAGGAACGCTTGTGGTCGCGCAGATACTTCATCAGCCTGATGACCTTGCGGAGATTTCCGTCGGCGATCTCGTCCTTCGCCCGCATCCAGGCCGTGAAGCCGGCCGGATTGGTGTCCTCCCACCGGTCCTCGTCCCGGTTCACGATGACCTCGCGACCGCTGGCGAGCCGCACATAGGGAACGATGTCGACGTGCATCTGGCCCGCGTAGCTGAGCTGAACGCAACGGCACTTACGCGTATGGGGCATCTTCTTGTAGGTACTGTGCCGGTGGATCGCGGCATAGACATTCTCGATGTAGAGCTTAGGGCTTTGGGCCCAATCCGGGTTCTCCTTCATCTCCAGCATGAAGTCGGCGTCGAACTCCTTGTCGCCAACCGGGTTGATGATGGTCCGCTGGGCCCAGGATCCCTGGGGCTTCTTGCCGAGGATGTGGCTGCCGAGCTCCTCATCCTTCTTCAGTGCCTCGTAGATCGCTGTAACCCCCCGGTCCAACCGGTCCAACTTGCTCTGGCTGAGGTTGACGACCTCCTTGAGGAAGGCGTCGAAGTAGCTGACGTGCTGCACGAGGGTCTCGCTTTCATTGAGTTCAATGAAAGCGTAGCAGAATGTCGGCTTCGATGCACCACGACAGAAAAGCCCCACGCGACGCGGTCGAGCGCCTGGCATCGTGTCGTGTTGTGCTGTTGGAACTCGCCGGACGTCACCCCTTGCTCCGTAATGACCTACACATGGATGCCGATGTCGGCTCTGACCTCGTGGTGGACGCCCGTCGGCTGCGCTTCGCCAGCCCTCTGGACCTCGCGGCGATAGCCGCGCTCACGCACAAGCAGAGCGCCGCGGGCGGTGAGGTTGAACTGGTATTACCTGCCGACGCCCGAGTGGCTTCGTACGTGCAGCGCATGGACTTGATTGCTCGCCTGCCTGCGGAGGCCCAGGTCGTCGGACATCTGCCGTTCGACGACAGGCAGGATCGTGCGTCCGCGCTGCTGGAGACCAGTCCGTTGACGCCTGAGACCGCCGGAGCCGTAGGGGAACGAATCGGGCAATTGGCCAAGGCGAGCCTCGGCGCCGGCAACGGCGCCCGAGTCTCCAGAAGCATCGGCGAACTGATCGACAATGCGATCAGCCACGGGTTAGGTCCCTCCGGAGCCTTCATCGCCGCGCAGACCTACACCGGTAGGACGACCCGCTACCGGAGGCTTGAGGTGGCCATCTGCGACACCGGCATCGGCGTGCTCAGGCACCTTCGACAGAACCCAGAGCACAAGAATGTCGCCACCAGCACTGACGCTCTACAACGAGCACTCGAACCTGGCGTCAGCGGGACGACTGAGCAGAGGGGCAACGGCCTGCCTGACCTGCTGGCTCACGCTGGCGCCCGGGGGCCCGCGCGGCTCGTGCTGCGCAGTGGCGACGGGCTGCTCCATGCTGGTCGACAACCGCGCAGCGCCTCCGTGCCTCGCCGACAGTCATCCCCCACTTGGGTAGAAGGCACCTGGGCGTGGCTGAGAGTGTCGTTCACACCGTAGGCCGCCTATGCTTCAATGCCTTCAATGAAACCGAGGAAGAACGGGGCCTCGCTCAGGTTCGCCGTTCAAGATCACGGAAGCTTCCTGTTCACTCGCACCAGCGGCATCACCGTGCGCAACGCGTTGGAGGCCCAAGTCCACGAAGCCGCGCCCGTTGCCCTCTTGACCATCGACTTCGTCGGCGTGGACGCGATGACGAACAGCTTCACCGACGAGTTCCTCGGCAAGTTCTACCTGTCGTTGGCTGCCGGGGACAGCGACGTCCAGGGAGTCCAACTGGTCGGGCTGAGCGAGGAGACGCGTGACGCGGTCACCGTGTGTCTAGAACGACGCAAGCAGATCGCTGTGGACGGTGATGATGGCGTCCTTCTCGGAGACGCAGCGCTGCTCGCCGATACCTACGAGCAAGCGCGTCAGCTCGGCAGATTCCGAACGACCGCTCTCGCGGACGCCCTTCGAATTTCCCTGCCCAACGCCAACAACCGCCTCAAGCGCCTGGTCGAGGCAGGAGCGCTCGTGCGCAACCGCACAGCCGGCCCCGAGGGTGGAGGCAAGGAGTTCGTGTACTCGCTGCCCGGGGCCCCAGGGAACGAGTAGGTCCCCTGGGCAGGTTGCAGGTGCGGTGGTACGCAGCCACCAGCGAGACGCTCTCCGGCAACGCCAGACACCACCAGCCGACCCAGCCGCGGCCCAGAGTCTCCTATAGATCGATAACGCCCCAGGCGAGGCCTCACATCGACGGCGTCCGCCAGTTGCACTTCCAGTTGCATTCGCCCTCCTTCAGTGGGGTCCGGAGGTCTACTCGAGAGACTGCATCGCTGGCCAGGATGGCGGCGAATCCGCCTGGACGACGGGACGAACAGTTGGAAAGCGTGTTGGGTTCACACCCTCACGAGTTCCAATCTCGTATCCTCCGCACCCTGCCTCAACAGGCAAATCGAGGGGCCCGTTGATCACCAGCGGGGCCCTTCGTCATGCGGCGCTACCCCTCGTTGTCCTGGTTCTTGCCCACAGAGGGTGTGCCCAGGGCTCCCCAGAGGGCATCGGCGATCTTCCGGGCCAGGTCCTTGAGCATGGCGTCTGGCACACGGGCCGCCGGTCAGCAAGGCGCGGACATAGTCCGTCCCCTGCCAGGCCGCGCCGGCCGCCTACCGCTCGGCGTCCCGCCCCTCCCGGTGCTTCCGTAGCAGCTTGACCACCGGCTCGGGCAGCCCGATCGCGTGACCGCCCGCACGGCACTTGGCAGAGCGGCCGGCGCCGGAGGGGCTGCTACTCACCCCGTGACCAGCCGCTCCGCCGGTGCGGTGCGGTGCGGTAGGGGGAGCAGGGGCTCACCGCCAGGCCGTGGCATCCGAACATCATCACCGTTCACGGTCGACGAGCGGGCGTACGACCGCGCCTGGCGGGTCCAGGACGCCTTGCCCCAGCGCGGGCGACCCCGCGGCGCAGGACCGGTAGACCTTGTCGTGGCCGCGACCGCCGAGCTGCGAGGGCTGCCCCTGCTGCACCGTGACCGTGACTTCGAGTGCGTCGCAGCTGTCACCGGCCAGGCCCTCCAGTAGTACGGCCCCGAAGCCGGTAAGCAGACCGAGGCCCCCTGGAGGAATCCACGAGGCGGCTGGCGCGCCCTGGCCGCCGGCCAGCCGCGCGCACTGACAGGTGGACGCTCTCGCGGCCCACCCTTGCCATGTAAGACGTTTCGTCTTACATTTGGCGTATGGCTGACACCATCACGATCCGCAGCGATTCGGAGACCGAGCACGCCCTGGACATCCTCACCCACGATGGCAGCTCGCGCTCGGCCGCCATCCGCCAGGCTGTGCTGGAGACCGCCATGCGCAGGGAGCGCGCCGCCGCTATGCGACGCGCGGTTCTGCGAGTGCCGCTGGACGAACCGGATGGCGTCGATGTCGCCGCGGAGATCTCCCGGGAGCGCGGGGAAGAACGCTGATGATCTATCTCGACTCCGCCGCGGTCGTCAAACTCGTCCACGCCGAAGCAGAGACGCAGGCACTGCGGGACTGGCTGGACGAGCGGGCGGAGACGGGCTGGACCAGTTCGGTCCTGGTAGAAATCGAGTCGTTCCGGGCCCTGGCCCGTCACGCCCCGCGGTCCGTTACGCGGCTCCCCTCGATCTTGGACCTGATCGACATGGTGGACATGGCCCCGGGCATCCGCATCCTGGCTCAGACCGTGAGGCCGGCGACGGTGCGGAGCCTGGACGCCATCCACCTGGGCACAGCCTTGTGGATCCGTCCACGACTGACCTCATTCATCACCTACGACAAGCGGCTGGCCGACGCCGCACGCGTCGCGGGGCTGCCCGTCGACATCCCGTCGTGACAGCCCTTCCACAGATCGCCACTCCCAGTCTTCCCCAGCGGTTTCCGACTGGAGGGACGGCCGGGCCGTCGCGGTAGTGCCCTCGCTCGTATCCTCCGCACCCGCCCACCGGGGTCGGCATCGCCGCTCCCTCGATCCACCCGCACTTCTCCGACCAGCCGGCCATCATGTTGGCCATCATGCGACGGGAGTTCGGCGGCCTGTGGACGCCTCACCAGCACTGATGTGCCGCCACGGCCACGCCACCAGCGTCGTCGCCCCCGGCCTTCCCCCTGGCCCGAGGACATCCCCGAAGGCGTCATCCCCCCCGGCTCGCCCACCTGACTGGAGCCTGAGCCCCTCCAGGACACAGCCCGGCGTACAGCCCGACTCAACGTCCTTTCAAAGACCAGTGGTTGGCGCCACGCGCGTAACGGTGAGTTAACAGCTGAGGCTGTTGCATCTCTCAGTTCCGGCCTCGAACGACCCGGATGCCGGCAACACATCACTGAGAGGAAAGTCATCATGAAGAAGCGCGGGAAGCTGATCGTGGCCATCTCGGCCTTTGCGGCCCTGGCGATGGGCGGCGCCGGGGCGGCCTTCGCCTCCGACGGCGGGGCCGACGCCAGGGAGTCGCAGGAACAGCGGTGGGAGTCCAACAGGACGGAGCCGCACACGGGGCCGGAGGAGAGGGGCCAGACCGACGTCACGGAGGACGACGGGCAGCCCAGCTTCGACGATGACGGCACCCCGCCGAGTGACCAGAGACGCACTACCAGGAGGGCTGAGCACGGCCCGGGGGTACTGGTGGTAGAGGACGAACGGCGGCTCGCCGACACGATCGCAGAGTGGCTGCGCCAGGAGACGCACGCCGTCGATATCGTCTACGACGGCGCGGCGGCCCTGTAGCGCACCAACGTCAACGACTACGACGTCGTCGTCCTCGACCGCGACCTGCTGCGGGTGCACGGGGACGACGTGTGCCGCCGCCTCATCGACGGCGGTTCCCCGGCGCGTGTGCTCATGCTCACCGCTTCCACCACCGTCACCGATCGCGTCTCTGGCCTCTCCCTCGGCGCCGACGACTATCTGACGAAACCGTTCGCGCTCCCCGAACTCGCCGCCCGGGTCCTCGCCCTGGGCCGCCGCACCCGAGCCACCTCCGCGCCGGTGCTCCGGCGCGCCGGCATCACCCTCGATCCCACCACCCGCGAGGTGACCCGTGACGGGCGGGGCATCGCACTGACCAACAAGGAGTTCGCCGTGCTGGCCGAGCTGCTGGCGGCGGGCAGTGCCGCCGTCTCCGCCGAGCGGCTGCTGGAGAAGGCCTGGGACGAACACATCGACCCCTTCACCGGAGTGGTCCGCGTCGCCATCCTCAAGCTGCGCCGCAAGCTCGGCGATCCGCCCGTCATCGAGACCGTCACCGCGGTGGGCCCCCCGCATCCGGTGACGCACGCCGACGCACGCGCTCCCCGCACTCTCCGCGGCTGTGGCCGACTCCGGCTCAGGCCCGGCCGACTGACCCTGCGCACCCGTCTGACGCTGGTCTACGGCGGCCTGTTCCTAGCCGTCGGGATCGTGCTGCTCGGAGTCACCTATGTCCTGTTCAGTCAGCAACTGGGCAGCGGCGGCCCGCTCAGCGTCAACTCCGACGGCATCGAGGAAGCACCTTCACCGGCGCCGCGCGGCGATGCTCAACCATCGCCCGAGCTCTCGGCGTTCGAGGAGTCGGAGCGGGAACGGCTCAACGACGCCGCTGTCACCTCGCTGCTCACGCT
Source organism: Streptomyces millisiae (assembly GCF_031845425.1). Classification (NCBI taxonomy): domain Bacteria; kingdom Bacillati; phylum Actinomycetota; class Actinomycetes; order Kitasatosporales; family Streptomycetaceae; genus Streptomyces; species Streptomyces millisiae. The sequence continues at coordinate 184,927 of NZ_JAVREM010000004.1, forward strand.
GGGCGGCATCGCCCTCGCCGTCGTCGCCACCGCGGCCGGCGGGCTGGGCTGGCTCATCGCGGGCCGTGTCCTGGCCCCCCTCCGCCAAGTCACCGATACCGCCCGCCGTATCGCCGCCGCCCCGACCGCGGACCGCAGCCTGCACGAGCGCATCACCCTCGCCGGCCCCAGGGACGAGGCGAAGGATCTGGCCGACGCCTTCGACACCATGGTCGAACGCCTCGACCGCTCCTTCGACGGCCAGCGCCGCTTCGTCGCCAACGCCTCCCATGAGCTGCGCACCCCCTCGCCCTCGGCCACGCACTGGCGGAGATGGCCATGCACCGCAAGACCGCGTCCGAGGACGTCAAGGAGCTCGGCGAAGAACTCCTGCAGACCAACGACCGGCATGAGCGGCTCATCTCCGGCCTGCTGCTGGCCGGCGCGGAGAACCACGTCCCGGAGCCGGCACCGGTCGACCTGGCAGACGTCGTCACCCATGCGGTCACCCAGAGCACCGCGGAAGCGGAGCGGGCCGGCGTCACCCTGTATGCCCAGCCCGGCACCGCCCGGACGGCCGGTGACCCGCTGCTCCTCGAACGCGTCGTGCAGAACCTCGTCGACAACGGCATCCGGCACAACACCGCCACCTCCGACGGATGGGTCCGCATCACTAGCCGTACCCGCGAGGAGCACGTGGAGATCGAAGTGAGCAACACCGGACCGAGGTACCCCACTACGACATCCCGGCCCTCTTTCAGCCCTTCCGCCGCCTGCGCACCGAACGCCTGGTCACCGCCAAGGGATCCGGCCTCGGTCTGTCCATCGTCCGCGCCGTCACCCACGCCCACCGGGGAGAAGTGACCGCCCACCCCAACCCGGCAGGCGGCCTCACCGTCGTCGTGACCCTCCCTCGCCGGGCCGGCTCCTACTGAGGCTGAACTCGAGATGTCGCGGAGTTCAGCCGGGTCGGCTGGTCAGGCCGCCTTGGCGACGGTCCGGCGCGGTGTCGGTCGGTCGAGGTGGACGACCACGCCCGTGTAGAAGCGGTGGATGGCGTCGTCCACGCTGCGGATGAAGCCGGTCTCGGCGTTGCCTCGGCTGCTGCCCATGCCCTTGGACAGGGTCAGCCGGAAGCCGGTGATCGGGCCGCCGTTGTTCTTCGGGAGCAGGTCCGCGGGTTCGGGGCGCAGCTTGTCGAGCGTGCCTCGGGGGCCTATTCCCTCGCCCTCGACGAGGGTCTCGATGTGCAGGTCCGCCGGGGCTTCGGAAAGCCGCTTGATGAGTCGCTTCGCCCAGGACAGGGGATAGCCCTGTTCCTGCGCCGCGATCTCGATGGAGGTACGCAGCTTGCCGGTGCGCAGGTCGGCGCTGATGGCGAGGACGCCGGGGCTGCCATCGATGCGCAGCTCGGCCTGGAGCCGCCCGTCCAGGCACAGTTGGTCGGCGAGACGGTTGCGGCGGGCTCCCGGATCGTCTCCGCGCTTGGCGCGCTGCACGGGGAGTACCTTCTGGCCGAGTTCGCCTCCCAGCCGCAGGCAGACCTGCCGGATGAGCCGCTCCCAGCTCTCCACGACCTCCAGCGCGCGTGGATCTCCCTGGCACAGGGTCTCGTCGTCGATTCCGTTTCGCACGGGTACCCAGGCGGGGCCCATGTTCTGGAAGCCGTGGCAGCCCGAGTTCTCGTGTTGGAGGTAGTGCAGCAGCTCCCTCAGCAGCCAGGCGTGCGCCGCGTTCCCGACGCCCTCGTGCTGAATCAACATCTGGGCCTGGTGGGCGACTTCGGCCCAGGACAGATGCCAGAGAGCGACCTTGTGCTTGCGGCGACCGTCGATCTTGACGTCCACGAGGGGGCTGCCCTCCAGAGCCACGTCGTTCGACAGGGTGATCACGGCCTCGTAACCGCGACGTGCGGCGATGTCGACGTACGCCTGCACCTGATCGGACTTGAGGGCGTTGCCGTTGGTCTTCGTCTCGACGAGCGCGGTCCACAGTTTGCCGGCGCGTTCGACGCGGATCACGCCATCGGGACGCCGTGGGGTGTCGCCGTGCGGTAGCGCCACCTCGGTGAACGTCTCCATGCGACCGGCCGGCGCGCCGAACGCGGCGGTGAGTCTTCGACCGAACTCCGGCACCTGCCCCATCACCGAGAGCAGTACCGAGGTGGCTCGGGCCTCCCTGTCCCGGTCGGTCCTGAGCACCGAGACCGGGAACAGCCTGGCCTCCTTCCAGGACTCGTTCTCAGCCAGGGACTTCTTGGCCAGTCTGGGGAGGGTGACCTTCTTACGGGCGGTCCTGGGGCGTGCCGCCGGCTTCTTCGGTGTGGTGCCGGCCTCGCCGGCACGCGGGGCGGGCACGCTCGCCTCGGCGACGGCAGGAGCAGGGAGCGGCTCGGCCGACGGGACGGGGGTGGGTGCGCTCGAAAGGTGCTCGCTCGGGAAAGCCTCGGTTGAGGCGACCGGTTCTCCCGCTTCCTCCGAGTCGTCCTGGATGTCGACGCCGAAGTCCGTGGCCAGGCCGGCGAGGCCACTGTCGTAGCCCTGCCCGACCGCGCGGAACTTCCAGTCCGTGCCCCGGCGGTACAGCTCCCCGAAGATGACCGCGCTCACCGAGTCGACGTCGTCTATGGCGAAGCGCAGCAGGCTCTCACCGGACGCGTCGGCCAGCGAAAGCCGCAAGTCCTCCAACTCGCCGAAACGCGCGCCGTTGTACCTGCTGGCGGCCACGACGACTCTCTCGATCCCGGCGGGAACGGCCGTCAGGTCGAAGCTGATCCGGTCCTCGTTCCCCTCCGCGGTGGGCGTCTTGCCCAGCAGTTGCACACTGCCGTCCGCGGCGACCGGGTTGTTGTAGAAGTAGAAGTCCGCGTCGCCGCGTACCTTGCCGTTCTCGTCGAGCAACAACACCGAGACGTCGGCGTCGCCGTCGCCGGCGGGACTGACCCAGCCGAGACTGACGATCACGGAACCGACGCTCTCACTCAGGGCCGCCAGAGATACGTTCGAGCCCTTGACCATGTCACGCACAAAGCCCCCACGAAAATGCGCACAGGGTGCCCCCGGTCACCCGCCCAGCCGTCGAAGAACGACCCGCCGTGACGGGTCGCTCACGGAGAACTGTAGTGCGCATCGGCCACTTCGGTGCCTTTCGGTCGCGATTCCCTCGACCGGGACGGCACGATGTACGCGTGGTGTGAAGGCCGCGATCGCGCGTCGGCTCCTCCTGCGACGGCGCGCACCACCCCGCCGCGGGTCGCCCGCCACGGCGTCACACCGCCGCGTCGACCCGGCCGGTGTCCCGCTGGCGGGTCGCCCACGCCGCGCGGAGCAGGGTGCCGGGGCGCATCAGGGTCTTCGCCGAGGACCGCATGTGCATCACGTCGAGGAAGCGGCGGTGTATCACCGGGTCGGTCACCGAGGCGCGGACGATAAGGTCGCTGAGGCGGGAGGCGACCGTGAAGCCGCGGGGGCGGGGGCCGGTGACGTGCGGCAGTTTCAGGTCGTTGAGGGCGGAGGTCTGCCACGCGTCGTCCACGACGGTGCGGGCCTGCCTGAAGTAGGACCAGGCCGGGTCGCGTGGGGACTGCCCGGATTCGAGGTAGGTCGCCAGGCAGGAGGCGTGCGACGTGGCCGAGGACATGCCCTGGCCGTAGATGGGGTTGAACGAGGCCAGGGTGTCGCCGACGGCGACGAGGCCGGCGGGGAACCGGTCGAGCAGGTGGAAGTCGCGGCGTCGGTTGTCGGGGTGCCGGTAGGTCACCGGCTCGCCGATCGGCTCGCCGTCCTCGGCCAGTTGGCGGAAGGGTGCCGCCGGGTCCTCCTTGCAGCGGAGCAGGAACTCCTCGACGCCGCGGCCCGGGCGGTCGTCCGCGTAGCCGGCCACCAGGACGACCCAGCGGTCGCCCTCGACCCGGCCGAGGGTGCCGAGCCGCAGCCGGCCGTCCGGCAGGTTCGCCAGGGACTGCGCCAGCGTCGCGTCGTGGGGTCCGGCGGGGCGGCGGAAGAGCGCGGTGGCGTAGCCGAGGTCCACCGGCATGCGCCGCATCCCCGGCTCCGGCCAGCCGCCCTCCCGCAGCCAGGTGCCGATCCGGCTGGCCCGGCCGGTGGCGTCGACCACCAGGTCGGCGGTCAGCACGTCCTCCGCGTCGGCGGCGTCCGCGTACCGCACCCCGCTCACCCGGTCGCCGGTGAACGCCAGGCCCCGCACGCGGCCGTTGACCAGCCGCACGTTGTCGAACGCCAGCACCCGGCGGCGGAGGTGGGCCTCCAGGAAGGGCCGGGTGGCGCTGACCATCTCGATGTCGCCCGTCAGCACCTTGCGTCTGCCGTCGAGGAAACTGTGCACGTCCGTCCCGGTGTCCGCGAGCGCGGCACCGGCGGCGACGAGTTCGGTGGCGAAGCCGGGGAGCCAGTGGTCGATCCGGCGGCGGCCGGCGTCGAGCAGCGCGTGCATCTGGGTGCCCTGCGGGACGCCGGGGCGGGGTTCCCGGTCGCCCCCGAAGTCGCCGGCGGGGGCGACGTCGTCGCGTTCGAGCACCACCACCTCGTCCGCGTGGTCACTCAGCACCCGGGCGGCCAGCAGCCCCGCGATACTGCCCCCGAGTACGGCGGCCCTACGCATCTGTACCTCCTGGTTCGGCAGCGGCGGGGAACATGGTGAACCGTCAGTCGTGACCTGAACCGACCATCCGCGCACCCGGTCTGTACATTTCTGGAGGTCCGCCCCCTACGAAGGAAGGGCCGTGCGATGAGCCTGCCGCCCAGGACCTCGCGGCCGTACGGGAGAGGGGCTGCCTCCCGTGCCCTGGGCGCCGCGCCCGGTGCGGCGCTCGGCGCCGACCCCGGCACGAGCCGGTCGCACCTGGTGGGCGGCACGTCGCCCGACGTCGACACCTGGCGGGGGATGCTGCACGACTGCCTGATCGAGCTCGACGCGATCCCGATCGGCGGCACCGGGAAGGGCACCGGTTACACGGGCTGGCTCCGCCAACTCGACCTGGGCTGCCTGACGCTGACGGACGTCGGGACCGATCCGGTGCGCGTGGTGCGCACGCCCAGGATGCTCGCCGGGAACCAGGACGACTTCTTCCTGCTCTCGATCGCCCAGGAGGACAGCGCGTCGCTCAGCGGGAACGCGCTGTCCCGGCTGCGGCGCGGGGACGCGGTGCTGCTCGACAGCACGGCGCCCTTCCAGCTCAGCGCCAACGAGTTCGGCCACCACCTCGTGCTGACGTTGCCGCGCGCCGACGTGACGCGGGTGATGCCGGTCAGCGGCGAACACGTCGGTCGCCGCATCGCCGCCCAGAACCCGGTGTTGCGGGTGCTGCGGGCCACGATCGCGGAGGTGCACTCCGGCGGTGAGCGGTTCGATCCGGACCTGCTGCCCGAACTCGGGCACGTCCTGCGTGAGTTGATCTTCTCGGTGCTGCGGTCCGACGAGCTGGGCGACCAGTCGGGGGTGAACGGGCTGCTCGGCCACCACGCCCAACTCCTGCGCATGCGGGACTTCGTGCGGCGGCATCTCGCCGAGCCCGACCTGTCCGCGAAGGTGGTGGCGGCGGCGTTCGGGGTCTCCGTGCGCTACGTCGAGCTGGTCTTCCGGGAGGGCGGCACGTCGCCGGCCAGGTACATCCGGGAGAGCCGCATGGAGGAGGCGCGCCGGAACCTGGCGAGCCCGCGGCGCAGGCAGCGCCCGATAGCCGCGATAGCCAGGTCCGTCGGGATCGAGAACCCGACCGTGTTCACCCGGGTGTTCCGCACCTTCTACGGCATCACGCCCAGCGAGTACCGGCGGTCCCAGGCCGGGGGGCGGGGCGACGGGGAAACCCCGGTGCGGGAAGTGACGACTCCGCGTTCGTGAATCGTCGACAGCGGCGCGCCGGGCTCCAGCATCCTGGGCGCCGATGTCGTACGGGGTGTCACGACTGGTGCTCCGGTTGTCCACCGTTCAGGGGAATTTTCGACTTGCTGTCAGATTCACCGCATGACCCCGAGACAGCCCCCACCGTGAGTGCCCCCGGCACCGGGAGGCGGGCGAGACGGGGCCGGGCCGGGCAGCACGCCGGCCGGCGGCCCCTGCTCCGGTCGCGCGGGCGGCGGGGCCCCTGGTCGATCCGGGCCCGCGTCCTCGTGCTGGTGCTGATCCCGAGCCTGGCCCTGAGCGCGCTGTGGGGCACGTACACGATCGCCGGGTTCAACGAGGCGCTCGACCTGCGGCAGACCGTGCGCGACGTGGAGGCGGTCGGGGTCAACGGCGTGACCGCGATGGTGGCGCTCCAGGAGGAGCGTCGGCTGTCGATGAGCTACCTGGCCCATCCCGAGGCCGATCCGGGGCCGCTCCAGGAGCAGCGCGCGGAGACCGACCAGAAGCTCGCGGCGATGAGTCAGGCCGCGGAGCCGGTGGTCGAGAACAACCCGCCCGCGCTCCAGGAGATCTTCGGGCAGATCAGCCAGGGCCTCGCGATGCTGCCCGACTTCCGGCAGCAGGTCGACGCGCGCGCGGTCGACCACGCCCAGGCGTTCGAGTTCTTCACCGGCGCGGTGAGCACCGGCATGACGTACTTCGAGGCCGAGGCCCGCCTGACCAACGACTCCGAGGCGCTCAACGAGGGGACGACCGCCGCGGCGATGTTCCGCGCGCTGGAGAGCCTGGCCCGGCAGAACGCGGTGCTGTCCACGGGCCTGTCGTCGCCCGACGGCATGTCGACCACCGAGCAGCGACAACTCACCGCGCTGGTCGGCGTGCAGCGGGAACAGTGGGGGGTGGTGGCGCCGGCGCTGCGGGGAGCGCAGGCGGACCGCCTCCAGGAGATCACCGCCGGACCCGAGTGGTCGGTGCTGGTCGCCGCGGAGGACGCGGCCGTCGGGACCGGCGGGATCCCCGGCGACTTCGAGGAGTGGCAGACCTCGATGCTCCAGGTCGCCGAGAGCCTCCAGCAACTCACCCTGGACCAGGTGGACTTCGCGGTCGGCTTCGCCAACGACCGGGTGGACGACCTGATGACCTCGGTGATCCTGACCAGCGTGGGGGCGCTGCTGGCCATCGCGCTGGCGGTGTTGATCTCCGTGCTGGTGTCCCGGGCGCTGATCCGTCGGCTCCGGGACCTCCGCGGCGCGACGCTGCGGCTGGCCGAGGAGCGGCTGCCCGACGTCATCACCCGCCTGCAGAGGGGCGACAAGGTCGAACTCGCCGAGGCCGTCCCCGAGATGGAGCAGGGCTCGGACGAGATCGGGCAGGTGGCCGGCGCGTTCGCCATCGCGCAGCGCATCGCCGTCCGCGCGGCGATCGAGCAGGCCGAGACGCGCGAGGGCATCAGCCGGGTGTTCCTGAACCTCGCGCAGCGCAGCCAGGGCCTCGTGCACCGCCAACTGGCCCTGCTCGACCGTCTGGAGCGGGACAGCGAGGAGGATCCCGACCTGCTGGCCGAGCTGTTCCGGGTCGACCACCTCGCCACCCGGATGCGGCGCAACTCCGAGAACCTGTCCATCCTCGGCGGCGCGATGCCCGCCCGCCGCTGGCGCCGACCGGTGCGGTTGACCGAGATCCTGCGCGCGGCGGCCTCCCAGACCGAGGACTACTCCCGGGTCAAGCTGGCCGGCATCCCCGAGGTCACGCTCGCGGGCCCGGTGGCCGGCGACATGATGCACCTGCTCTCCGAACTGGTCGAGAACGCGACGACGTTCTCCCCGCCGCACACCAGCGTGCAGATCCGCGCCGAGGTGGTGCCCAAGGGGCTCGGGATCGAGATCGAGGACCGGGGCATCGGCATGTCCGACGAGGTGCGCGAGGAGGCCAACCGCCTGCTGGTGGCGGCGCCCGAGTTCAACGTCATGGGCTTCACGGAGGACACCCGGCTCGGCCTGTTCGTCGTGGCGCGGCTGGCGGCCCGCCACAACATCATGGTGACGCTGCGTCCCTCGCCCTACGGGGGGACCTCCGCCATCGTCCTGGCGCCGACGGAGCTGCTGAAGGACACCGAGCCCGACGCCCAGGCCCAGGCCCAGGCGCAGGCGCAGGACCAGGACCGCGTCGAGGCGATGGCCGGGGCGCAGGCACCGGCACCGGCACAGACCCGTGTGCAGGCGCCGGAGAGCGCGCGGCCGGCGGTGGGCGCACCCGCCTGGGCGCGCGACACCGGGCAACACGCCCCGGTGCCGCCGTCCCCGGAGCCGACGCCGCCGCCGCGCCGCGTGGAGACGGTGGTGGCGCCGTCCCGCTGGGAGGAGCCGCGCATGCCCGACAACGTCGAGCCGATCCGCGACGGCCTCCAGCGCGGCGCGGCACGTCAGGAACCGCCGAGGCGCACGCCGAAGCAGCTGCCGCGCCGGATCCGCCAGGCCAGCATGCAACCGGAGCTGCTCCGCCCCACCACCCCGACGCCCGACGCGGCGCCCGGTGACCGGTCGGCCGAGGAGGCGCGCCGCCTGATGTCGACGTACCAGCGCCAGTCGTACCGGGGCCGCGTCGACGCGGAGCGGGAACGTGACGGCGGACAAGACGACGTGGCCGGGAACTGGCCGGCCGGAGAAGGGCAGTGGGACCCGCGATGACGCAGATGCCGAACCAGGCCACCGACCTCAACTGGATGCTGGACGACCTCGTCCGGCGGGTCCCCAGAACGCGGCACGTCCTCGTCCTGTCGGCCGACGGTCTGGTGATCGCCCACTCCCGCGACCTCGGCCGGGAGGACGCCGAGCACATCTCGGCGGTCGCCTCCGGGTTCCAGAGCCTGGCCAGGGGCTTCGGGCACCGCTTCGCCGGCGGGCACGTGCGGCAGACGATCGTCGAACTGGAGAACCTCTTCCTGTTCGTGACCGGCGCGGGGCAGGGCGCCTGCCTCGCCATCCTCGGCGAGGACGACATCGACGTCGGCCTCGTGGCCTACGAGATGAACCTGCTCGTCAAGCGCGTCGGTGAGTACCTCGCCGCGGCGCCCCGGCACGCGGCAGCGGTCTCGCCCACGTCCCCCTGAGATGAGGCCCCATGTCCGGACCGGATGAATCATGGTGGGACGTGGACGCGGGTCCCATCGTGCGCTCGTTCGCGAGGACCGGCGGCCGAACCCGGCCGAGCCGGGACGAGTTCAACCTGATCACCCTGATCGTCGCCACCAACCCCGACACGGCACGCCCCGGTTACGAGCCGGAGCACGTCGCGATCCTGCGCATGTGCGCGGGCAGCCCGCTCTCCGTCGCCGAGATCTCCGCTCGGCTGGACATGACCGTGACAGTGACCAAGGTCCTGCTCGGAGACCTACTCGACATGGGGGCCATCCAGACCCGCGCGCCGATCGCGCTGGCCGAGGCCCCCGACATCCAGCTTCTTCAGGCGGTACTCGATGGAATTCGCAGGCTCTGACGCGGGCTCCGCGTCGTATCCCGGTCACGGCGGTCTCCCGACGGCGGTCAAGATCCTGATCGCCGGCGGGTTCGGCGTCGGGAAGACCACGATGGTCGGCGCCGTCAGCGAGATCTCCCCGTTGCGGACCGAGGAGGTGATCACGAAGACGAGCGAGGGCGTGGACGACCTCAGCGGCGTCGAGGCCAAGACCACGACGACCGTGGCCATGGACTTCGGCCGGATCACGATCAGCCGCGACCTGGTGCTGTACCTCTTCGGCACGCCCGGGCAGAACCGTTTCTGGTTCATGTGGGACGAGTTGGCGCTCGGCGCGCTCGGCGCCATCGTGCTGGCCGACACCCGGCGGCTGGAGGACTCCTTCCCCGCCGTCGACTACTTCGAGCACCGCGGCACGTCGTTCGTCGTCGCGGTCAACCGCTTCCACGGCACCTGCGACTACACCATCGAGGAGGTCCGCCTCGCGCTCGACCTCGACCCGCGGGTGCCGGTCGTGATGTGCGACGCGCGCTCCCGCGAGTCCGGCAAGCTCGCCCTGATCACCCTTCTCGAACACACCATGGCGCGGCGGATGACCGCCGCGCGCTGACCCCTCCCCTACGGGCGGCCGCCGGCCGTCGCCGGGCCGAAGGGAACGTCGCCGCGGAGGGTGACGCGGTGCATGACGCGGCGGAAGTCGCCGTAGTCGCGGTTGGCGTAGTGCAGGGTGGCGCGGTTGTCCCACATCGCGACGTCGCCGGCGCGCCAGCGGTGGCGGACGAGGTGCTCCGGCTTGGTCAGGTGGGCGTAGAGGAGGTCGAGGACGCCGCGGCTCTCGGCCGCCGAGAGGCCGACGACGTGCGAGGTGAAGCCGGGGTTCACGAAGAGCCCCTTGCGGCCGGTCTCGGGGTGCACCCGCACCACGGGGTGTTCGACGGGGTCGAGGCCGCGGTAGCGCTCGCCGTCCCACTCGTTGCCCTCGCCGCCACGGCGTTGCGCCAGGTAGTAGCCGAACTCGCGGCTGCCGTCGTGCACGGCGGTGAGCCGGTCGGCCAGGTCCCGCACCGGCGCCGAGAGCGACTCGTAGGCGAGTTGGCTGTCGGCCCAGCTGGTGTCGCCGCCGGTGGGCGGCACCTGGACGGCGCGCAGGATCGAGCCGAGCGGGGGGCGGCGCACGAAGGTGACGTCGGTGTGCCAGACGTCGGCGAAGCCGTTGTCGGCGGCGTCGAGCGCGTAGATCTCGGGGTGGTCCTCGTCGACCCCGGGCACCACCGGGTGGGAGGCGGTCAGTTCGCCGAGGCGGCGGCCGAGCGCCACCTGGCTGTCCGGGTCGAGGCGCTGGGCGGGGAAGAACAGCACCTTGTGCTCGACGAGCGCCGCGCGGACCGCGGCGAGTTGGGCGTCGGTCGCGGTGGTCAGGTCGAGGTCGTCGATCCGGGCGCCGAAGCCGGGGCCGAGGACGGTCAGGGCCAGCGCGAGGGGCGTGGTGTCGGTGGTGGTCATCTCGGTCTCCTCCGTGGGTGGTGGTACGGGTGGCTCAGGCGGCGGCGCGGACCGCGGCCCCCGTCTCGGCGCGCAGCGCCGCGTACTCCGGCAGGCCGCGCAGCTCGTCGGGGTCGAGGCCGGTGCGCGGCAGGTCGACGGGCAGGTCCAGGGTGACCACGCCGGGACGGCGGCTCAGCACGACGATCCGCGTCGCGAGGAACACCGCCTCGTCGACGCTGTGCGTGACGAAGACGGACGTGGAACCCGTCTCGTGGCCCACCCGCCGCAGGTCCTCCTGGAGTCGCTCCCTGGTCAGCGCGTCGAGCGCGGCGAACGGCTCGTCGAGCAGCAGGAGGTCGCGGTCGCCGGCGAGGGCGCGGGCCATGGCCACCCGCTGCTGCTGGCCCCCGGAGATCTCCCAGACGCGGCGGCCCGCCGTGCCCGACAGGCCGACCCGGTCCAGGAGTTCGGCGACCCGGGCGGGGCGCTCGGCGCGCGGCACGCCCGCGTAGCGCAGCGCGAGACCGACGTTGTCGCCGACGGTGTGCCAGGGGAAGAGCCGCGGCTGCTGGAAGACGACGCCGGACTGCCGCCCCGGCTCGGGAACCTCGCCGCGCACGGTGACCGCGCCGGACGTGGGTCGGTCGAAGCCGGCGATCAGCCGCAGCAGGGTGCTCTTGCCGCAGCCCGAGGGGCCGACCAGCACCAGGAACTCGCCCGCCGGCACGTCCAGCGAGATCGGTCCGAGCGCCCGCACGGCGGACCCGCCGCGCCCGTACACGTGCGCCACGTCGCGGACCGAGACGGCCGCCACGGTCGCGGTGCCGGCGGCCCCGGCGTCAGGAGCCGTCGACATCGGCCAACCCCTCCGCGTGGACGGCCTCCTGGAACACCGCGAGGTCGGGCGCGCTCTCGATCTGGTGCTGTTCGGCGAGGAACTCGGCGGCGTCGTGGAGGTTCACCGCCACGTCCCCGATCTCCTCCGGCGTGCCGAGCCACTGGGGGCTCGACTGGTCGGCGGGCCGGAGGAACACGCCCTGTTCGAGCTGGGCGGCCGCGGCGTCGGCGTCGATGCCGAGCTGCCGGCCGACGGCCTCGGCGGCCGCGGCGGGGTCGTCGTGGATGAGGTCGAGCGCGCGGGCCTGGGCCTCCCGCCAGGCGGCGATGACCTCGGGGTGTTCCTCGACGATGGCGGTGGACGCGACGCCGAGGTCGAGCGTCGGCTTGCCGGCGGCCGCGACCTCGGCGCTGGTGGTGAGGGTCCGGCCGGTCTCCCTCAGTTCGTCGAGCGTGGGCAGCCAGACGTAGCTGGCGTCGATGTCGCCCCGCGTCCAGGCCGCGACGATGTCCTGCGGCTCCAGGTCGACGATGTCGACGGACGCCGCGTCGAGACCCGCCTGTTCGAGCGCGGCGAGCAGGCTGTAGTGGGACGTCGACGCGAACGGCACGCCCACCGTGCGGCCTTCGAGGTCGGCCACGGACCCGATGCCCGCGTCCTCGCGCGCCACCAGCGCCTCGTTCTCGCCGGCGACGTCGAGCACCCAGGCGACCTGGTACGGGATGTTCAACGGCGCCGAGAGGCCGCGCGCGACGGGGCTGGAGCCTATCGCCGCCAGGTCGACCGACTCCGCGACGAACGCGGTGTTGATGGTGGCGCCGGAGTCGAACCGCGTCCACTCGATGTCCCATTCGGGCAGCGCCTCCTCCAGCCAGCCCTGGTCCCTGACGATCAGGTCGCCGCTGGGGAACGCCTGGTAGGCCAGGCGGAGGGTCCGGTCGCCGGCCCCCGACCCGCCGCCGTCCGAGCCGCAGGCGCTCAGGGTGAGGGAGACGGCGAGGGCGAGGGTGAGGGCGGCGGCGCGGGTGGCGCGCGGGGATCCGGGCATGGGGGTTCTCTCTCTCGATGGTCGTTCCGGCGGGGCATGGCGCCGTGGCGTTGCCTCAGGTGCGGCCGCGCCACGGCGCGAGGCGGCGTTCGAGGAGCCGCAGGCCGCTGTCGATGAGCAGGCCCGAGACGCCGATGGCGAAGAGCCCGAGGATGACGACGTCGGACTGGTTGTAGCGCTGCGCGTCACGGACCATGCCCCCGATGCCGGGCAGCCCGTTGACGGTCTCGGCGGCGACCACCGAGGAGTAGGCGATGCCCACCGCGAGCCGCACGCCGGTGAGGATCTCCGGCAGCGCGGCGGGCAGCACGACCGAGCGGATCACCTGCCGGCGCCCGGCGCCGATGGCCTGCGCCGCCTCCACCAGCGCGATCGGCGCCGAGGCGGTGGCGGCGGCCGTGGCCACCGCGACCGGCGGCATGGCGGCGATGGCCAGCAGCCAGATCTTGGGGGACTCGTCGATGCCGAACCAGATGACGAGCAGGCTGAAGTAGGCGAGCGGCGGCAGCGTCCGCAGGAACGCCACCCAGGGTTCGACCACCACCCGCACCCAGGCGAGCGTCCCCATGAGGAGCCCGACGGCCAGGCCGACGCCCACCCCGATCAGCGCGCCGACGGCGATCCGGCGCAGGCTGACGCCCAGGTGCTCGACCAGGTAGTGGCCCTGGTAGCCGCGGACGCCGTCGTTCTCCGTCGACGTCCGCACCAGCGCGTCGACGACGTCGGCCGGCGACGGCACCAGCACCGGCGGCCACAGCTCCAAAACGACGACGGCCTGCCAGGCGCCGAGCAGGACGGCCAGCGCCAGCAGCCGCAGCCCGACGCGGCGCAGCGGGCCGGCGACCGCCCCGCGACGGCGTCCTTCGGCGGGGGGAGGGGCGTCCTCGGCGGACGCGGGGGCGGTTTTCCTGCGTGCTCGGGCGAGCGAGGGCATGGTGCGCTCCGTTGGGGACGGCACGGAACCGACAGCACGACAGCCGAACGCGCCGCGCGGGCACGCGGGAACGGGAGGGGGTGCCGGTCTCGTGGAGAAGGACGCTCTCGGCAGGGTCCGTCGTCAGGACCGCGCTGCCGCGGAAGGGGATCCGGTCGGGATCAGGGCGTCAGGCGCAACAGGAGGCGCTGGTGGACCGGCGGAGATCGATGTGCCGACGAGCCACGCGGAAGGTAAGCACGCGGCATTTTTACACGCCGTCCAGGCGCCGCCAAGGGGGCGGAACCCGGTCGGCGCCGGTTCAGCCGCTGAGCGTCTTCGAGGGCGGCTGGCCGTACCGCTCCCGGTAGTAGGCGGCGAACCGCCCCAGGTTGGAGAAGCCCCAGCGGTAGGCGATGTCCGAGACGGTCGCCGAGCCGTCCCGGCCGGCGGCGAGCAGGTCCTGGTGGGCGCGCCTGAGGCGGACCTCGCGGAGGTAGCCGAGCGGGGTGGTGTCCAGGTGTTGGCGGAACGCCTCCTGGAGGGCGCGCGGGCTGACCCGGGCCGCCGCGGCCAGGTCGGCCAGCGTGTGCGGCTCGTCGGCCCGCTCCTCGACCAGGGCCATCGCGCGGCGCACGGCGGCGTGGCCGACGACGCCGGTGCGCCGGATGTCCGCGCCGTTCGGGACGATCAGCCGCTGGGTCCCGACGAGCAGGGCCGCCGTCGTCCGGGTCAACTGCGCGGCGACGAGCGGGTTGTCGCCCGCGATGCCCTCGCCGAGGATCTCGCGGCGCACCGCGCCCGATATGCCGGCCCACGTCCTGGCGGCCCGCGGCGACACGGCTCCGCCGAGCGCGAACCTGGCCGGCACCGGCTCCTCGAGCCCCAGCGCGTCGGCCGCGGCCCGCTCCACGTCCTCCCGGGCCAGCCGCACGGTGAACATCCGTGCGCCGGGCGACCAGCGCACCTGGAACGGGCGGTGCGCGTCCAGCACGTAGGTCCCGCCGGCGCCGACGTGGCACTCCTCGCGCCCGGGCGAACTCACCGTCACCCAGCCGTGGGTGACCTCGCACATCAGCAGGTAGGTGCCGAGCGGCTGCGGCCTGATCAGCGTCTCCGCGTTCAACCGCGGCGACCCGTACCGCAGGTCGGAGAGCGTGACCCCGGGGAACCCGCCCTCGGCGTACCAGGCGGAGAACTCCCGCGCGTCGCCCAGGCATTCCAACTGGTAGGGACTGTACGCGCGGCTGATGATGTCCCGGGTCTCCTCCAGGTCACCGCTGTCGACGAGCGTCGTCAGCCTGCTGAGGTCGCCGGGTACGGCACTGAGCCGTGCCATCAGGAACGTCTCCCTCGTCTCCGCGTTTTCCGGCCGAGCACCGCGTTCGGCGGGTAGTCGACCGGTGACTCCACGGGTAGCGTCGCACATGTCCGAGGTCCCGGTGGCGACTCTTCCAAGTCGGTCTGGGATCTGACCATCCGGACACGGACCGTCCTGCGTTCACGGGGGAAGTTCAGGGCGGTTCGCGGGGGAATCAGGGGGAAACCAGGGGGGAACAGGACCCCGCCACGCGACCGAGCGTGGGCGGGGTCCGCACCTGTGCGCGGCCAGCGACAGGGACACCAGCCCGGTCGGCGTGGTCGTCCACCGCGGGCGCCCGTGCGGGAGGTCTTGCCGGGTGGGGGATTCTGTCCTTGAATCCCGAGGCGCGAGCATCGGACGCGTCAAGGGGAGGACTGGATCGTGCGAACACGCATACGCATGGCGGTGGTCGGAGCGGCCGCGGCGGTCGGGGTGGCGATGGCCGGCGGGACCGCCGAGGCGCTGGACTACTACCAGCTCCACGGCCACTACGCGACACACGAGGAGTGCGTCGCGGTGGGCGAGGAGTACCTGTGGCCCAACAACCCGGGGGGTGCCGACGCCTACGAGTGCCGGGAGAACGCCCCGGGTTGGGACCTCTGGCTGATCTTCGCGACCTGACGCCGGGCGGCCGGGCGGCGGCGCGTGTCTCAGGCGACGCTGCCCAGCCACAGGGTGTCGCGCGCGCGGGTGACGGCGACATAGAGCTGACGCAGGGACAACTCGACGTGTTCGCCGACCAGTTCCTCGGGCATGCCGGTGGCGTGGTGGAGGGTGGCGTCGTGTTCCGGTAGGAAGACGTGCTTGAACTCGAGACCCTTGGCGCGGCGGTAGCTGCCCAGCTTCACGGCGTTCACCGGGTTGCCGTCGTACTGTTCGAGGGTGCGGACCGGGATGCCCCGCCGGTCGAGCAGGCGCTGGTAGTGGTCGAGGGCTCGACGGGTCGGGCAGAGCACCGCGGCGTCACCCCAGTGGTCCGGGGCGGCCCGGGCGGTGAGTGCCTGGACCAGGGCGTGGTCGTGCGCCTCGCGGGTGGGGTGCGTGGCGCGGGTGACCTGGCCGCCGTGGTGGACGAGTTCGATGTCGCGACGGCCGGGGGTGCGGACGCCGTCGATGTCCTCGAAGGGGTGGTCGGCGACGAGCGCGAGGCCCGCCTCGATGATCTCGCGGGTGTTGCGGTAGTTGGTGCGCAGCACCTGTCCGCGGTCGCCGCGCACGTCGACGCCGGCGTCCGCGAGCCGGAAGCCGCCCGGGTAGACGGCCTGTTGGCCGTCGCCGATGAGCAGCAGGCCGTTGCGGCGGTCGCCCACCAGGGCGTGCAGGAGCCGGACGCCGACCAGGGTCAGGTCCTGCACCTCGTCGGCGATCACCGCGTCGTAGGGGCCGGGTTCCTGACGCGAGGGCGAGGTGGCCTCACGGAGCGCGAGGGTGAGGATGTCGTTGAAGTCGTGCACTCCGCGCTCGACGCGCAGCCGTTCGTACTCCTGGTAGAGGGCCCAGACGGCCTCGCGCTGGGCCCTGGCCAACCGCGCCCGGCCGCGCCGCGACACGGTCAGGTACTCGGCGAGCGTGGTGAGGCCCCGCCCCTTGATGACGTAGTCGATCTCCTCGCGCCAGTAGCGGGAGTCGGGGGCGACGGCGCCGAGCGGCCCCTCTCTTCCGGTCCGCTTCCAGGCCAGGCTGAACGCGGTCGTCGCCTTGTCACCGTGCAACTGGGTGGGCACGCCACGGTCGTTGAGGTACTTCTGCGCGAAGCCGTGCAGGCTGTGGAACTCCACCCGGTTCGCGACCGCGGGGGCCATGGCACGCAGGAAGGTGGCCTGCACCCGGGGCAGGTTCTTGGCGAAGGTGACGTAGAGGACCCGGCCCGGGACGCGGCGCGCGAGGTGGGCGGCCCGGTGCAGTCCGACGACGGTCTTGCCGGTGCCGGCGGGGCCGCTGATCCTGGCGGGGCCCGACCAGTCGCGGCGGACCAGGGCGACCTGTTCGGGATGCAGGAAGGTCATCCACTGCTCGATCGGCCCCTGGCGGGCCGCGTCGAGGGCCGCCTCGTGCAGGCGCTCGGGCTCGAAGAGGCCGTCGGAGGCCGGGGGTCGGGGCGAGGCGCGGGGGGTGGCCGGGGGTTCGTCGGCGGGCTGGCCGTACTCGGGGAAGGCGTCCGCGAGGTGGTCGGCGACGGCGCGGACCGCCGCCGGGAGCAGCCGGCGGCGCTCGGCGGTGAGCGCGCGGCCGACCTCGTACTCGCCGAGCAACCGCACGCGGCCCGCGGTGGCCGACACGCGGTGCCCGGCGAAGACCATGACGGGCTGGACGGCCACGGGTGACATGCCGAGGGCGGTCACGGCACGCTCGGTGGCCCGGGTCACGGCGAGCAGCTTGGCCACCTCGCGCGACAGCCGGGGGTCGTCCCGGCCCTCGGGCGCCCGGGCCCAGTTCTTGACGTCGACGACGTACACGCCGCCCGGGCCGACCAGCAGCATGTCCACGTTGGCCGCCGCGGTGCCCGGCCAGCGGCGGTCCATCAGCAGCCGCCAGCCGCGTTCGGCCAGCACCAGCAGCTGGGCGGCGACCAGCCGTTCCCCCTCACTCGCGGCCTCCCACCGCGCGGCGCGCCGGCGTGCCTCCTGCCACTGCTCGCGCAGCAGTCGTTCCTGCCGCCGAGCCTCCTGGGCCCTGCGCGACGCCGAGTCCCCCGCGGCCATCCTCATACCCCCTCGTACGCGGAGTGATGATCATAGGACGGAGTGCCACGTCACGGGAGGGGGGCGATTGGGTCGGTTGCGGATCATCCGCGACGGATCGTCTGCTTGTTACGCTGGCCGGCATGACCGCCATGACGCCGCAGACGCGCTCCGAGCCCGACCTGTCGTTCCTTCTCGACCACACCAGCCATGTGCTGCGCACCCGGATGGCCGCCGCGCTGGCCGAGGTCGGGTTGACCGCGCGGATGCACTGCGTGCTGGTGCACGCGCTGGAGGAGGAGCGGACCCAGGCGCAGCTGGCCGAGATCGGGGACATGGACAAGACCACGATGGTGGTGACCGTGGACGCGCTGGAGGAGGCCGGGCTCGCGGAGCGGCGGCCGTCGAGCGCGGACCGGCGGGCGCGGGTGATCGCGGTGACGGAGGAGGGCGCGCGGGTGGCGCGGCGGAGCCAGGAGATCGTCGACAGGGTGCACCGGGAGACGCTGGCCGCGCTGCCGGAGGACGAGCGGGAGGCGCTGCTCTCGGCGATGAGGCGGCTGGTCGGCGGGGTGCTGGCGGAGCCGGTCGAGAGCCCGCGGCCGGCGCGGCGGGCGCGGCAGAGCGGGTAGTGGGGCCATCACGGGCAATCTTTGACCCGAGATAGATAGTCTGCAACAGAACCATCTGTTAGTGTCCTTCCTGTTGCCTGATCGACGACAGGAGAGGTCCCATGGCATCCGAATCCGCCGCCCGCTCACGCTGGGTCGCACTCGGGGTGATCGCGTCCAGCATGCTGGTGATCGTCCTCGACGGCAGCATCGTGACCGTGGCCATGCCCGCCATCCAGGAGGACCTCGGCTTCTCGGCCACCGGCCTCAGCTGGGTGGTCAACGCGTACCTGATCGCCTTCGGCGCCCTGCTGCTGCTCGCCGGCCGGCTCGGCGACCTGCTGGGCCGCCGGCGGATGTTCGCCGCCGGCACCGCCCTGTTCACCGGCGCCTCGCTGCTGGCCGGCCTCGCCACCTCGCCCGGGCTGCTGGTCGCGGCCCGGTTCGCCCAGGGCGTCGGCAGCGCCATGGCGTCCTCCGTCGCGCTGGGCATCCTGGTGACGCTGTTCACCGAGCCGCGCGAACGCGGCCGCGCCATCGCCGTGTTCAGCTTCACCGGCGCGACCGGCGCCGCCATCGGGCAGGTGCTCGGCGGCGTGCTGACCGACGCCCTCAGCTGGCACTGGAACTTCTTCATCAACGTGCCGCTCGGCGTCGCCGTGCTGCTCCTGACCCGGCGCCACCTGCCGGACGACACGGGGCTCGGGCTGCGGGCCGGCGCCGACGCGGCGGGCGCGGTCCTGGTCACCGGCGGACTGCTGCTCGGCAGCTACGCGGTGGTCAACGTCGAGCGGCACGGCGGGACTTCGGCGCACACGCTGGGCGCGGGACTGGTCGGTCTCGCGCTGCTCGCCGGCTTCCTGCTGCGGCAGGCGACGGCCCGCACCCCGCTGATGCCGCTGCGGATGCTGCGGCCGCGCGCGGTCTGGGCGGCCAACCTGATCCAGGTGCTGCTGGTGGGCGCGATGTTCTCGTTCCAGGTGATGTTCGCGCTCCACCTGCAGAACGTGCTCGGCTACGGCGCCGCCGAGACCGGACTCGCGATGCTGCCGGCGGCCGTCGCCATCGGCGCCGTGTCGCTGGGCCTGGCAGCCCGGTTGAACGCCAGGTTCGGCGAACCGGCCATGCTGCTGGTCGGCCTGGCGATGCTCACCACGCTGCTGGTGCTGCTCTCCCGGCTGCCGGACGACGCGGCGTACGCCACCGACCTGCTGCCCCTGCTGCTGCTCGGCGCCGGATTCGGCCTCGCGCAGCCGGCGTTGACCACCTTCGGGATGTCGGCCGCCAGGTCCGAGGACGCCGGCCTCGCCTCCGGGCTCTTCAACACCACCCAGCAGGTCGGCATGGCGCTCGGCATCGCGGTGCTCTCCACGGCCGCCGCCGCCCGCACCGAGGGACTGCTCGGCGAGGGCGCCGAGCGGGCGGAGGCGCTGGCCGCCGGCTACCGGCTGGCGTTCGGGATCGGCGCGGCGCTGCTCGGCGTGGCCCTCGTGGTCGCGGTGGCGGCGCTGGCCAGGCGGCGGCCGGGAGCCACGCCGACGCCGCAGCGGGAGCGCGAGCGGGAGTCGAGGCGGGCGGGCGCCGTGCCGGCCGGGCTCTGAGGCCGGCGAGCGGCGGCGGAGCGTGCGAGAAGAAGACCGAAGAGAAGACGAGAGGAACGGAGCGGGCGATGAGTGAGAACGAGAAGCCGAGGCCGCGGGTGCTCGACGAGACGGAGGCCTCGCGGCTGCTGGGCCAGCGCGGGTTCGGCGTGCTGGCGAGCGTGCGGGCCAGCGGGCATCCACACCTGACCACGGTGCTCTACCACTGGGACGAGGACCGGCGGCTGCTGCGGGTCTCCAGCACCGCCGACCGGGGCAAGCCACGGCAGCTCAGCCGCGATCCGCACGCGGCGCTGCACGTGAGCACGGCGAACCACCTGGCCTTCGCGGTCGTCGAGGGCACCGCCGAGGTGTCCGAGCCGACGCGGGAGCCGGGGGACGCGGTGGGGCGCGAACTGCTGTCGCTGCTGCCCGAACCGCCCGCGGACCAGGCGGCGGAGGCGGAGTTCCTGCGGGAGCAGGTGGCCGAGCGGCGGGTGGTGATCCGGATCCGGGCGGACCGGCTCTACGGCACGGCCCTCGACGCGTAACGCGGGCGAACGCGGGCGAACGCCGCCGAACGCGACGGCGAAAGCGTTCGGGCCCGGCATCCTCACGGATGCCGGGCCCGAACTCTCGTAGCGGGGACAGGATTTGAACCTGCGACCTCTGGGTTATGAGCCCAGCGAGCTACCGAGCTGCTCCACCCCGCGGCGGTGAAATGAACTCTACGCTACGAAAGAGGGTGGTCGCACCTCACTTTCGTCCGTTCCCCCCGGCGAAGGCGCGTGCGAGGATCGCGGCATGAGGTGGAGGAGAACGAGAGGGCCGGCGCTGAGCCTGGCGGCGGTGGGGGCGTTGCTCGCCGGCTGCGGCACCGAGGTGGCCGGCGGAGGCGACGGCGCGGAGGGCGCGGGCGCGCCGGCGGTGGTGTCGCCGCAGCCCGAGCCACCCGAGGTCACGGCCCCTTCGACCGAGTGCCCCGAGTCCGGCGCCCGGGTCTCCCCCGGCCTGATCGACGCCGCCATGGGCCTGCGCGCCGGCACCATCCAGCTGACCAACTGCGGCGACCAGCCGTACACGGTGGAGGGTTACCCGCAGCTCACCCTCATCGACGACGAGCTCGAGGCGCTGGATGTCGCGATCGAGCACGACGAGACGAAGATCACGTCCTCCGTCGCCGGCTTCGACGAGCCCCAGCCGGTGACGCTCGCGCCGGGCGAGTCGGCCACGGCGTCCCTGGTCTGGCGGAACACGACGGACACCAGCGGGCCGGCGCTCGACGCGCGCTACGTCGAGGTCGTGCCGGCGCCCGGCGAGAAGTCGCAGACGATCACCCCGGACGGCGGCATAGACCTGGGCACCACGGGCCTGCTCGGCGTCGGGCCGTGGACGCGGGCCGCCGTCGAGTCGTAGCGGTAGCGAGTCTCAAGCGCCACAGCGCCCGGTGCGCGGGGTATTGACCGGCGTTCCGCGTCGCCCTACTGTCACGCCCGCTTGATTGAAACGAATCAAGAACCCACGGAAAGCGGATTTGAAACGACTCAATCGAGCGTCATCGAACGATACAAGACGGAGGAAGGGCGACCTCACGATGAGACCACCTGACGGCACCCGAGCGACGCGGCGCCGCCTGCCGTACGGCCCCCTGGTCATCCCCCTCGCCGGGCTGATGCTGCTCACCGCGGGGCCGGCCGACGCGGCGGCACCCGAGCGGGCCGCGGGCGGCAGGCCGGGCGCGGTCCAACTCGAGGACCTCGACCGCGGGCTCGTCGCCGTCGCCTCCGAGGAGGGCGTCTTCCTCAGCTGGCGGCTGCTGGGCTCCGAGGCCACCGGGCACACCGAGACCGGCGTCTCGGGCACCGACTTCGCCGTCTACCGGGACGGCCGGCGGATCGCCACCGTGACCGACAGCACCAACTACCTCGACGAGAACGCCACCTCGGGCGCCGAGTACCGGGTCGCGCCCATCGTGCGCGGCCGCGAGGGCCGCCGCAGCGACCCCGTCTCCCCCTGGGCCGACGGCTACCACGACCTGCCGCTGCGCCGGCCGGCGGACGGCGTCACCCCCGCCGGCGAGACGTACACCTACCGCGCCAACGACATGAGCGTCGGCGACGTCGACGGCGACGGGAGCTACGAGTACGTCGTCAAGTGGGACCCGTCCAACTCCAAGGACGTCTCCCAGGTCGGCTACACGGGCAACGTCTACCTCGACACCTACGAGCTCGACGGCACCCTGCTCAGCCGCGTCGACCTCGGCCCCAACGTCCGCGCCGGCGCGCACTACACGCAGTTCCTGGTCTACGACTTCGACGGCGACGGCCGCGCCGAGATGATGCTCAAGACGGCGCCCGGCACCACGATCACCCGCTACCGCCCGGACGGCCGGGTGGCCGGCACCGAGTACGTCACCATGCCGCGCGCCGACGTCCGCGCCGGCTACTCGCACCAGGACGACTACCGGCTCAGCGCCGAGGGCTACTTCGACCACCTGGTCGAGATGTTCCAGGGCTGGCAGGACCACCCCGAGGTGCGCGCGGGCAACTGGCCGGCCACCCTCGAGGAGGCGTTCGGCATCGAGCCGGCCTACGACTACCCGCTGTCGCGCGCCGACGCCGAGGCCCTGGCCGACCACTTCGTCGACGTGTACGCGCCGAGCCGCTCCGCCCGCAACAACCTGCGCGCCTTCGAGGGCTTCATCCTGGAAGGCCCCGAGTACCTGACGGTCCTCGACCCGGGCGCCGGGCGGGAGCTACAGACCGTCCGCTACGAGCCGGGCCGGTACGACGACGGCCTGATGTGGGGCGACTACGCGATGGCCAGGATCGAGCCGGGCAACCGGGTCGACCGCTTCCTCTCCACCGTCGCCTACCTCGACGGCCGCCACCCCTCGGCGGTCTTCGCGCGCGGCTACTACACCCGCTCCACGCTCGTCGCCTACCGCTGGGACGGCCGCCGGATCCGCCAGGACTGGACGGTGGACAGCGGCTGGACCCCGATGTCCAACCCGTTCAACGACTCGCCGCACGGCGTCGACGGCACCGACCCGGAGTTCGGCTCCCTCACCACCCAGGGCTTCCACTCCCTCTCCTCGGCCGACGTCGACGGGGACGGGCGGCAGGAGATCGTCTACGGCTCCGCCACCATCGACGACGACGGCAGCCTGCTCTACAGCTCGTTCGGCGAGGCACCGCCGGAGGCGGCGCAGCCGGGCGAGAACATCAGGCTGGGGCACGGCGACGCGATGCACGTCGCCGACATCGACCCGGACCGCCCCGGCCTGGAGATCTTCACGGTCCACGAGGGCGGCCGGTACGCGCCCTACGGCTTCGCGCTGCGCGACGCCGCCACCGGCGAGGTGCTGTACGGCGGTTACACGGGCGTGGACACCGGGCGCGGCATGATCGGCGACGTCGACCCCGACCAGCGGGGCATCGAGACCTGGGCGTCCCAACCGCAGTCGGTCTCCGAGACCGGCCTGTGGACGGCGCGCGGCGACTACCTGGGCGCGGAGACGCCGGGCACCAACATGTCGATCCGCTGGTCCGCGGACCTGACCACCCAGATCGTCAACGGCTCGATCGACCAGACGCCGACCGTCGACGACTGGCGGCGCGGCACGCTGCTGACGGCCGAGGGCACGCTGACCAACAACCACACCAAGGGCAACCCGTCGCTGGTGGCCGACGTGTTCGGCGACTGGCGCGAGGAGCTGATGGTGCGGACGGCGGACAGCTCCGCGATCCGCTTCTACGTGTCCACCGAGGTGACGGACCACAAGCTCTACACGCTGATGCACGACCCGCAGTACCGGGTCGAGGTGGCCCGCCAACAGACCACCTACAACCAGCCGGCCTACCCGAGCTTCTACCTGGCCTCGGACACGGACTGGTCCCAGGTCCCACTCCCTGGCCGGGCCTGACCGGCGGGCCTGAGCGGAGGCCGGGCCCCTGCGACGCGGCTGCCGCCGGCGGGGCGGCCTTACGCCCCGGCCGGCCGGCGGCACGGCCCGGCGGCCGGCCGCCACGGACCGGGAGCCGCACCGCCGCGCTCCGAAGCCGAGCGCCACGCCGCCGCAGGCGGCGGCCAACAGGCCGGCGGCACGGCCCGGCGGTCGCTGAGGTCACACGGCTCCGGGGTGCCGCGCCGCAGGCGCGGCCGCGCCGGAGCCGTTGCCTGGCTGGCCCGGCGCAGCCGGGCCACACGACGCGGGACCCGAGCCGCACCGCCCGCACGCCGGTCCCCGGTGTCCGCGGCGCCGACGAGGCGGCGGAGAGACGGCGGCCGCGCCAGCTCCGACCGGCCGTGGACCGGTGCCGGCAGTGTGGCCGGGCCGTACGCCACGGACCTGAGGCGCACACCGCCCGCCTCCCTGCGCCGCAGCAACTACCCCGGCAGCGCTGGGACCTGGGCCGCCGGGCCGTACACCGCAGGCCGCCAGACACACCGCGCTCCGGCCCCAGCGCCAGCGCCGCCGCGGCGCGGTCGGCTCGCAAGGCATGCCACCAGAGCAGCCAGACGGTCAGCCCGCGCCCACGGCGCCGTGACCGTTGCCGAGGCGCCCGGGCCGGCCGGCACCCCCCACCCGGCGGTCGGCTGCCACGGACCGCGAGCCGCACCGCCGCGCTCCGAGGCCGAGCGCCACGCCGCCGCAGGCGGCGGCCGACAGGCCGGCGCACCGGGGCGTACGCCTCAAACCGGGAGAGCTGCCGCCGTACCAGCCGGGCCGGTTCATCCGGCGCCTACGGCGCCGTTGGCGCCGCCGCGTAGCGGGTGCTGTGGTGGTGCCAGTCCCAGGCGCCGCGGACGGCGGTGGTGACGCGGTCGCCGAGGAGGTGCGCGTCGGGGCCGAGGCGCCGCAGGGCGCGGCGGGCGGCCAGCAGGTGGTCGATCCGGTCGGCGACCATCCGTTGGACGGCGGCGGTGGCGGCCGCCTCGTCGAGGTCGAGGCGGTCGCGGACGAGGAGCACCAGGTTGGCGCGCTCGCCGGCCGCGAGGTCGCGCCGTAGGGAGCGCACGTCGTTGGTCCAGGCCATGACGTCGCTGGCGGCGGCCGTCAGCTCGCGGGCCGGGGCCGCGTCCAGCAGCGCGGGGGCGAACTCGCGGCGCTCGACGAACTGGATCAGCTCGAAGATCGGGTGGGCGCCGAAGGAGAGCCGGCGCCAGGCGACGTACTGGGCGAGGGTGGGCGTCGGGCGCAGGCCGAGGCGGACGGCGGCCTGCCAGTGGTAGCCGGCGAGGCAGTCGCGGAGGTGGCGGGCGAAACGGCGGCGCCAGGCGGCCGACATCGGCTCGGCGGTCGGCGGCCAGAGCTCGTGGGCGAGAGCGCGTCGGAAGACGGCCCAGGGCGCGGGGGCTTCGGTCGTGCCGGCCCGGTCGAACCAGTCGTCGGCGGCGAGCAGCCAGACGTACCAGCGGGCCAGCAGCGCCATCTCGGGGTAGGGCGCGGTGCGGTAGTAGCTGGTGGCCAGGGTGACGACGCGGGAGGCGGCGAGGCGGCGGTGCCCGGCGGCGTCGACGAGGCCGTGGCGGGCGGCCCAGTCGTAGGCCTGCTCCTCCAACTCGGGTGAGCGCGGGTGGAGCGGCTGGCTCGGGATGGGCATGTGCACGAGGGGTGGTCCAGGGGCTAGAAGGTGACGGGAAGGGATTCGAGGCGGCGGGTGCGGTGCGTCGGCCGCCAGGTCAACCGGCTGGCGGGCACCGCGAGTTCGATCTTGGGGGTGCGGCGCAGCAGGGTGGCGAAGACGACGTCGGCCTGGAGCCTGGCGAGTGGGATGCCGAGGCAGAGGTGGGTGCCGCGGCCGAAGGAGAGGTGGGGGTTGGGGGTGCGGTCGAGGACGACCTCGTCGGCGCAGGGGAAGTGCGCGGCGTCGCGGTTGGCGGAGGCGAGGGAGAGCAGCACGGAGTCGCCGGCGCTGATCCGGACGCCGCCGAGCTCCAGGTCCTCGGTGACGAAGCGGCGGATGGCGAGCGGCAGCGGCCCCTCGTAGCGCAGCAGCTCCTCGATGGCGGTGGGCAGCAACTCCGGGCGCGCGAGCAGCCGTTCCCAGTGCATCCGGGGGTCGAGGAGGGCGAGGATGCCGTTGCACACCATGCTGGCCGTGGTGTCGTGGCCGGCGGCGAGGAGGATGAAGGAGAGGCTGACCAGCTCGTCCTCGGTGAGCCGGTCGTCGGCGTCGCGGGCCTGGATCAGGGTGCTGAGCAGGTCGTCGGCCGGGTGGCGACGCTTGTGGGTGATGACGTCGCGCAGCTGGGCCTCGGCCTGGCGCATGGCGTCGAGGATGGCGTGCGGCCGGCCGGGGATCAGCAGGGCGTCGGTCCAGGAGGCGATCTGGGCGCCGGCGGAGGCGGGCAGGCCGAGCAGGCCGCAGATGACGCGGAGCGGCAGCGGGAGGGCGAGCGCGGCGAGCAGGTCGGCCTCGCCGGCCGGGTAGACGGCGTCGATCAGGGTGTCGGTGTGGGCCTGGACGGTGGGGCGCAGGCGCTCGATGGCGCGGCGGGTGAAGGCGGGCGCGACGAGGCGGCGCAGCCGGGTGTGGTCCGGCGGGTCGAGGTGGAGCAGGTCGTTGCGGAGCGCGGGCGGCAGCGGGAGGCCCTGGTAGTCGCCGCCGTGGCTGGTGGCGGCGTTGGTGGACAGGCGGGGGTCCTGGAGCGCGGCGCGGACGTCCGGGTAGCGGGTGACCAGCCAGGCCGCCGCGCCGCCGGGGCCGGTGACGCGGTGCACGGAGCGGCTGGCCCGCAGCCGGGCGTACATCCCGTGCGGGTCCGCGAAGAAGGACTCGTCGATGTGCACACCACCTAACGTACATGTGCGATTACGGAATGCAGTAGCGGGTGCGGGAACCTTTCTCCTGCCCCGGCCGGGTGATACCTGGGGCCGTTCGGCGGGGGCGGGGGCCGGGGCTGGGTGCCGGCCCGCGGCCGGCCTGGGTCGCGGGCCGGCCCCGGTCAGTGGGGTACGGCGGTCCGGTGGCGGACGGCGGCGGCCAGCCGGACGGCCGAGGTGCCGAGCCCGGTGGGGGCGAGGAAGCCGGGGGGCGTGACGTCGGCGAGCAGGTGCTCCTCGCGGTAACGGCGGCACTCGCGGTGCCAGTTGAGGACGGCGGCCAGCCAGTTCCCCAGCTGTTCCACATAGCCGTCGAGCGTCGCGCGCGCCGCCGCGTCCAGGCCCAGGTCGTCGGCCAGTACCGGGAGTTCGTTGGCGGCCACGTGCTGGAACTGGCGCAGCCGGGAGCGCATCAGGTCGTCCACGATGCGCAGCGCCCTCGGGTAGTCGCAGGAGAAGAAGTTCTGCACGACGAGGACGGCGTTGTGGATCTCGCCCTCGAACTCGATCTCCTTCTGGTACGAGAAGACGTCGTTGATCAGCGCCCCGTAGTCGGCGGCGGCGTTCTCCAGGGAGCGGAACGGGCCGCTCTCGTAGACCTCTTCGGGCAGCGAGCGGTCGAGTCGCAGGCGGCACAGGCTCATGGTCAGGTCGGACCCGAAGGTGCGGCGGCGCATCTCCAGGTAATCGACCGGTTCGGGGATACGGTTCTGCGCCTGGTTGACGAGCTCCCACAGCCAGCTGTCGATCATCTCGACGATGGTGGTGCGGAACGCCCGGCGCGCGGCCGGGGTCATGCCGCCGGCGGTGCGCGCCCAGAGGTCGGCGAGGCCGCGCTCCAGCGCGTTGGTGAGCGGCGGGGGCGGGGTGGCGGGGTCGTCGAGCGGCAGCAGGGCGGTGAGACGTTCGGTGCAGGCGCGGGCCGCCGCCAGGTTCCTGGTGCGGCCGAAGACCGCGGGGTAGTAGTCGTCGCCGTAGGTGCCCCAGGCCAGCCAGCAGCTGGCCAGGTCGAGCTCCTCCTGCCCGACGGTGGGGCTGATGCCGGCGGCGCAGAGCGCGAGGTCGTAGCCGCGCGTCTTGTCCTCGGTCCAGACGACGGGGGTGTCGGTGAAGACGCCGACCCGGTCGCACCAGTCGACGACCTCGCGGCGGGCGGCGGGCAGCAGCGGGTTGAGCCGGAGCGGGAACGGCAGGTCGAAGTCGGGCAGCAGGGAGGGCCCGACGTGCTGGTGCGGCACGTGCGCGAAGCCGCGGGCCCTGGCCCGCTCGGCGCGCGGGGTGGTCGACACCCCGAGGCCGCCGCCGAGCCCGCCGAGGCCGGCGAGCCCCGCGAGCGCGGTGAAGGGGCCGCTGAGGCCGAGCCGGGCGGCGGGTGCGGCCTCGGGCTCCGCCGGCTTCATGTAGCGGCTGGAGCGCAGGTGCCACTCGTGGCCGCCGGACTGCCAGTCCTGGAGGCCCTTGGCGTAGGCGAGCACGGCGGCGCACTCCTCGGGCGTCAGGCCGTGCTCGACGAAGAGCGGCGGGAGCTCGGTGAGCGCGGTGTGCTCGAACTGCTGGAGCCGCGCGGTCAGCAGGTCGTTGACGGCGTCGGCGGCCTCCTGGGTGGTGCAGCCGAGGAAGGTCTCCAGGGCGAGCACGCCGTTGCTCAGCTCGCCTTCCTCCTCGGTCTCGCGCTGGTAGGAGAACAGGTCGTTCCGCAGGTGGACGGCGTCCGCGAAGGTGTCGCGGAGCACCGTCAGCGGCCGGGCGGCGGCGACGGCGGCCGGCACCTCGGCGCGCGCCGCGTACTCGACGAGTCCGGCGGACCAGGGGGCGCCGCCGACCTTGCGGCGCATCTCGATGTACTCGACGGGGTTGGGGACGCGGCCGATGTTGATGTTGGCGAGCTCCCACAGCGACTCGTTGAGCAGGTGCTCGGTGGCCTTGGCGAACCTGGCCCGCCAGGCCAGCGACATGGCGGGCACGGTGCGGGCCCACAGGTCGGCGAGGCCGGCCTCGACCGGGTTGGCCGGCTCGGGGATGCCGGCGGCGAGGTCCATGGGCATGAAGGCCGGCAGCCGGTCCAGGTACGCCTTGCCGCCGGCGCGGTCCTGGCCGCGCTTGAAGGTCTCCAGGAAGTGGTCGTCGAAGAAGAAGACCCACACGTACCAGTCGGTGACCAGCGCCAGGTCGGACGCGGTGGTGTCCGGGTGCGTGTACGCGCAGAGCAGCGGGTAGTCGTGCGCCTCCAGGTCCTGCTGGGTCCAGATCCCCGAGCCCTCCAGCATCCCCATCTCGCGCGCCCACCGGGTGGAGTGGGCGCGCACCTCCTCGAGGTGCGGGCTCAGCCGGGCTGGGTAGGGGGTGTAGAAGTCGGGCAGGCGGAAGGGCTGTTGTGCCACCGTCGCGTCATCTCCTGGGTTAGCCGGGCGGCCGGATGGCCGGACACGGGCCGGTTGTCGGCCGGACGTGGCGGGTCCGGCCTGCTCGGTCCAGCCAGCATTACCCGACTTCGCCCCGTTGCCCCGTCAAACCACTCTTCCTGGTGAACCGTTGGCCCTCGCCCTGACGTCCTGGCTGGCAGCATGACGGTGTTCGGCAGATGCTCACGGGGGGTTGTCGATCGATGTCCCAGTCACGGACGCTCTACTCCGACAAGACCAGGAACCCGTTGGCGGGTTCCGTCGAACTCGACGAGGGGCAGCTGCGGGCCCACGGCAGGATCATGCCGCTGGTCGAGCTGAACCTGGTGGCGATGGCCGACGCCTACCTGCGCGGCCGGTGGCTCGGCGGGGGCGGGACCGAGCGGGCGCTGGCCGCGATCGGCCCGGGAGCCGGGGTGGTGCCGGTGATCAGGGTGTCCGGCTCGGCGATGCCGGTCAAGGTGCGCAGGGCCGCCGAGTTCGCCGCCGCGCTGGGCGAGCTGTCCGTGCGGATGGCGGGCGGCCGGGACGTCGTCGCCGGCTACGCGCGGCTGGCCGCCCAGGAGGGGGTGCCGCTGTGGATCGCGCGCCGGATCACGTTCGGCCCCACGGGCGGCCCGATAGCGGTCGCCGTCGACCGGCGCCTGGCGCGCGCCGACGTGTGGGCGCCGGACGTCGCGTCGGCGCGGCTGCGCGGCCCGCTCGGCCTACGGGCCGGCCAGGAGAACCTGGCCCAGCTGCTGGCGGTGACGATCGGGAGCGCACCGGCCGCCCTCGCCATCGAGCGGGGCTGGCGCAAGTCCCAGCGCTCGGTGACGGTGCACTCCCCGGTCGGCCGGTGGGAGCTGCGCCGCGAGACCTGGAACACCTCGCGGCTGCTGCGGGACGGCGGCTCGGTGGCGCTGCTCGGCCGGCCGGATCGGCGCCGGGCCCTGACCGGCAATCTGCGGCCGCTGGCGGACGTCCAGTACCACACGAGCTATCCGGTGGACGCGGTGCTGGCGCACTTCTTCGGGGCCTGCTTCGGGCTCGGTGACGACACGGGCAGGGTGCGGTTCGGCATGCGCCGGCCGAAGGACGACGGGGAGATCGCCGACTCACTCTGGGAGGAGCCGTGGTTCACCGGCCTCGGGAAGGGCTCGGCGGACAACGGCCCCGGTGGCAGCGCGGACGGCTGGTTCGGCGACGGTGGCGGTGAGGGCGGTGGAGGAGACGGCGGCGGGGACGGCGGCGGTGGAGACGGCGGTGGCGGTGGCGGGGAGTGATCCCCGGGCCGCCCGGCGTCAGCCGTGCCTGGCCCGGCGGAACCGGTCGGCGGCCGCGTCCAGGTCGACGATCGGCGCCGGGTAGTCGACGCCGTCGAGGCGCCACGGCCGGTGCACCGCCGGGCCGGCCACCGCGGCCAACTCCGGCACCCAGCGCCGCACGTAGTCGCCGCGCGGGTCGAACCTGCGGGCCTGGGTGAGCGGGTTGAGCACCCGGTTGGGGCGGGTGTCGGTGCCGGTGCCGGCCACCCACTGCCAGTTGAGCTGGTTGTTGGCCAGGTCCCCGTCGACCAGCAGCGCGAGGAAGTGCCGGGCCCCGATCCGCCAGTCCTGGTAGAGCGACTTGGTGAGGAAGCTGGCCACCAGCAGCCGGGCCCGGTTGTGCATCCAGCCCTCCGCGCGCAGTTGCCGCATCGCCGCGTCCACCAGCGGGAAGCCGGTGCGGCCCGCGCGCCACGCCTCGACGGCGTCCGGGGCCCGGCGCCACCGGTCGTGCCGGGGCCGGTAGTCCGCCCAGGCCGCGTCGGGCCTGGCGGCCAGCACCTGGTGGTGGAAGTCCCGCCAGGCGAGCTGCCGGACGAACGCCTCGGCGCCCGCTCCCCCGTGCCGCTCGGCGCGTCGCCGCAGCTCGGTCGGGGAGAGGCAGCCGAAGTGCAGGTAGGGGGAGAGCCGGGAGGTGGCGTCGCCGGCCAGGTCGTCGTGGCGGTCGGCGTATCCGTCGAGGCCGTCGCGTTCCCAGGCCCGCATCCGGCGCCGCGCCGCGCCCTCGCCGCCGGCCGGCAGTCCCGGCGACCGCTCGCCCCCGCCGCCGAGGTCGGCCGCCGACGGCAGCCGCTCGGACCGCACCTCGGGCACCTCGATGACGCGCGGCGCGCCCCGCACGGCGCGCGGCTCGGCGGCCAGCCAGCGGCGCAGGTACGGGGTGAAGACGGCGTAGTGGTCGCGCCCCGCCGGCACCAGGGCGCCGGCCGGCAGGGTGGTCAACGAGGCGTCGTGGACACGGAGTTCACGCCGGTCCTCGGCGAGCGCGGCGCGCAGCCGGCGCTCCCTGCGGGCCGCGTAGCCGCTCACCCCGGCGGCCAGGTGCACGGTCCCGGCGTCCGTCTCGGCCGCGACGCGGCGGGTCTCCGCCACCACGTCGCCGCGCCGCACCACCAGGCGCCCGCCCCGTTTCCGCAGCTCCTCGTCGAGGTCGGCGAGGCAGTCGGCGAGGAACGCGGCCCGGTTGGGCGCGACGAAGCCGGCCGCGCGGATCCCGGAGTCCACCACGAAGAGCGGCACCACGCGGGACGCGCCGTCCGCCGCGGCCCGCAGCACCGGGTTGTCGTGGACCCGCAGGTCCGCGGTGAAGAGGGCCACCGAGGCGGTCATGCCCGCTCCAGGTCCCGGGGGTGCGGCGGCCGTTCCCCGGCGGCGCCGGACTCCGCCCCGGCGCGCTCGGCGATGGTGCGCGTCATGCCGCCGAACACCCAGGCGTGGAACGGCGAGATGGCCCACCAGTAGGCATGGCCGAGCAGCCCGCGGGGGCGGAACACCGCGCGCTGGCGGTACCGGGTGCGGCCCTCGTCGTCCCGCTCCACCCGCAGTTCGAGCCACGCGTCGCCGGGCAGCCGCAGCTCGGCGCGGAGCCGCAGCAGCCGTCCCCGGTCCAGCGCCTCGACGCGCCAGAAGTCCACCGGGTCGCCGCGCTCCAGGCGGGTCGGGTGCGGTCGCCCGCGCCGGCCGCCCGCCCCGCCGAAGAGCCGGTCGAGCCAGCCGCGCACGGTCCAGGCCAGCGGCGCCGAGTACCAGCCGGTGTCGCCGCCGACGGCCTCCACGACGCGCCACAGCGCCTCGGGCGAGGCGTCGACCGGCGTCGACCGCTCGTCGACGTACCGGCTGGCGCCCGCCCAGTCCGGGTCGGCGCGCAGCGAGTCGGCGGGCAGCGCCGCCTGGTCCGGCTGGTCCTCGCCCGCCCGCTCGAGCGCCGCCGCGAGCGCCAGGTCGAGCCCGAGCCAGCCCCCGGCGGGCGGCGGCACGTACCGCTCGATGTCCCGCTCGTGGCACACCACCTCGTGCCGCAGCGACTCGGCGAGCGGCCTGGCGAGGTCGCCCGGCACCGGCGTCACCAGGCCGATCCAGAGGCTGGACAGCCCGGGCGTCAGCACCGGCACGGGCAGGATCAGCCGCCTGGGCAGCCCGGCCCGGCGGGCGTAGCTCCGCATCATCTCCTCGTAGGTGACGACGTCGGGCCCGCCGATGTCGAAGGAGCGGTTGACGTCCGCCGGCAGGTCGGCGCAGCCCACCAGCAGCCGCACCACGTCGGCGATCGCGATCGGCTGGACGCGGGTGCGCACCCAGCGCGGCGTCACCATGACCGGCAGCCGCTCGGTGAGGTGCCGCAACATCTCGAACGAGGCGGATCCCGAGCCGATGACGACGGCCGCCCGCAGCACGGCGGTCGGCACCCCGGAGGCGAGCAGCAGGCGCCCGACCTCGGCGCGGGAGCGCAGGTGCGGGGAGAGCTCACGCTCCGGCACCCCGGCCGGGGTGAGGCCGCTCAGGTGGACGACGCGCCGCACGCCGGCGGCGCGGGCCCGCTCGCCGAAGATCCGCGCGGCGCGCCGGTCGCGCTCCTCGAAGTCGGCCCCGCCGCCGATCGAGTGGACCAGGTGGTAGGCGATGTCGACGTCGCGCGTCGCCTCGGCCACGGACTCCGGGTCGAGGATGTCGCCCCGCACCACCTCGACCTGCCCCGCCCAGCCGTGGGCGCGCGGCTTCGCGGGGGAGCGGACCAGGCACCGCACCCGGTGGCCGGCGGCCAGCAGGGCGGGCACCAGCCGGCCGCCGACGTATCCGGTGGCGCCGACGACCAGGCACCTGGTGTCTCGCTGTGGGCTCATGCCGTCCTCCGCACGCCGTGGCCCCGCCCGCTGCCGCCAGCCACTCTTGGCGCCCCGGCGCCGGGCCGCAACCGGAGCGCGCGCCTACCGCCGGTGCTCCGGGTCGTAGACGCTGAACTCCTCCAGCAGTTCCTCCTCGCGCAGCAGCGCCGAGCGCGCGTCCTGGCCGCGGTGGCGGGCCACGTCGGTCGCCAGGGACTGGACGAGCGCGGTGAAGGCGGTCAGCGAGCGCAGCACCGAGGGGCCCGAGGCGTCGACGTAGAAGACGTGCTCGGCGGAGGCGGCCAGCGGCGACGCCGGGTTGTCGGTGAGCGCCACGCAGCGCGCGCCGCGCGCCCGCGCCCAGGAGGCGGCGCGCACCGTGTCGGCCGAGTAGCGGTGGATGGCGATGGAGACGAAGCAGTCGCCGGCCCGCACCCGCCGCAGCTCGTCCGTCAGGGTGCCGGCGCCCGGCGTGACGGTGGCCACCTCCTCGCGCAGCATCCGCAGCAGGTAGCCGAGCAGGTAGGCCGGGGCGTGGCACTTCCGCAGCCCCATCACGTGCACGCGCGGCGCCTCGGCCAGCGCCTTGACGGCCTCCGCCCAGGTGACTCTGTCTATCCGCGCGAAGCTGCGGGTGATGTTGGCCCGGTCGAGCGCCACGGCCTGGTCGAGCAGGTCGCCCTCGCCGCCGCCCAGCTGTTCGAGGGTGCTGTAGCGGCGCAGCAGCTGGGCCTGCTCGCGCAGCCGCTCGCGGCAGAGCCGGGTGAGCCCCGGGTAGCCCTCCAGGCCGAGGCTGGTGGCGAACCGCACCACGGTCGCCTCGTTGACGCCGACCGCCGAGGCGAGCTCGGAGACGGTCATGAACGCCACGCCCTCCGGGTCCGCCATCACGCGCTCGGCGAGCAGTCGTTGGGAGCGGGTGAGCGTGCCGCGGCGCTGCTGGAGCAGGGCGAGCAGGGCGTCGAAGTTCCCGGGTGCGAGGGCCATGCAGGGGATTGTGCCCCGTACGGGCGGTTCGCCCTTCGCCGCTCGACGCTCCCGCGCCACCCACGGACCGGCGGGGCACGGCGAGGGCCTAGGCTTCGCGTATGCGAGCCGATGCTTCGGAACTGGTGCTGGCAGGGGTCATTCTCAGCTTGGCCTTCATCGCCCTCGTCGCCTACGTCGCCCGCGTCCTCCATGGTTCGCACCATCGGCTGCCGCGCGTCATCGTGGCCTCCGGGGTGCTGGTGGGGACGCTGCCCGCGGTGGTCTACACGCTCTACCGTTCGCTGACCATCACCGCCTGAGCCGCCTCGGCCGTCTGGCCGTCGGACCGTCCGGCCCTATCCCAGCAGCGCGGCGATCACGGTGAGCGTCGGCACCGCCAGGATCGTGGAGAGCAGGATGGACTCCCGGGCCAGACGGACGCCGGTGGCGTAGCGGGAGGCGTAGGTGAAGAGGTTCTGCGCGGCCGGCAGCGCCGCCGTGACCACGACGTTGAGCTGCTCGGTGGCGTCGAGCCGGAAGACGCCGGCCGCGATGACCCAGGCGATCAGCGGGTGGACCACGGACTTCAGGGCCACGGAGGCCAGCACCGGCCACCGCTCGGGCCCGCGGCCGGGCAGCGCGGAGCCGCGCAGCGAGATGCCGAACGCCAGCAGCACGGCCGGCACCGCCATGTTGCCGATCAGGGTGGCCGGTTCCAGCAGGGTGACGGGCACCGACCAGCCGCTGGCCGCGACCGCGACGCCGCTGAGCGAGCCGGCGACCACCGGGTTGCGGAACGGGGTGGTGACCCGCTGCCAGACGGTGCGGCGCTGGGCGGCGGGCGCGGCCAGGTCGAGCACGGTCAGGGCCACGGGCGTGATCGTCAGCTGCTGGAGCAGCAGCACGGGCGCCACGAGCGAGGCGTCGCCGAGCACGTAGACGGCGATCGGAATGCCGAGGTTGCCGGCGTTCACATAGCTGGAGCAGAGGGCGCCGATGGTGGTGCGGCCCACGCCCCAGCCGCGGAGGACGCCGAGGGTGACGAAGATCGCGGCGACGGCGAGCGTGCTCAGCGCGGTCACCAGCAGGGAGGGCGAGAAGACCAGGGTCAGGTCGGCCTGCGCGAGGGTGACGAAGAGGAGCGCGGGGGTGGCGACGTGGAACGCGAGTTTGGTGAGGACCTCCCGGCCGTTCTCCCCGAGGGAGCCGCGGCGGCCGAGGAGGTAGCCCGTGCCGATGACGCTCGCGATGATCGCGAACCCCGTGATCACCCCGCCCATATATCGAACCCTCGGACGAATCTTCCGATCGGTCAATATGATCTCGGATCCCGAGATCGGGCCATACCCTGCGCTAACGTCACATTTTGTGACAGGAATCACCGCCGCCGCGCTGGCCGCGGCCACCGCCCTCACCCTCGCCTTCCAGCCCTCCTCGCCGGCCGCCGCCGAACCCTCCCTGCCCGACCTCCTGGTGGCCGCCACCACGGCCGAGGGCGCCACCCGCCACCTGGCCGCCCTCCAGCGCATCGCCGACGGGGCGGACGGCAACCGCGCCGCCGGCACCCCGGGCCACGAACGCTCGGCCCGCTACGTCGGCGCGCTGCTCGCCGACGCCGGCTACGACGTCACCTACCAGCGCTTCGCCTTCCCCTACCGCGAGCCGGTCACCGAGCGGCTCACCCAACTCACCCCGGGTGAGCGCGACATCCCGCTGCGGCTGCTGTCGTACACCGCCAACACCCCGGCCGGCGGCGTCCAGGCGCCGCTCGCCGACGCCGGCGACGGCTGCGAGCCGGAGGACTTCGGCGCCGGCTTCCCGGCCGACGCGCGCATCGCGCTGATCGAGCGCGGTGGCTGCACCTTCGCGCGGAAGGTCGCCAACGCGGCGGACGCCGGCGCACTGGGCGCCGTCGTCCACAACAACGCGCCCGGCGCGCTCTCCGGCACCCTCGGCGAGCCGGCCGCCGGGCTGATCCCGGCCGGCACGGTCTCCCAGGAGGACGGCCTCGCCCTCGCCGCCGAGCTCGCCGCCGGCGAGGAGGTGACGCTGCGCCTGGAGATCGAGGAGCTGGCGGAGGAGCGCGAGACGGTGAACGTGGTGGCCGAGTCGCCGGTGGGCGACCCGGACTCCGTGGTGATGGCCGGCGCCCACCTGGACTCGGTGCTCGCCGGCCCCGGACTCAACGACAACGGCTCGGGCTCGGCCGGGCTGCTGGAGACCGCGCTGCGCCTGGCCGAGGTCGACCCGGCCGGCGAGCTCACCGAGCACCGGACGCGCTTCGCCTTCTGGTCCGCCGAGGAACTGGGGCTGCTCGGCTCGGAGCACTACGTCGCCGCGCTCCCCGAGGCGGAGCGGGAGCGGATCGCGCTCTACCTGAACTTCGACATGATCGCGTCACCCAACCACGGCCTCTTCGTCTACGACGCGGACGCCGAACGCGACGACCCGGTCTCCGCGGCCATCGCCGACGACCTCACCGCCTTCCTCGGCGACCGCGGCCTGCCGGCCCGCCCCACCCCGTTCGACGGCCGCAGCGACTACGGCCCCTTCCTCGACGCCGGCATCCCGGCCGGCGGCACCTTCACCGGCGCCGAGGGCCTGAAGTCGGCCGCCGAGACCGAGCTCTGGGGCGGCACCGCGGACGCCCCGTACGACCCCTGCTACCACGCGTCCTGTGACGATCTCGACAACATCGGCCGAACCGCGCTCGATGCGAACGTGAAGGCGATCGCCCACTCCGTCGGCCGCTACGCGACGCGATTGCCCGATACGTCACCCTGACACGAGGCTGCGGGGGAAGGGCCCTGCCCGGTAGGCTCTCCGTGTGATCTTCAAGCGCATCGGCAACGGACGGCCGTACCCTGACCACGGCCGGGACAACACCCGGCAGTGGGCAGACGTCGCCCCGCGCCCCGTGCGTCTTGACCAGCTCGTCACCACCAAGCAGCAGCTCGACCTCGAGACGCTGCTCGCCGAGGACTCCACCTTCTACGGGGACCTCTTCGCGCATGTCGTGAAGTGGCAGGGCGACCTCTACCTGGAGGACGGGCTGCACCGGGC
Source organism: Streptomyces millisiae (assembly GCF_031845425.1). NCBI lineage: Bacteria > Bacillati > Actinomycetota > Actinomycetes > Kitasatosporales > Streptomycetaceae > Streptomyces > Streptomyces millisiae. The sequence continues at coordinate 222,153 of NZ_JAVREM010000004.1, forward strand.
CGTGCGGGCGGCCCTCCAGCAGCGCCAGGTGCTGCACGCCCGCGTGCTCGAACTCGACTGACCCCTCCCCACCCGATCCGTTCGCGACTGCGCCGTTCGGGACTGCGCCGTTTCAGGGAGGCGCGATCCTTTCAGCAGATCATTTATTGGGCTCGGGTCGCGCGCGTGGCTACGCTGCGGCCATGAGCATGCTGACGCCCCCTGGCATGGGCGGCAAGAAGTTCCGCGTCACGGGCAACCATTACCCGCGGATGCGCCGCCCGCGCCGCCGCCGGAAAGCTCTCGCCGCCCTCACCGTCACCAGCGTGCTCGGCCTGCTCGGCTACGGGACGCTGCAGCTCGTCGACGTCTTCTCCGGCGACGAGGACACCGAACGCACCTCCCCCGCCACCTCGGGGCGCCCCCAGTCCGGCGCCAACTGCGCGCCCGAGCAGCCGGAACAGCCGCGCGTCGACCTGCCAGAACCCTCCGCGATCACCGTCAACGTGCTCAACGCCACCTCGCGGACCGGCCTGGCCCAGGCCACGGCCGACGCGCTCGCCGAACGCGGCTTCACCATCGGCGAGGTCGCCAACGCGCCCGAGGAACTGGACGGCAAGGTCGAGGGCCCCGGGCTGCTGCTCGGCACCACGGCCGCCGAGGAGGCCGGCGCGCTGACCGTCCTCGCCACCCAGCTCGAAGGCGCCGAGACCGACCAGAACCGCCCGGGCCAGCGGGCGAACACCCCCGAGTCCGTCGACCTGGTGATCGGCGAGGACTTCGAGGAGCTGACGGCGGAACGCGAGGCGGAACGCCGCCTGGCCGAACTCGCTGAGCCCCGGCCCACCCCCACCGAGGAGTCGGACGAGGCCGAGGCACCCGCCTGCTAGGAAACGGCCCGCCGCCGCGGCCGGCGGGTCAGGACACCGTGCCGTACATGCGGTCGCCCGCGTCGCCGAGGCCCGGGACGATGAAGCCCTGCTCGTTCAGCCGCTCGTCGAGGGCGCCCGTGACCACCGTCACCGGCGCGCCCGACAGCTCCGTCTCGAGCCGCTCCACGCCCTCCGGCGCCGCCAGCAGGCACAGGACCGTCACATCGTCCGCGCCGCGCCCTATCAGCTCGCGGATCGCCGCGACCAGCGTGCCGCCGGTGGCCAGCATCGGGTCGAGCACGTACACCTGGCGCCCCGACAGGTCCTCCGGCATGCGGTTCGCGTACGTCGAGGCCTGCAGCGTCTCCTCGTCCCTGATCATGCCGAGGAAGCCCACCTCGGCCGTCGGCAGCAACCGGACCATGCCGTCGAGCATGCCGAGACCGGCCCGTATGATCGGCACGACCAGCGGACGGGGATGGGAGAGTCGCACGCCCGTGGTCTCCGCGACCGGCGTGGTGATGTCCACCAGCTCGGTGCGGACGTCACGGGTCGCTTCGTATGCCAGCAAGGTGACGAGCTCGTCGGCCAGCCGCCGGAACGTAGGGGAGTCGGTACGCGCATCGCGCAGCGTGGTCAGCTTGTGCGCCACCAGCGGGTGGTCGACGACATGGGTCCGCATGCCGTCGACAGTACCGAACGCCTCCGACACCCCGGGACTGACCGGCGGGTTTCCCGTTGTGACCCCCCGGTGGACAAAGGACGGCGGCGACGTGGAGAGTGGTGCATGGAGGAAGGCGGGGGCATATGCCCGCACGCCAGCCGCGCCGCGTCCGTATCCGTCTGCGCTGAGCCCAGCGCAAGCGAACATTCCGTTGGTGAACTGTCGAGTTACCCGACAGCTCACCCCTTTTCTGCCACGATGCAGGTGGCACTGCCGAACCGAGTGGGGAGAGTCACGGTGTATTTCGCCGCACTGCTCGCGCGGACCGATGATGGTTGGGAAGCGAGTGATACAGAGCTCGACGACGTCGAGACCCTGGACGAGTTGGCCGAGTTGGCCCGCGAATCCGCCGCCAGTGACGACGACACGGTGCTCGTCTACGTCGGGCAGGAGGGCGCCTGGTTCGGCCTCGTCCGCGTGGACGGCGAGGACGACCCGCGCGTCTTCGTCTCCGACGGCACCCGCGCCAAGCGGAGCGCCTACGGAGAGATCCTGCTGACCGACGAGCTCCTCGGCCGCGAGCCGGAGGCCGCGGACGCCCTCGATCAGCTGGACCTCGACGGCACGGAGGACGGCCCCGCCGAGGACGACGACGACTCGGTGAGCACCGACGCCGTGCCGAGCGGCCCGGTCGGCGAGGCCGGCCTGCTGGCCGACTTCGGCATCGACGCCGTCACCGTGTTGAAGCTCACCCCGGACGACGCCCTGGGTGACATCGCCGACGCGCTCGGCTGCGCCGACCTGCTGGAGGCCATCAGGTGACGCGGACGACGACCGGGACGTGACCGATCCGCTGCGCGACCCGTGGCGGCCGGCGATGCGCCAGGCACTCGCCCAGGCCGCCGCGGCGCTGGAGACGGGCGACGTGCCGGTCGGCGCGGTGCTGCTCGGCCCGGGCGGCCCCGAGGGCGAGCCGCTCGGCCTGGGCCGCAACGCGCGCGAGGCCACCGGCGACCCCACCGCGCACGCCGAGGTGCTCGCGCTGCGCGCGGCGGCCGCCACCACGGGGGACTGGCGTCTTGCCGGCTGCACGCTGGTCGTCACGCTGGAGCCGTGCACCATGTGCGCCGGCGCCAGCGTGCTGGCCCGCGTCGACCGCGTGGTCTACGGCGCCGTCGACGCCAAGGCCGGCGCGGCCGGCTCCCTCTGGGACGTCATCCGCGACCGCCGCCTCAACCACCGCCCCGAGGTGATCGGCTCCGTCCTCGCCGAGGACTGCGGCCGGCTCCTCACCGACTTCTTCCGCACCCGCTGACCCGTATCCCGTTTCGGCCCAGCGCCCCGAGTGGGATAGGCTTCCTCCCGGTAGCGTGTCCGAGCGGCCGAAGGAGCTCGCCTCGAAAGCGAGTGTGGGGGTGACTCCACCGAGGGTTCAAATCCCTCCGCTACCGCTCTTGTCACACCGCCGAGGGGCGGGCCCACCGGGCCCGCCCCTCGGGCGTTCCCGTGTCACCGAGGGCTGGCTCGCCGCCCGCATGGGCTATCTTCCGTCCCTGAGACGGACGGCACCGAGACGGAAGGCGGGCAGGCACATGACGTTGGCGCGGGCGCGCAAGGGCGCGCTGTTCCTGTTGAGCGTGCTGGTGTTCTACTCGATCGTGAGCTACCCGAGTCGCTCGGCCGACTTCGCCGAGCTGGCGTTCACCGCGGTGGCGGACGCGGCGACCGGGGTCGGGGATCTGGTGACCGGTTCGGCCGACTAACACGGGGTTTGCCGGTGCTTGCACACGACGGATATGTCTTGTGATGCTATGACTGCCTTTGTGTGGCTATGCGGCTAGTGCACCGTAAGGGGTGGTCGGCAGGTGGCGGCGACGGGGACCCGGGGTGCGAAGGCGCGCGCGGTGACGCAGGCGCTCTTCGAGCGGCTGACCGCCCTGGAGCCCGGGACCGCCGAGCACGCCAGGGTCCGGGGGGCGCTGATCGAGGCCAACCTGCCGCTGGTCCGCTTCGTGGCGCTGCGCTTCCGTAGCCGCAACGAGCCGCTGGAGGACATCGTCCAGGTCGGCACCATCGGCCTGATCCACGCCATCGACCGCTTCGACATGGAGCGCGGCGTGCAGTTCGCCACCTTCGCCATGCCGACGATCGTCGGCGAGATCCGGCGCTACTTCCGGGACAGCGTGCGCACGGTGCACGTGCCGCGCCGGCTGCACGAGCTGTGGGCGCAGGTGCGGACGGCCGCCGAGGATCTGACGGTGACGCTGGAGCGGCACCCGACGCCGGCCGAGATCGCCGAGCGGCTGCGGATCCCGGAGGACGAGGTGCTGGCGAGCATGGACGCGGGGCGCGCCTACCGGGTGTCCTCGCTGGAGGCGGCCAAGGAGCGGGAGGACGGCGGGCAGGGCCCGATCGACCGGCTCGGCTACGAGGACCCGGGGCTGGCGGACGTCGAGCACCGGGCGCTGGTGCGGCACCTGCTGGTCCAACTGCCGGAGCGGGAGCGGCGGATCCTGCTGATGCGCTACTACCGGAACCTGACGCAGTCGCAGATCAGCGCGGAGTTGGGTATGTCACAGATGCACGTGTCCCGGCTGCTGTCCCGAAGCTTCACCCGGCTCCGCTCCGCAAATCCGATCGAGAACTAAGCCTGACGAAGGACCCAACTCCGGGAACTCGCACATCAGCTGTGCCGTTTTATCGACATGAAGCTACGTCGCGTTGACGACGCGTGACATTCTGTGGAAACCGTGTTTGCCGTGGCGGCAGAGCCGGTATCTCCACGAGGGCGCGTTCTCTCGTCCTGTGTCACCGTCAGCGCGCCGCCGCGACCCGTCCACGACCTAAGGGGGTGGCATGTCCGTAGAACTGGGCAGCTCCAAGGTGCTCACCACGACCGGCACGCCGCATGTTCCCGCGCCGCACGTACCCTCGTTGCCGGCCGAAGCTCCCGCGGAGACCGACAACCTCGATACCCGCACCCTCTCCCGTTCACTCTTTCAGCGGCTCGCCACGCTCGACGCGGACAGCCCGGAGCGGGCCTACGTCCGCGACACCCTGATCGAGCTGAACCTGCCGCTCGTCCGGTACGCGGCGGCCAGGTTCCGCAGCAGGAACGAGCCGATGGAGGACATCGTCCAGGTCGGCACCATCGGCCTGATCAAGGCGATCGACCGCTTCGACTGCGAGCGGGGCGTGGAGTTCCCGACCTTCGCGATGCCCACCGTGGTCGGGGAGATCAAGCGGTTCTTCCGTGACACGTCCTGGTCGGTGCGGGTGCCGCGCCGGCTCCAGGAGTTGCGGCTCGCGCTCACCAAGGCGAGCGACGAGCTGTCCCAGCGTCTCGACAGGTCGCCGACCGTGCCCGAGCTCGCCGCCTGCCTGGGCGTCAGCGAGGACGAGGTCGTCGACGGGCTCGCCGTGGGCAACGCGTACACGGCCAGCTCGCTGGACTCCCCCTCGCCCGAGGAGGACGGCGGCGAGGGCTCGCTCGCCGACCGCCTGGGCTACGAGGACACGGCCCTGGAGGGCGTGGAGTACCGGGAGTCCCTGAAGCCGCTGCTGGCCCGGCTGCCGGCCAGGGAGCGGCGCATCATCATGCTGCGCTTCTTCGGCAACATGACGCAGTCCCAGATCGGCGAGGAGGTCGGCATCTCGCAGATGCACGTCTCGCGGCTGCTGACCCGCACCCTGGCGCAGCTGCGCGAGGGTCTGACGGCCGAGGAGTGAGGAGGCCCGGACCGGCGGTGGGCCGCCGGTCCGGGAGAAGAGGGCGCGTGGATCCCACGCCCACGCGTGCCCTCACCCGCTCTCGCGTTTTTCGGAGTTCGGTGTCAGCCCGTCAGCTGAACGCCAGCCAGGCCACCACGGCGAGCACCGTGATCGCGGCCGCGATGCCCAGGATGACGCCGATCCTGGGCCCTGAGGACTGCGGCGCCACCGGCGTCGGCTGCCGGCCCGCCGTGCCGCCGGGGGTTCCCCCCTGGTCGACGAACGCCTGGAACATCTGCGTGCTGCCGGCCGGGTCCGGTTGGTTCGGGCCCTGCGGCGCTTGGGGGTTGTGAGCCATGCCTGCCGACCCTAGCGAACCCCGGCCGGAGCGGAACAGCCCGGTCCGCCTCGTGGCGCGCGTCCGGTTCGGTCCAGACTCTTGAATTGGTCTACGCCAAGCGCTATGTCGTGTACATGAGACGCTTCTCACCCCCACACCTCCGCCGGCTGCTCACCGGCACCCTGCTGCTGGCCCTGGCCGGCGCGCTCCTCCAGACCCCCGCCGGCGCCGCCGCCGAGGCCCCGCCGCCGGACCAGGACCCGGCCCTCGCCGCGCCGCTGGCCGTGGTCTTCGAGGACACCTTCGACGGTCCCGCCGGCACCGCCGTCAACGGCGCCCGCTGGCAGCTGGAGACCGGCGACAACGTCAACAACCACGAGCTGCAGTACTACACGGGCGGCACCAACAACGCCGCGCTCGACGGCCAGGGCAACCTGGTGATCACCGCCCGCCGCGAGAACCCCGGCAACTACGCCTGCTGGTACGGCCGGTGCGAGTACACCTCGGCCCGCCTCAACACCGCGGGCCGGTTCACCGCGCAGTACGGCCACGTCGAGGCCCGGCTGCGGGTGCCGCGCGGCCAGGGCATGTGGCCGGCGTTCTGGATGCTGGGCAACGACATCGGCTCCATCGGCTGGCCGGCCAGCGGCGAGATCGACGTGATGGAGAACGTCGGCTTCGAGCCGGGCACCGTGCACGGCACGCTGCACGGCCCGGGCTACTCGGGGAGCGAGGGCATCGGCGCCGCCTACACGCTGCCCGGCGGCCAGGCGTTCGCCGACGGCTTCCACACCTTCGCGGTCGACTGGTCGCCCGGCCGGATCAGCTGGTCGGTCGACGGGCAGGTGTACCAGACCCGCACCCCGGCCGACCTGGGCGGCGACCCCTGGGTCTTCGACAAGCCGTTCTTCCTGATCCTCAACCTCGCGGTCGGCGGCTACTGGCCGGGCAACCCGGACTCCAGCACCGTCTTCCCGCAGCAACTGGTCGTCGACCACGTCCGGGTCAGCACCTCGGACGCCGGCACGCGCACCGGGCCGATCACCGGACTCGGCGGGAAGTGCGTGGACGTCGCGGGTGCCAACACCGCGAACGGCACCCCCGTCCAGCTGTACGACTGCAACGGCACCGCCGCGCAGTCCTGGACGGTGGGCGCCGACGGCACGCTGCGCGCGCTCGGCAAGTGCCTGGACGTGGTGGACGGCGCCACCGGCGACGGCGCCCGGCTCCAGCTGTGGGACTGCACCGGCGGCCCCAACCAGCGGTGGGTGGTCACGGCCGCCCGGGACATCGTCAACCCGCAGGCCGACAAGTGCCTGGACGTGACGGACCACTCCACCGCCAACGGCACCCGGCTCCAACTGTGGACGTGCGCGGGCACCGCCAACCAGAAGTGGACGGCGCCCTGACACCCGGCCGCGTGACGCCCGGCCCCGTGACGCCCGGCGGCGGCCGGCCCGCTACGGCGCCACCGCCAGCCTGAGCACCGGCACCCCGTCGAGCGTGCGGACCTCCAACCACTCGATGGCCGCCCGCGACATCGGGGTGCCGACCGTCATCGACGCGCTGTTCTCCGGCAGCGCGCGCCAGCTGGCCAGCTCCTCCGTCTCGCCGTCCCTGCCGACCGCGACCAGCACGTACGCGCCGCCCTCGCCGTCGCCGTACTGGCACTCCATCTCCACCCTGGTGCCCCAGTCGGCGTCGGCGAGCGAGACGTCCGCCCGCACCGGCCAGTCGCCGAGCGGCGTCATCGGGCCGCCGGCCGCCACCGGCGGACCGCCGTCCGGCACGCCCTCGCCGTCGGAGCCGTCGCCACCGCCCGCGAAGACCGCCGAGAACACCAGCACCAGGCAGGCCGCGAGCGCCAGCAGCGCGGCGGAGAGCGTGGTCGTGAAGCGCCGGCGGCGCTCCCGCGCCACCCGGGTCAGCAGCCCCGGCAGCAGGTCCTCCGGCGGAGCCGGCTCGACGCCGGCCGCGGCCAACCCGTCCGGGTCGGCCTGGCTGAGCAGCCCGGGTATGCCGGCGAGCTGCCGCACCGACTCGGCGCACCGGTCGCAGCCGCGCAGGTGCTCCTCGAAGTCGGATCTGTCCTGCGGGGAGAGCGCGCCGAGCACGTACGCGCCGTCCCAGGTCTCGAACGGGTCGACGCCCGCTGCCCCCACCCCGTTCATCGGGTCACGCCCTTCTCCTCGAGCACCAGGCGCAGCGCACGGAGGGCGTAGTGCGTCCGGGATTTGATGGTTCCCTCCGCGACGCCGAGGCGGGCGGCGGCCTCGGCCACCGAGTATCCCTGGAAGTAGCAGAGGGTCAGCACCTCGCGGTGGCGCGCGGAGAGCTCCGCGAGGGCGTCGGCGACCAGCCAGCCCTGCACCGCGCGCTCCGTGTCGTCGGGCACGGCGAGCTCGGGGGGCTCGTCGGTGGTTATCTCGGAGCGCGCCGCCGCCGAGCGCCACCCGTCGATGACGATGCGCCGGGCGACGGTGAACAGCCAGGCGCGCGCCGAGCGCGCGGTCTGGTCCAGCACGCCGGGGTGGCGCCAGGCCCGCAGCAGCGTCTCCTGCGTCACGTCCTCGGCCCTCGCCCGGTCGCCCCCGGTGAGGTGCAGGGCGAACGACCAGAGCGCGGCGGCGTGTTGCTCGTGCAGGGCACGCATCAACTCGTCCTCCGCGGCATCGCTCATGCCTGCCCGCCCTGGCCCTGCCCCTGGGCCTGACCCTGGCCCTGGCCCTGGCCCTGGAGCCCGCCGCGGTGCCGGCCCCGGCGGCCGGCGGGCGGCGGCAGGTCCCGCTTCCGCGACCTGGCGGCGTACCGCTGCGCCAGCAGCACGAGCCCGAAGACCACGCAGGCCGCCTCCGTGATCACGCCCCACAGTTCCTCGTCCGTCCTGAACTGCTCCTGGACGTCGAAGAAGCCGACCGTCAGCGACATCACATAGGCGCCGAGGGTGGCGACGCCGAAGCCGACCGCGGCCAGCTCGGGCAGCCAGTGGCCGCGCCAGAGCAGCACGGCGAGCGCGATCACCGGGCCCGCGATCACGTTGACCATGAAGAGCGGCCCGACGACGTCCATGAAGCGGGCCCAGTCGTCCCAGACCACCCAGTGCACCCACGCCGAGCCGATAAGTCCCGCCGCGACCAGCAGTCGCGACAGCCAGCCGATGACCATCCCTCGCTACCTTCCCGCCGCGCTCCCACGACGCACCCACGCTGCCATGCACGCTTCCGTCCGCGCACCCGTTCGCCCCTGACACGAGACGCGCGCCCCCCGGGTTCAATCGCGCGCCGCCCCGTTTCCCCGCGTTTTCCGCCCGGCGTTGAACCCAACCCCGGGCACTCTCGTTTGCTGGGGTATGACAGCGACCTCACACAGCCGCCGCACCGTGCTCGCCGCGACCGCCGCCTCGGCCGGAGCGCTGGCCCTGGCCGCGTGCGGCAGCGACGACGACAGCTCCTCCGGCTCCCCCTCCCCCAGCCAGGCCGCCGACGGCGGCGCCGGCTCGGAGGCCGGCGGGGACGAGGCCTCGGCCGGCTCGGGCTCCGGCTCGGCCGGCGGCACCGCCATCGCCGACGTCGCCGACGTGCCGGTGGGCGAGGCCGTCCCCGTCACCGCCGACGGCCAGGAGGCCATGCTCTTCCGCGCCGACGAGACGACCGTGGCCTGCTTCAGCGCCATCTGTACCCACGCGGGGTGCAGCGTGCAGCCCGAGGGCGTGGAGCTGCGCTGCCCCTGCCACCAGTCCGTCTTCGACGCCGCCACCGGCGAGGTGCTCGGCGGCCCGGCCCCCGAGCCGCTGCCCGCCATCGGGGTGAGGATCGAGGGCGACCAGATCGTCACGGAATAGCCGCCTCCGCCGCCGGGTTTGCCCCGGCATGAGCGCAGACACCCCCACCCTCAAGAGCACGATCGGCGCCTTCGGCGTCTGGAGCGCCACCCTCAAGGCCGAGGAGCCCGGCCGCCGCGCGGAGATCGCCGACGCGGCGGCCGAGCTCGACGAGCTCGGCTACGGCGCCATCTGGCTCGGCGGCAGCCCCGGCGTCGAACAGGCCGTGCCGCTGCTGGACGCCACCCGCCGGATCACCGTGGCCACCGGCATCCTCTCCATCTGGCTGCACTCGGCCGAGGACGTCGCCGCCCGGTACGCCGACGCCGACGAGAGCTCGGGCGGCCGCTTCCTGCTGGGCCTCGGCGTCAGCCACGGCGCCCTGACGGACCGTTACCGCAAGCCGTACTCCGCGATGCGCGACTACCTGACGGCGCTCGACGCCGCGCCGCGCCCCGTCCCCGCCGGGCGCCGGGTGCTGGCCGCGCTCGGCCCGAAGATGCTCGAACTCTCCCGCGACCGCGCCGCCGGCGCCCACCCCTACCTGGTGACGGCCGAACACACCGCCCAGGCCCGCGCCACCCTGGGCGAGGAGGCGCTGCTCGCCCCCGAGCTCAAGGCCGTCCTCGACCCCGAGCCGGCGCGGGCGCTCACCACGGCCCGCGCCTACCTCGCGCGCTACCTCGCGCTCCCCAACTACACCAACAACCTGCTGCGGCTCGGCTTCGCCGAGGAGGATCTCACCGGCGGCGGCAGCGACCGCCTCGTCCACGCGCTCTTCGCGCTCGGCGAGCCGACGACGGTGCGGGCCAGGGCCGAGGAGTTCCTGGCCGCCGGCGCCGACCACGTCGCGCTCCAGGTGGTCACGGGCGACGGACACGAGGACTTCCCGCTCGCCGCCTACCGCGCCCTCGCCGAGGCGCTCCCCCTGAAATAGCCCCGCGGCCCCGATCATGACCCCATGACCACTCCCGACCCCCACCCCCACACCCTCCACCTCGCCCAGCGCCCCGAGGCCGACGAACTCCTCGGCCGCAGCCCGCTGGCCCGGCTCGTCGGCATGCTCCTCGACCAGCAGGTGCCCATGGAGTGGGCCTTCACCGGGCCCTACACCATCGCCCGGCGGATGGGCGGCGACGACCTCGACGCCCGCGAGATCGCCGCCCGCGACCCCGAGGAGTTCGCCGCCCTGCTCGCCACCAAACCCGCCGTCCACCGCTACCCCGGCTCGATGGCGCGCCGGGTGCAGCAGCTGTGCCAGTACCTCGTCGACCACTACGACGGCGACGCCGGCGCGCTGTGGCGTGACGTCGACGACGGCCGCGAACTGCTGCGCCGGCTCAACGCGCTGCCCGGCTTCGGCAAGCAGAAGGCCCAGATCTTCCTGGCGCTCCTCGGCAAGCAGCTCGGCGTCACCCCCACCGGCTGGCGCGAGGCGGCGGGCGCCTACGGCGAGGAGGGCGCCTACCGCTCCGTCGCCGACATCACCGGACCCGACTCCCTGACCCGGGTCCGCGAGACGAAACAGGCCGCGAAACGCGCGGCGAAGTCGTAGCCTCCCCCTCATGCTCCTCGGGGAACTCATCGGCTCCGGCCGCACCGCCGACGTCCACGCGCTGGACGACCACCGCGTGCTGCGCCGCTACCGCGACGGCCGGGACGCCGCCGAGGAGGCCGCGGTCATGGCGTATCTCGGCACCCACGGCTACCCCGTCCCGGCCGTACACCCCGGCGCCCCCACCCCCGCCGACCTGATACTCGAACGCCTCACGGGCCCCACCCTCTTCGCCTCCCTCCTCGCCGGCGACACCCCCATCCCGGCCGGCGGCCGGCTCCTCGCCGACCTCCTCACCCGCCTCCACGCCGTCCCGCCCCGCCACGCCGACCCGATCCTCCACCTCGACCTGCACCCGGAGAACGTCCTCCTCACCCCGCGCGGCCCCGTCGTCATCGACTGGCACGACAGCGCCGAGGGCCCGCCCGGCTACGACCTCGCCGTCTCCGCGATGATCCTCGCCGAGGTCGCCGTCGCCGACTCCCCGATCGCCGGCCCCTCGGCGGCCCTCCTGACCGCCCTCCTCGACGCCCTCGGCCCGACCGCCGCCACCATCCCCACCCACCTCCCCCACGCCCACGCCCGCCGCGCCGCCAACCCCACCCTCCGCCCCGGCGAACACGAGGCGGTGGACGCCGCGCTGTCCCTGCTCCACCGCCAACCTCAAATTTCGCTCTGAGACTGGCGCCCACACACTTCGAGGGGCCCCTGCTCGGGCATGGTGGTGATGTGAAGGCGACCCTGCGGGACCGGACCTGCGTTCGGAGTGTGGTCATGACAGGAACTTCCTCCCCCCTGCCGTCCTCCGTCCCGGAGATCGGCACGATGGCACGCGACACCTCGCGCGACCGGGTCGGCAGAGTCATGGCCCACCTCTACGGCACGATCTGGCTCCGCCCACCCGGCGGCGGCCAGGAATGGACCGCCCGCCCGGAGGACGTCCGCCCCATCAGCGCGAGCGAGTCCCTGAGCCACCGCGTAGCCGAAGCCAACCGCCGCGCACGCAACGCGCGTTGACCGCTGTCGTCGCGGCGATGGTGACCGCCGTCGTCGGCATCGCCGGCACGCTCCTGGCCCCCTGGGTGACCCACCGCGTCAGCCGCCAACAGCGCCTCCTCGACGCCGAACTCGAGGACCGCCGCCGCCACGCCGAGGACCGCCGCACCACCTACATCGCGATGAACCGCGCGTCCCGCCAGTTCCACACCCTCCTCAAGGACGCCCTCCACCGCCTCCGCGACGGCGTCTACACGGACACGGAACGCGACCAACTCGAACGCGCCCGCCTCGACTACCGCGACCGCTACGCCGAGGCCCAACTCATCGCCGCCGAATCGGTCCTCGCCGCCTCCCGCGACCTCAACACCGTCCTGGCGGGCATCGACGCCGCCACCAAACGCATCGACCGCGGCCACCCCCGCGACGGCGAAACCCCCGACCAGGCCCTCCTGGCTCTCAAGGCCGCCGAACCGAAGCTCGCAGCCCTGATCCAAACCATGCGCGCAGAACACGGCACGCCGAGCTAAGGCCCGTCGGCGCGGAGTGCCGCACCTGCTACGAGCACTGCCAACGAGCAGCACGGTCTTGAAACCGTCGTGAGGTAACCCCTCACCGTGCGTTCAAATCCCACCGCCTCCGCCGCGAGAGCCTTGCGAACGGCCCCCGACCAGCGTATCTGGCCGGGGGCCGTCGCAGTTTCCCTCTCCCCGCCGACGACCGTGACTCCCCGCCATTCCCCGCCCGATGGGGCACGCGAGGGGCACGCCGTCGCCTGGGCCGTTGGCCCGTCGTTTGGCCGGTACGCGTCGGTCCACCAGAGGCTGCCTGCCCCGGTTACGGTAGTGGCCGGCATTGGCGGGTGAAGCAATCCCGTATGAGCTTCTGGGCAGAGATCGCCACGCAGTCGCTGGGCGCGCTGGCGGGCACCTTGGTCGGTGGTGCGATCACCGTGTTGGTGGCGCGATGGCAGACGAACAGATCGATCGCGGCTCAGGCAACTCTGGCGACTGCCGAGCACGCGGCCAGCCTGCGACTCGACCAGGTGAGTCAGGACCGTGCCCGGTCGACGGACGCGGCCCGGACGCTTCTGGAACGGTTAGCGGATCTGTACGCTTGGCTGCCGTCCCTGCCTGACGTTTCCGCTGAAACGCCCTACCTGAGCTGCCATGCGCGCGATCAATGCCGCCACGCCATGGAATCCCTCCGGCGAGGGATGATCACCGATCTCTACGCGATCAGCGACCACATGACTCGCGAGCGCTACCGCGAACTCGTGCGTCTCGCCTACGACGTCGGGTGGCGAGAGGTTGGCTCTGGAAACCGCGAGTGACAGGTACGGGACGTCAGGCACTACCTTCGCTACGTCCAGCACTCGCTTGAAGCACTCATCGACGGAAGCCCACTGCCCAGACACGTGGAGCCGCCGATCCTCGACCGGCCCGAAGACGAGCCATGGCAACCACCCGCCGTCCCCTGGCACTGGGGCGACCCCGCCGACGGGAGCTGATCTGGGCGGTCGACGCGAGTCGTCCCGAACTACGGCGGCGCGGGTGCTGAGGTCTGCCGGACTGATCACCAAGTGCCTCGGCCTGGAGAAGGTTGGCTGAGGCCACGGCGGTTGCTGTATGGCGCTGCCGACAACAGGGCTTATCTTCGCTGGGTGGGGCAACGCCAGTTGTCGGAGGCGGACTGAACGCCGTCAGCCCAGTCCAGGGGGACTGCCTCCAGCTCCACGATGTGCTGTCGCCGCTTTGGCTTCAGCGAAGATCGCTTTGCGTGCCGTACTGCCGTGATCAACGTTCCCCTTGGCAAGGATGTGGCGCCGAGCCACCGATTCTCTTATGCCTGCAGACTCATGCTGACCTGCTGAAACAGGTGAACATGAGATCGTTGCATCGCCGGCTAAGTGGTTCGCTGCAGTTCGCTATTCAGCCGAGAAGCCTCGGAGTAGGGTCACTTTCGCGAAGCGTGGCTCCGCGTAGGACGTGTTCGACCGGAAACGGTGCACTTTACAGGCCAGGACGATTGCGAAGATTGGCGCCATCAGTTGGCCGTCGCATCGCACTGGCTCCCCGTCAAGGAAGCGATCAACCCGAGCGCGGTCAATTCGGGCGAATAGAAAATATATAGCATATCGTAGTGAAGGGTGCGATGGTGGCTGACTTTCGTCCATCCTCGGGACTGCGAGGCGCACCTCGCGCTAAAGTGGGCATAGGGCAAACCGCACCTCGTCACCTATGACCGCAACGGGCTGAAATGGCAACTGAAATTCGTATCGAGGATGTTACTTCGTCCTTGGAGTCTGCTCTCTCCGTGTCTTCGTTGGTCCCATTGGCGCAGGGAGGGCAGAAATATGTCTTCGAATGCAAGCTTGAAGAGTTCGAAGCTGTCGCTAAGGTCGTGATGCTTCCGACTGGTCCAGATCACTTCCACGTTTTAGAGCGAGCGCAGCGCGAAGTCGAAATCCTTGCTGCCATTGATTCGCCTAGAGTGGTTTCTGTACTCAGCGAAGTCGTGGAGCTTGAGTATGCTGGGGCCCCATTTGCGGCTGCTTGGGTGGAAAAGCGACTCGATGGTACGGACATGCGCTTCAATTTGGAGGAGCCGTGGGACTCTGATAGATGCGCTCGTCTGCTTGTTCACATTGGGGAGGCGCTAACGGCTTTCCATGAGCAGGATGTTGTGCATCGAGACCTGAGTCCGGCCAATATCCGGGAACTGAGTGATGGGTCATTTGCGCTGATGGATCCAGGGTTGGCCCGTCATCTCGCGAAGAGCGCCCTTACCGGTCTCTATCAGCCAGGAACTCCCGGACATCGAAGTCCGGAACACGTGCCTGGCGGAGACATCCAACCGGTCAGCGATATATTCGCGCTTGGGATCCTTGCTTACCGAGCACTTACGGGAGCACTCCCTATTGACCCACTTGGGTCTGAAGATGAATATTTTCACAGGCTGCGTAATTTTGATTGTCCTGCGGTCGAAATCATGCGGCCCGATATGCCGGGGCCCATGTGTGCCATTATCAACCGTTGCTTGCAGAGGCAGCCCGCTCGACGATTCCTGGACGGTGGAGAATTGCTTGATGAGCTCAAGCTGCTGCCCGATTTCTTCGGCCTCCATTTTCTCGAATCCTAGATCTGGCGGAGGAAATAATGGCGGTATTCATTCAAGATGGTCGGCGAAGTGGTCATTTTAAGTGGTCAGTAGAGGCCATTCAGCGAGGTGCTGCGGATGGAACTGTGATCAGCGCCTTTTGTACGCCGCGTATTCCTCTTCCGCGGAATCGCGACGCTAGCGCAGTAGTCGCAGCGTTGGGTGACCGTGCGGAAATTCTATTCGACCCCATGACCCATGCTCGATTGTTGAGCGGCACAAATAGGCTTGACCTCTACGAGACATGGGGCTTGTGGGGCAACTCAGGGGTCGGTCTAGACAGCACCGTTCGTCAAGTCGAGCACATTGAGCGGGTATTCGCTCGGCAGGTCGAGCTTCAGGTACCCAGACTCGCCCCAACCTTAGCTCTCACATCAAGTCACTCAATGATGGCTGACTACGCGATCAGTACCGCTCGCATTGCCAAAGGCCTCGATGCCACTTGCTACCAAAGCCTTGTTGGGACTACAAGTTTTTATGCTTCCGGTAGTGACTTGGATGCATATGTGGGTAGGCTTGCTGGTCTACGCGCGCCGGTTTGGGTTCTGACCCTCATCCCTGATTCCAGCCCTAATCTGATCGCTGATCTAGCAACGTCAACCGCTGCCTTGGCGGGTTGGATGAGGACGATTCACTCTCTCAGTGCTCGGAGCCGAGTGATTGTTCAAAATTCAGATTTTCTCGGTTTGCTCGCGGTTGCAGCCGGAGCAAACACGATTGGTAGCGGCTGGGATCGAGGAATGAGGGTCTTTGATGCTAGTGGCTATCAGCTGTCCACTCCTGCACCGAGGCGGCCAGCATCTTACGTAACTCAGCAAGGCCTTCTGGCGGTCCTGCGTCGATCGGTCGCAGATGACATTCAGAGGTTGGATAGAGCAGCTGCTGAGCGTCTACGCGGTGGGCCAATGCCCCGAGATGAAGCACACCAGCGCCTTCATCATCTTGCTGTGCTGCGGCGATTGCTAGCCGGTATCCAGCACGTAACCGATCGGCGAGGTTCAGTGGCAACCCTCAAGGGCCACTATGAAACTGCACTAGCAGCCTTTTCCTGGCTTGACAGGCAAATTCCCAATATCGTGCCGCGCGCCGAGGTCGACACATGGGTCAACGCACCTCTGCGGGCATTGGAAGAATATGCTAAGGCAGAGGGAATCTGGTAGGGGTAAAGCCAATCGCGGCGACAAAATGCTCGCTTCCTAGAAGTCGATTGTGCATACCGATTGGAGAAATGCGGGGGCGAATGATCCACTCGTCCCCGCAGGCAAGTCCAAGATGCAATCTGCGCACTGCTTCGAGCAAAGGGGTTTTATCCTTCGGCATTCTCGCTACTACTAGGACGCTCGCATCGCACCATGCTCTGTAGCGAAAAGCCTGCCGCACGCCCGAGCGCCAATCATCCACCTTGGCTTCGAGAGCGTAAATCCGGCCGGTTGGTCTAACTTCTTCAGCTCGGTAGGCCAAACCGTTTCGGAGTATGGCGGCTCCATTTTGCGACAATTCTCGCAATGCTGCTGCTGTCCATTCATCGCTTTTCCCCAATCTCTTGGCAAGTGCCCGTACGCCAGTTCCTTGCTGAAATTTGAGCGTCACTAGCATATGGACGTGAGCTTGCTTCAGTACGGGGGGAATTCCGGAAGCGAGTCGATTCTTCAGCGCTTTTCCTGGCGCGGGCATTACCACCAGGTCGGGAATGCCGACAGGCCCTGGTACTTCTGCCATCATCGCCACGCCGCGATGAGCGCGTGGAAGGGATGCTGCCAGGCTGCGCATCATTGGCGCGAGCGCAGCCTCAATTGTTGGTGTGAATCGAACGCCGGCGGCAGTTGTATTGCTTCGATACTCTACAGTTTCTTGAAAATTGATAGAGACTTGTTGTAGAGACTTCGACCCCATGAGCATCTACACAATTTATCAAACAGCACTGACAGACGCTCGTGGGCGTGGCGAAACGGCAGGTGACCGTGTCAATGCGAGCCGCCCTTGGCCGCAGAGCCCCACGGTCGGTGGAGCGGGTTTGGCCGGTGTCCTGCCTGGGCTGGGGTCGGGCATGGTCACGGGGCCGTACGCTTCCTCAGCTGATCGGGCGGGGCGGAGCCCTGCCCGGTTAATCCGGCCGATGGCCCTCTGGCCTTGCCCGATGAGGGTCCCGGACCGGGCAGGTGGGTAAAGCCGTGGAGCTGACCCTCAGCCACGGCGGACCCCCTTCACCGCAACCAGGGTCGTGCCTGTACTGGTGCGCGGCCGGCGGGCCTGGGTCGGAGCGGGGCGGAGACAGGAGCGGCGGCCCAGGGGCCGCCGCTGCCGCGCACGCCGCGCTTGCGCGGCGCCTTGAAGTCGTAGAGAAGGTTGTAACTCACTCCGGCTGGCGGCGGTGTGGGCGTTGTCGGTCGCGTTCAATCTCGTAGGCGATGGTCTCGGCGCAGTCGAGGACGAGGCGGAGTTTGGTGAGGATGTCTCGGCGGGCCTGGTTCATGAGTTCGTAGTGGTCGGGGCTGTCTCCGTGCGGGGCCCATAGGCCGCGGTGGCCGTGTTCGTTGACGGCGTTGCGGCAGTACTGGATCACGGCGTTCATGGCTACGCGGAACTCGTCGCGGTAGCCCTGCTCGATCTCGGGGCGGAGTGGCGCCTCGTGCTCCTGGTCGTCGCCGTGGGTGGGGTGTTGGTGGTCGGTCATGGGGCCTGCTTGGGAAGTGCGGTGCGGTTGGCGGGCCGTACGGACAGCAAGTAACGAAGGCTGTCTTCGTGGATGGTGTGGGCGTACAACTCGCCCCCGACAAGGAGCGCGAGAGCGTGTTCGTGCTCGGCTTGGTCGGTGAGCCAGTGGTGGGCGATGGCGGCGGCTGGTGGGTCGAGTTGGTCTGCGATGTGCTTGGCGCGCGTATGGAGCCAGCGCATCGCTAGGCGGGGTGTGGCTGCGGGGCAGGAACCGAGCCAGAACGTCCGGTGCCCGTGGGGGTAGTAGGCGATCGCCTCGCACCAGAAGGCCAGGCGGAGTTCGAGGCGGACCGCGCGGGCCCTGGTCAGCATGAGCTGGCCCCTGGTGGCTTGGGGCGGAGTTCGGCGGTGACGGTGTGGCCTTGGTGGTCGCCGTGGATGTGGACCTTGGTCGCACAGGTGGTGACCAGGGCCAAGCCGCGACCGCTGGGGGAGTCCTCGGCAGGGTGCTCGACGTGCGGGTGGCTGGTGGTGCCGCCGGCGTCGGTCACGGTGATGGTGACGGTGGTCTCCGCGTGGGTGACGGCCAGGAGGAAGCTGCCATCTCCGCTCGCGGTGTGGGTGATCGCGTTGGCGCCGAGTTCGCTGACGACCAGGGCGGCGTCGTCCGCGCACGGATGGGTGCCGAGGATGGCTCGGGTCCAGCGGCGGGCCTGGCTGACCTCTTGGGGCAGGCCGGCGAAGGTGCGTCGGTGGGTCGGCATGGTGTCCTCCATCCCTGATGACCTGCGGTCTTCTGCGGCCCTTCGCTCGTTCGGGTCACACCCGGGGGAATGAGCCGTAGAATTAGTACGGGTACCGTACTTCACATACGGAAGCTTGGAGTGCGGGATCGCACTTTTCGTACGGGTGGATGCGGCATAGCGTTCGCCGCAAGGGCGGTGCCTGGCCGTTTCGCCGAAGAGAGAGGAACCGGGATGTTCGGACTGATGGTGCGGTTCACGTGCAAGGACGAGACCACTGCTGCCGCGTTCGATGAGCTGGTGGCGCGGACCGGGGCGCAGATTCGTGCGAACGAACCGGGAACGGTGATCTACACCGTGCACCGCGTTGACGGCCGGCCGCTGGAGCGGATCTTCTACGAGCTCTACCGCGACGTGGCCGCGTTCGAGACGCACGAGTCACAGGAGTACGTGCGGGCCTTCCTCGGCGAGCGGGAGCAGTACCTCGCCTCGACCGAGGTGGACCGCCTGGACTTCGTCTCCGGCAAGGGTGTGGACGTTGAGCAGTGAGTACGAGAAGGCGCTCGGCCGGAAGATCGCCGGCCACCGCAAGCGGCGTGGGCTGTCGCAGAAGGAGTTCGCCGGCCTGTTGGACCGCTCGGAAGCCTGGGTCTCCCAGGTCGAGCGGGGCGTGCGCCGCGTCGACCGGATGACGGTCCTGGTGAAGGTCGCCGAAGTCCTCGACATCCCCGTCGGCGAACTGGCCGCCGAAGCACCGATCGTCGCGTCCGTGGCGGAGGAGGAGGCCCCTGGGGCAGGCCGGTTGCGGCTGGTGCTCAGTGGCGCGCACGCGTTGCGGGCGGTCCTCGGACGGCCGGAGCCGGTGGACGTCGCTGCAGCGCGGGCCAAGGTGGAGCGGGCGTGGTCGTTGACGCACCAGGGTGACTACGCGGAGTTGGTCGCCCTGTTGGAGGGCTTGATTCCTCGGCTGGAGTCGGCCGCTCGGGTGGGCAGCACGGAGGAACGCCCAGAGCTGTTCCGTCTGTTGGCGACCATGTACCAGACGTGCGGGGCCGCGCTGGCCAACATGGGCGAGCCGGACGTCGCGTGGGTCGCCGTGGAGCGCGCCGTCATGGCCGCCGAACGGGCGGGCGATCCGCTGCTGATGGCGGCCGGCGGGTTCCGGTTGTCGGTCGGATTCCTCGGCGCGGGCCGTTACGAGCAAGCGGCGCAGGTCTCCGGCAGCACGGCGGAGGCCCTGGCCGGCGACGAGCGCGTCGAGGCCCTCGCGCTGCGCGGAGCCCTCGCCCTGCAACGCGCCCTCGCCGCCGGACGGCTCAACCAGGCCGAGGAGGCGTACGACCACCTCCGGCAGGCCAGGGAGTTCGCGGCACGGGTCGGTGAAGGGCGCAACGACTACAACACCGAGTTCGGGCCCACCAACGTCGCACTCCATGAAGTGGCCGTGGCCGTCGACCTCGGGGACGCCGGGGTCGCGCTGCGGGCGGCGGCGAGCGTCGACGCCTCGGGGTTGTCCCCGGAACGGCAGGCTCGTTTCGGTATCGACCTCGCGAAGGCCCATGCCCAGCGCCGCCAGATCGACCAGGCCGTCGACGCCCTCGTCAGAGTCCGGGAGTTGCTGCCCGAGATGTTCCGCACCAAGCCCACCGTCAAGCAACTCGTCGCCGACCTGCTCACCATGAGCCCACTGCCGTCCGACCGGCTCCGGGCGTTGGCGGATGAGTTGGGTTCACTCTGAGCGGCGTCAGAGGTGCCGCTTGGCCGCGCGGACCAGGGCGCTGATGGCGTCGCGGGTTTCGCGGCGGCGGGTGTCGAGTTCGGGGCGGCTGTCGGTCCTGGGGAGTTCGGTGACGGCGGCGAGGACGTCCTCGGCGGTGCGGCTCAGGGTTTCGTCGTCCGTCAGCATCTGGACGCGGAACAGGGCCTCCTGCGCCTCCGAACGCAGGTCGTAGGTGCGCGGCCGGACCGCCTCCGGGTCCTCTGGCGGCGGCTGTTCGTGGAGGCAGAACCACAGGTGGATCAGCGAGCGGCGGTAGTTGAGGAGGGTGCCGGCGTAGGTGGCGTAGGCGTCGAGGCGTTCCTGGCGAAGGCGCTCGTCGCGGGTGAAGGCGTGGGTGCGGTCGGTCGTGCGGCGTTGGAAGGCGAGGGTGAGGCCGGAGCCGAGGAGCGTGCCGAGGACGGCTATCGCGCTGGCGATGATGGCTTCCACGCACGGTAGGGGATCACGGGAGGTCGGCGTAGGACCAGCCGGTCCAGTGGGTGATGGTGATCTCGATGACGGGTCCCTCGGGTGGGTGGTCGCGGTACTGCTCGTACTTGGCGCGCAGCCAGGCGATGCGGGGGTCGGTCGGGAGGACGCGGGCCGTGCCGTCGCCGCGGGCCCACCAGAGGTGGGTCCAGTCGTCGTCGTAGTGGTCGACGAGGACGCAGACGCGGGGGTTGGCGGCGATGTTGGCGAGGCGGCGCAGCCGCTGATGCCGTTTCGGCTTGTGGTCGACCGCGGTGACGAGCGTGTCGCCGTGGGCGGCGAACGTGGCCGGGACCTGGTGGGGGGTGCCGTCGGGGGCGACGGTGGCCAGGCGCAGGACGCGGGCCTCGGTGACGAGGTGACGGGCCGTGGCGGGAGGGAGTCGCATGGTCCCGGGATAGCCGCCGGTGGTGACGAAAGCCACCCGAAGTGCGCCGGTTCGCGACTTGGTGCGCCATCTGGATGACCGATACGCTCCGTCAGACAACGAAAGCGCTCGGGGAAGTGCTCATTCCGCCGGACAAGGCGACACGGGCGGCCGTCAGGAGGTTCACCGGTGACTGAGACATCCCCTTTACGAGGTGAAGGGGTCGCCCCGCTGACCCCGTTGCCCGCCGACTTCCGCGCCTTCCACCAGCTCTACCGGCCGGCGTACGTGCGCTGGGCCGAGCTGCACCTCGGCGGTCGGGACGAGGCCGAGGAGGCCGTCGACCGCACGTTCGAGCAGATGGCCGCCGAGTGGGGCGAGGTGCTCCGGGCGGACAGCCCGGCCGGGCACGCCTGGGCGCTGCTCAAGCGGCACACCGAGGAGGCGGCGCGGGCGCGCGGGCGGCGGCCGGTGGTGATGGACACCGCCGCCTTCGAGACCGTGGCCCTGCGGGACGCCGTCGACCCGGTCGGGGAGCTCGCCGAGTCCCTCAGCGTGTACCAGGCCATCCGGGAGCTGCCCGAGCGGCAGCACGACGTCATCGTGCTGCGCTACTGCATCGGCTACAGCACCGCCGAGACCGCCGACATCCTCGGGATCAGCGAGCCCGGGGTACGCTCGACGGCCCGCTACGCGCGGCACCGGCTCAAGGAGACACTGGGGCTGAGCGGCGAGGCGGCGGAGGCGGCGAAGGAGGGCGGTGACGATGAGCAGGTCCATTGACGAGGTGCTCGCCCGGGCGGTGCTCGCCGGCGCGCCGCGCACCTACACCCGGCAGGAGATCGACGCGGCCGAGTCGCGGATAGCGGCCAGGGTCGCCGACCGGACGCGGTGCGGGGCGCTGGACCCCGACCAGATGGCGTGTCCCGGCAGCAGGGCCGCCGAGATCGCCCGCTCCCTCCGGACGCTCTGTCGCACGGTGGTCGAGCAGGAGGGCGCGCTCCAGCACATGGCGGACCTGCTCGGCGGCCGGATCCCCGAGCCGGACGGGGCGCGGGTGCTCGGCTGCGTGCTCCAGCTGGCCGGCCAGGAGGACGGCGCCCGCTTCTGGTGGCAGTTCTCCGCCGGCGCCGGGGACGGGGTCGCCTCCTACTGCCTCTACCTCCACCACCTCACCCTCGGGGAGGAGTGGGAGGCCGAGCTGTGGCACCGGCAGGCCGGGCCCGACCGGCACCCGCACGACCCGGTGGGCGAGCCGGAGGACGGCAGCGACCCGGCCCTCGTGCTGCGGGTGCTGGCCCTGCTGCGCGGCGAGCCGGGCTATCTGACGGCCGCCGCGGCGGCCGTCGTGCACTACGTCCCGGACGCCATGCGCTTCGTCGACGAGATCGAACTCCCCCTCCCCGACGAGGATTTCGCGCAGCGGATCGAGGAGCTGACCGCCTGACGATCATCAGGTGGATCCCTGAGGGTCCCTGACGAAGGACGAGTGCCCCCTCCACCTGTGGGAGGTGGAGCCAGGCCCCCTTCTACACCCTGGGGGGGATGTCCCATCGCGACCTGTGGCCGATCCGCAGGGGGGTCGATGTCTCCTAGTTTGTAAGGCATGACCACGCCCAGGACGGTCCAGATGGGGACCCCGCCGACCTTCACCTCGTATGTGCAGGCGCGCGGCCCGGTGCTGCTGCGCACGGCCCGCTCGCTGACGTCCAACCCGAGCGACGCCGAGGACCTGCTCCAGACCGCCCTCACCAAGACCTACCTGGCGTGGGAACGCATCGAGGACCACCGGGCCCTCGACGGATACGTCCGCCGGGCCCTGCTCAACACCCGCACCTCCCAGTGGCGCAAGCGGCGCGTCGACGAGTACGCGGTCGACGAGCTGCCCGAGCCCGAGCCGCTGCCCGAGCCCGACCCGGCCGAGCGGCAGGCGGTGCGGGACGCCATGTGGCGGGCGGTCGTCCGGCTGCCGGCCAGGCAGCGCGCCATGGTCGTCCTCAGGTACTACGAGGACATGAGCGAGGCCGCCACGGCCGAGCTGCTCGGCGTCTCCGTGGGCACGGTCAAGAGCGCCGTCTCGCGGGCGCTCGCCAAGCTCCGGGAGGACGCGGAGCTGGCGGGGATCGTCGACGGGGTGGAGCGCGCGGACACCGTGCTGGCCGCCGCCTGAACCACGCCCTCAGGGGGTGTCGGGGGATCGGCGCAGCCGCCAGAATCGGCGGGGACAACGTTGTCGACGCGTGCCCCCGGAGGTCCCGTTGTACGGCACCATGCAGGACGTCCCGCTCCTCGTCAGCCGCATCCTCACGCACGGCGCCACGATCCACGCCGGCTCGCGCATCACCACCTGGACCGGCGAGGGGCCGCCGCGCCGCCGCACCTTCGCCGAGAGCGCCGGACGCGCCGCCCAGCTCGCCCACGCCCTGCGCGACGACCTCGGGGTCACGGAGGGCGGCGTCGTGGGCACCCTGATGTGGAACAACGCCGAGCACGTCGAGGCGTACTTCGGCGTCCCGGCCATGGGTGCCGTGCTCCACACGCTCAACCTGCGGCTCCCGCACGACCAGTTGGCCTGGATCATCGAGCACGCCGGGGACCGCGTCGTCCTCGTCGACGGCAGCCTCGTGCCGCTGCTCGCCCCGCTGCTGCCGGCGCTGCCCCGCGTCGAGCACCTGGTCGTCGTCGGCCCCGGCGACCACGCGGCGCTCACCGCCACCGGCACCCGAGCCGCCGTCCACGACTACGAGGAGCTGATCGCCGGCCGCCCCACCTCGTACCCCTGGCCCGAGCTGGACGAGCGCACCGCCGCCGCCCTCTGCTACACCTCGGGCACCACCGGCGAGCCCAAGGGGGTGCTCTACTCGCACCGCTCGGTCTACCTGCACTGCATGCAGATCAACATGGCCGAGTCGATGGGCCTGACCACCGCCGACACGACGCTGCCGGTGGTGCCCATGTTCCACGTGAACGCCTGGGGCATCCCGCACGGGGCGTTCATGTCGGGGGTCAACCTGCTGCTCCCCGACCGCTTCCTCCAGCCGGGGCCGCTCGCCGACATGATCGCCGCCGAACGCCCCACCCACGCCGCCGCCGTCCCCACCATCTGGCAGGGCCTGCTCGCCGAGCTCGCCGAACGCCCGCGCGACATCTCGGCCCTCACCCGGGTCACCATCGGCGGCTCCGCCTGCCCGCCCACGCTGATGCGGGCCTTCGAGGAGCGGCACGGGGTCCACGTCCAGCACGCCTGGGGCATGACCGAGACCTCGCCGCTCGGCACCCTCTGCCAGCCGCCGAGCGGCCTCAGCCCCGAGGAGGAGTGGCCCTACCGCGTCACCCAGGGCCGGTTCGCGGCCGGCGTCGAGCCCCGGCTCGTCGGCCCGGACGGCACGATCCTGCCGTGGGACGGCGTCTCGGCCGGCGAGCTGGAGGTGCGCGGGCCCTGGATCGCCGGCGCCTACCACGGCGGCGCGGGCGCCGAACCGGAGCGCCCGGCGGA
The DNA here is from genome assembly GCF_031845425.1 of Streptomyces millisiae. NCBI lineage: Bacteria > Bacillati > Actinomycetota > Actinomycetes > Kitasatosporales > Streptomycetaceae > Streptomyces > Streptomyces millisiae. The sequence continues at coordinate 246,758 of NZ_JAVREM010000004.1, forward strand.
CCGGTTCAGCCCCGACGGCTGGCTGCGGACCGGCGACGTCGGCGTCATCTCGCCCGACGGGTACCTCACGCTGACCGACCGCGCCAAGGACGTCATCAAGTCGGGCGGCGAGTGGATCTCCTCGGTGGCCCTGGAGAACCACCTGATGGCCCATCCGCGGGTCGCCGAGGCCGCCGTCGTGGCCGTGCCCGACGAGACGTGGGGCGAGCGCCCGCTGGCCGCCGTCGTGCCCGGGCCGGGTGTCGAGGCCGTCGACTACGCCGAGCTGCGCGCGTACCTCGGCGAGCGGGTGCCGCGCTGGCAGCTGCCCGAGCGGTGGGCCACCATCGCGGCGGTGCCCAAGACGAGCGTCGGCAAGTTCGACAAGAAGGCGCTGCGGGCCGGCTACGCCAAGGGCGACCTCGACGTCACCCTGCTGCCACGCCAGAGCCGGGGCGAGGCGGAGGCGGAGACGGATGCGGAGGCCGAGGCCCGGCCGTCCTGACGGCGGCCGGGCCGATCCGAGCTAGTGCGCCCCTATCTTGGTCAGCAGGTCGACGATCCTGGCCTGCACCTCGGGGTTGGTCGACCGCTCGGCCAGGAACAGCACCGTCTCGCCGGACGCCAGCAGCGGCAGCTGGCCCGGGTCCATCTCGGCCGCCGTGTAGACGACGAACGGGGTGCGGCTGAGCATCCCGTTCACCCGCAGCCAGTCGATGATCCCGGCCCGCCGGCGCCGCACCTGGTTGAGGTCCATCACCACCAGGTTGGGCCGGATCTGCGCCGCCACCTCCATCGCCTGCGCGTCCGAGGTGGCGTGCGCGGCCTGCATGCCGCGCCGCTCGAGCGAGGCGGTCAACGCGGCCGCGATCGCCGGCTGCTCCTCGACCAGCAGCACCCGTGGCGGGTGCTGCTCGCTGTCCCGGGGCGCCAACGCCTTCAGCAGCACGGCCGGGTCGGCGCCGTAGGCCGCATCCCGGCTGGCCTGCCCGAGGCCGGCCGTGACCAGCACCGGCACCTCGGCCGCCACCGCCGCGGCGCGCAGCGACTGGAGCGCCGTCCTGGTGATCGGCCCGGTCAGCGGGTCGACGAAGAGCGCCGCCGGATAGGCCGCGATCTGCGCGTCCACCTCCTCGCGGGAGTGCACGATGACCGGCCGGTAGCCCCGGTCCTGCAGCGCCTGCTGGGTCGACACGTCGGGCTCCGGCCAGACCAGCAGCCGCCGCGGGTTGTCCAGCGGCTCGGGCGGCAGCTCGTCGTCGGCGGGCCCGGGCAGCCGCATCGCGCCCTGCGAGGGATCGGTGACCTCCACCGCGCCGTTCGGCCCGTCCAGCGGCTCGGGGCCCTCGGCCGCGCCCTCGGCGGGGGCGCTGATCGCGTACTTGCGGCCGCGGCCCTGGGTGCCGGCCGGGGCCGCCGCCGGCGACTGCGCGGCCTGCTGCTGGCCGCCGCCGCGGGTGTCGTCCGCGGGCGGGGTGGCGAGCTTGCGGCGCCGGGTGGGCTGCGCCGCCGGCTGCGGCACCTGCGGGGCGGGCTGCGGCTGAACGGGCTGCGGCTGCACGGGCTGGGGTTGGGCCGGCTGCGGCTGCGCGGGTTGTGGGCGCGGCGGCCCTGGCCGCGGTGCCGCGGCGGGCAACGCGCCGGCCGCCGGGCGGCGCTCGGGCAGCGCGCCGGCCACCGGCACGCCCTGGCCCAGGGTCTGCACGGCGATGCCCGGCAGCGAACGGTCGGACCTGGCACGGTCGCTGCCCGGCATGGGCAGGGCGCGGGGCGGTCGGACGCTGGGGATCCGCGGCGCGGTGCCGTCGAGGATCGGGCTCGCCGCCACCACCGAGTGCTCGACCGGCGGGGGCTCCTCGGCCCCGGCCTCCTCCTGCGGCCCCTGGGGCGCCTGTTGGGCCTCCTGGACGGCGGGCAGCGCGGGGTTCTCCTGGCCGGGCTGCGGGCCGGCGTGGGGCGGCTGGGGGGCGCCGCCCGGCGGCGTCCCCGGCACGCCGGGCTGGCCCATCGCCGGTTCGAGGCCCACGGGCCCGGCCGGCGCCGGCGGTTGGGCCGGCGGCTGGCCCTGCGCCGGCACCGGCGCCGGGCCGAGCGCGATCGGCTCCTGCGGCGCGGGCTGCCCCTGCTGCTGCGGCAGTTGCACCCCCCCGCCCAGGCTGCCCTCCTGGCCGCCGCCCTGGCCGGCCGCGCGCCGCCGGCGGCCGGTCGGCTGCGCCGCCGGCTCGCCGCCGGGTGCCGGCTCGGCGGGCGCCTCCTCGGCCGGCGGCTGCGCCTGCGGCGCGGCCGTCAGCGAACGCCGCCGCCTGCCGTTTCCGCCGAGGGTCCCGGACTGCTGCTCCGGCACGTGCTCCACCGGCGAAGGACGCTCCTCGGACGCGGCGGCCCTGCGCCGCCGCCCGGTCGGCGGCTGCCCGGCCGGTTGCCCGTCGCTCTGCAGGTGCGCCGGCTCGATCGCCGCCGCGGGCCGGCGGGCCGGGCCGCCCGTGCCGCGTGCCGGCTGCGCCGGCACCGGCATCACCGTCGTGTCGCCACTGCCGTCCCGCACGGCGCCGGCCCCGGTCCCGGGCGCCAGCGTGCCGCCGCCGGCCGCCACCGGGACCTCGAGCACATACGCGGCGGCGCCGCCGACCTCGTGGGTCTGCAACACCCCACCGTGCATCCGGACGATGCCGCGGACGATCGGCTCGTGCACCGGGCTGCCGCCGCCGTACGGGCCACGCACCTCGATCCGCACCACGTCGCCGCGCTGCGCGGCCGCCACCACGATCGTCGAGTCGCCGGCCGGCGCGCCGCCGGCGGCGGTCTGCCCGGTCGCGTCGACGCCGGCCACGTCGGCCACCAGGTGGGCGAGGGCCTGCGCCATCCGCTCCGGGTCGACCTCGGCCTCGATGGGCGGGGCGTGCACCGCGAACTGCGCCCGCCCCGGGCCGATCAGCTCGGTCGCGCCCTCGACGCCCGCCGACACCACCTCGTCGAGCGACACCCGCTCGATCGACAGCTTCTCCCGGCCCTCGTCGAGCCGCTGGTAGCTCAGCACGTTGTCCAGCAGCGTGGTCATCCGCGAGTAGCCGGCGGCGAGATGGTGCAGCACCTGGTTGGCCTCGGGCCACAGCTGTCCCGCCGAGTCGGCGGCCAGCGAGCCGAGCTCGCCGCGCAGTTGGTCGAGCGGGCCGCGCAGGCTCTCGCCGAGCACCGACACCAGCTGGGCGTGCCGGGCCGCCAGCGCGTCGTACTTCCGGCGGTCGCTGAACGCCAGCACCGCGCCCACCAGTTGGTCGCCGTCCCGGACCGGCGCCGTGGTCAGGTCGACCGGCACCGGGCGCCCGTCCCTGGTCCACAGCACCTGGCCGCGGACCCGGTGCTTGCGGCCGGAGGTCAGGGTGTCGTGGAGCGGCGTCTCCTCGAAGGCCAGCGGCGTGCCGTCGACCCGCGAGTGCTGCGCCAACGGGTGCAGTTCCTGGCCACCGAGCTGGCTGGCCCGGTGGCCGAGGATCTGCGCGGCCGCCGGGTTCACCAGCACGATCCGGCCCGCCGTGTCGACGCCGATGACGCCCTCGGACGCGGCGCGCAGGATCATCTCCGTCTGCCGCTGCTGGCGCACCAGTTCGGCCTCGGTGTCCAACGTCCCCGACAGGTCGCGGATGATCAGGACCAACAGCTCCTCGCCGCCGTAGTCGTCCGCGAACGCCGCCTCTATCGCCGAGGCGTAGGGGGAGTGCGCGGAGTTGAGCCCGGCGCTCGTCACCTCGACCTGGAGCTCAACGCCGTCCGTGCGCCGGGCGACCATCCGGGTCGGCCTGGTCCTGGCGGTCGGGTCGTCGTCGGGGCGACGCATCGAGCCGGGGATCCGGCGCGGGTCGAACTCCGGGACGATGTCGAGGAGTCCGCGCCCGACGAGCGGGGCGCCCGGGGCGCCCAGGGTCTCCATCGCGATGGCGTTGGCGTTGACGACGGTGCCGTTACCGTTGACGAGCAACAGCGCGTCGGGCAGCGCGTCGAGTATCGCGGCGAGGCGAGCAGCGCCTCTCGCTGGCCTGCTGCTCACGACGTCGGTTCCTCCCTCTACCCACGTGTCTGTAGTGCACGTCCCGTGCGCGTCATTAGGGAGTCTACGGCCCGCCGCAACGGGCGCGACGGGGCGGCACAAAGTCGCTGTTCAGGCACGTTCAGGGCACCAGCTCGGGAAGCGCGGGCACCAACGCGTCCCAGCGGGCGATCTCGCACCCGTCCGACCTGGTGAACTCCGCGGACACCGACTCGCCTTCCCAGACGCCCTCGACGGTGGCGCGCGCCGGGCCGCCGTACATGTAGGTGCACAGCGTCCCCTCGTCGGTCGTGGCGAACGGCTGCTCGGTGTCGAGCAGCGTCTCGCAGGCCGCGTCGGCCTCGGGGTGGTCGCCGCCGGCCGGGCCACAGGTGAGGGTGTGGGTGCCGTCGACCTCGCCGGCGTCGGCGACGGTGATCACCAGCTCGTGCGAGGGGGCCGCGGCCGGCTCCACCCGCGGCCCGCGCGGCCCCTGCGGGGCGGCGGCCACGACGGCCGACGCCAGCAGGACGAGCGCGACGACGAGACCGTTCTTGTGTGTGTTGGGCATGCTCGGCATGGGGGTGCTCCAGGAGTGTCGGTGTGCGGTGCGTGATCGGATGGTTACTCGATCCTCACTGCTAACGCTCCCGACCGGCGTCCGTTGCGCAACTCGACGCGGCGGCGACACCCCCGTAGGGTGGAATCCGATTGGCTGCGGCCGTTCGGGCTGTGGCATCATTTGCGAGCACGTAGCGACCGCGCTGTCGTGCGAGGAGGCTTCGCCTAGTCTGGTCTATGGCGCCGCACTGCTAATGCGGTTTGGGGTTACCCCCCATCCCGGGTTCAAATCCCGGAGCCTCCGCATCCTCCAGTCGAGCCCCGGCCCATCCCGGCCGGGGCTTCACTGTTTCCGCAGGTCAGAGCCGCCCCAGTGCCCGCCGGGCAACTGATTTCACCCCTGGCCCGCAGTGCTGTAATGTTGTCCCCGCACCGGCCCCCAGGGCCCGGGCGCTCGTAGCTTAACGGATAGAGCATCTGACTACGGATCAGAAGGTTGCAGGTTCGAATCCTGCCGAGCGCACAGTAGGCCAGAGCCCCCGTCGATCACTCGACGGGGGCTTTCGCGTGGGCTCACGTCGCCCGATCGCGGCGGGACGGGAACGGCGACGGCCCCCGACCGCGGTGTGGTCGGGGGCCGTTCGCAAGGCTCTCGCGGCGGAGGCGGTGGGATTTGAACCCACGGTGAGGGGTTACCTCACGACGGTTTTCAAGACCGTTCCCTTCGGCCGCTCGGGCACGCCTCCTCGTGCGCGCCGGGGCGGCGCACTCGGACAGCGTAGCGGCTGTGGGTCACTGGTCTCCCACGCGTTCGCCCAACACGAGGGTGGTGGTGCGCTCCTGGCCGTCGCGCTGGTAGGTGATGTCGACCGAGTCGCCCGGCTGGTAGGTCCAGATCTGGCTGATGAGGGTGGGGCCGCTGTCGATGATGCGGTCGCCGAAGCGGGTGATCACGTCGCCCGCCTGGAGGCCGGCCTCGTCGGCCGGGCCGCCGGCGACGACGGGGTCGCTGCCGTCGTTGGTGGACTCGACGATCTGGGCGCCGTCGGTGACCGCGCCGCCGGACTCGACCGAGGCGCCGATGATCGGGTAGATCGGCTCGCCGCCGTCGATCAGGTCCTGGGCGACGCGCTCGGCCTGGTTGATCGGGATGGCGAAGCCGAGGCCGATGCTGCCCGCCTCGCCGCCGACGCTCGGGGTGGACTGGATCGCCGAGTTGACCCCGATGACCTCGCCGTCCGCGTTGAGCAGGGGGCCGCCGGAGTTGCCCGGGTTGATGGAGGCGTCGGTCTGCAGCGCGTTCATGTAGGAGGCGCTGCCGCCCTGGCCGTCGCTGGAGGCGACGGGGCGGTCCTCGGCGCTGATGATGCCGGTGGTGACCGTGCCGGAGAGGCCGAAGGGGGCGCCGATGGCGATGGTCGCGTCGCCGACGGCCACCTGGTCGGAGTCGCCCAGGGGCAGCGGCGCCAGGTCGCGGCCCTGGAGGTTGGTGATGCGGATCACCGCCACGTCGTAGCCCTCGGCGCGGCCGACGACCTCGGCGTCGTAGTTCTCCCCGTCGGAGAAGGTGACGCTGAGGGTGCCGCCGTTGGCCGCGCTGGCCACCACGTGGTTGTTCGTCATGATGTGGCCCTCCTCGTCGTAGACGAAGCCGGTGCCCGTGCTGCCCTCGGCGCCGTTGCCCGCCTCGATGGTGACCACGCTGGGCAGGGCCGCCTCCGCTATCCCGGCGACGGAGTCGGGCGGCCTGGCCACCGTGTCGCTGCCGCGGTCGGCGGAGAGCGAGGCGGAGGTGCCGTCGTCGTCGGCGACCAGGTAGCCGATGCCGCCGCCGACGCCGCCGGCGATCAGGGTGGCCGCGACGATGGCGGCGAGCAGCCCGGTGCGGCGCTTCTTCGGCGGGGGCGGCGGCGGGAACGCGGCCCAGGGCCCGGAGACCGGGCCGCCCGGCGGCTCGCTGGCGAGCGGGGCCGGCGCCGGGGCGGGGCCCGCGAAGGTGTGCTCGGCCGTCGGGGGCATGGCGGGCGCCATGGTGGTGTGGGGGGTCGGCGGCGCGGCCGGCGGCGGTGGTGGCGGCGGGGACTGGGGGGCGGGGCCCTGCGGAACGGACGGCTGCGGAGCCGGGGCCGCCCGGCCGCCGGCCTCCGGCGCACCGGTCGGCGACTCGTCCGGTGCGCCGGCGCGCTCGTTCTCGGTGCTCACGGCTCTCTCCTCGGGGACATGAAGCCAGGTCCGACATGACACGGTGTGCCAGCCAGTCTTTCCCATCCTCCGTCAGGCCGGGATAAACCCGCCGGGACCGTGACGGCCGGCCGCGTGACACCATGACGCGGTGACTGCCGACCGCCACCGCATCACGGTCATCGCGCACCGCGGGGCGTCCGAGGACGCGCCCGAGCACAGCCTGGCCGCGTACCGCAGGGCCATCGCGGACGGCGCGGACGCGCTGGAGTGCGACGTGCGCCTGACCGCCGACGGCCACCTGGTCTGTGTGCACGACCGGCGCGTCAACCGCACCTCCAACGGCCGCGGCGCCGTGTCGGCGATGGAGCTGGCCCAGCTCGCGGAGCTGGACTTCGGTTCCTGGAAGGGCCCCTCGGGCGCCGAGACGCCGGACGCCGCCGATCCGGAGCGGACCACGGTGCTGACCCTGGAGCGGCTGCTGCGCCTGGTGGGCGAGGCGGACCGGCCGGTGGGTCTCGCGATCGAGACCAAGCACCCGACCCGGTGGGCGGGGCAGGTGGAGGAGCGGCTGCTGGCGCTGCTCGAGCGGTGTCCGGTGCCGGGTCCGGTGCATGTCATGAGCTTCTCGGCGCGCTCGCTGCGCCGCGTCCGGCAGCGGGCGCCCGAACTGCCCACCGTGTACCTGATGCAGTTCCTGCTGCCCAGGCACCGGGCGGGCCGGCTGCCGCTCGGGACGGGCGTGGCGGGCCCGAGCATCCGGCTGCTGCGCCGCGACCCCGGGTATGTGGCACGCGCGCACCAGGCCGGGCACCGGGTGTTCGTGTGGACGGTGGACGAGCCGGCCGACGTCGAGCTGTGCGCGCGGCTGGGCGTCGACGCGATCATCACCAACCGGCCGCGCACGGTGCGTGATCAACTGGCGGGGCTCGGCCGGGCCGGTTGACGGGTCGGTGAACCGGCGGCGAAGGGCCGGCGACGAGCCGGCGGCCGCCTTTCTCGTTCGACAATGACCGTATTTACCCGGCGTGCAACGGCGCACCCGCTTCGTGTCGATCATTACGACTGCGTCACCAGATGTGACATCGCCGGTTTCCCGCATGCGCACCGAGGGCACCAATCCCATGGCGTGGGGCAAAGGAGGTCTCGGGGGTGGCTTTGATGGTCACACAACAGGTGCCGACGTCGTCTTCCATGTCGGTGCCCCACGGCCCGTCGGGCGTGGCGACGGCCCGGCGGCGTTTGCGACGGGAACTGCGCGAGAGCGGCGCGTCGGAATCGCTCGTCGACGACGCGGTGTTGATTCTCTCGGAGTTGTTGAGCAATTCCTGTCGCCACGCGAGACCGCTGGCCGGCGGCCAGGGGATCGAGGCGAGTTGGAGCCGGGACGGCGACGGCTCGGTCACGATCTCGGTCACGGACGGTGGCGGGCCGACGAGGCCGCGGGCCGGGGTGCCGTCGGTGACGGCGCGCGGCGGGCGGGGGCTCACCATCATCACGTCGCTGTGTCGCGCGTGGGGGGTCAGGGACGGCGAGCCGGCCGGTGCCGTCACCGTCTGGGCGGTGCTGAGCCCGATCTGAGCGGCCGCCGCGCCGAAGCGGCGGGGAACAACTAGGCTCCTGCGGCGAAACCGTCAGCAGCACGCACGCAGGAGACCCGCACGCCATGGCCAAGAAGCGCCGCCCCCGAAGCCAGCCGCAGCCGCAGGTCGTCGACGGGGAGGTTCCCGTCGTCGGCGCACGCGAGCCGTGCCCCTGCGGCTCGGGCCGCCGTTACAAGGCGTGCCACGGGCGCGCCGCCGCCCAGGCGGCCACCGAGCTGGTGCGCCGCCCGTTCGAGGGGCTGCCCGGCGAGTGCGACTGGGTCGCGCTCCGCGAGCTGGTGCCCGCCGCCACCGTGCCGCTGACGCTCCGCGAGGGGCTGCCGGCGGACGTGCCCTCGCTCACGCTGGCCACGGTGCTGCCGATGGCGTGGCCGGCGCTGCGCCGCTCGGACGGCGCGGTGCTCCTCGCCGTGCAGAACGACACGGCCACCGGCGACCTCAGCCGGGACCTGGCCGACGTGCTGACCAGGGCGCTGACCGCGACGCCCGGCGCGCCGGTGCCCTCGGGGCGCGGCGACGTGACGGGCCCGCGGCTGCAGGACCTGCTCGACCCCGAGGCCCCGTTCGTGCCCGAGGTGCACGAGGGCTTCGAGTTCTGGCTCGACGACGCGAGCCAGGCGACGGGCGAGGTGACCGCGTCGCTGGAGCGGGCCAACGCGGCGGCCACCCCGACGGCCAGGCTGTCCGGCGTCACGGCGGCCTACTGGTGCGAGACGCCGGAGAAGAACCACCTGCGCTGGGTGATGCCGCACCCCGAGGACGCGCTGCTCGACGCGCTGGCCAGGCTGCACGCGGCCGGGGCCGCCTCGCTCGGCGAGGGCACCCGCCTGGTGGGCTCGTTCCGGGCGCACGGCCTGACCGTTCCGGTGTGGGACCTGCCGAGCGCGATGGGCGCCGAGGAGTGCGAGAAGCCGGCCGCCGCGTTCGGCGAGCGGCTGGCCGAGGCGCTGGCCGCGACGACGCCGCTGACCGCGGAGGAGCGCAGCGCGCGCAGCGGGCTCACGAACCGTCAGATCACCCTGAACTGAAGGGAACTGACGGTGTGGAACCACCGGGGCGGCCCCGCCGACCCTAGTGATTCCGGTCACAACTGCCAGTAAATACTGGGTGTTCGGCCAATGTGCGGCCGCGTGGGATTTGCGAATCCCCGATGAGTTGTTACGGTCTGAGTGGGCCCGGTCGCTGGTGCATCCCCCGTCGCCAGCGATCGGGTCCGTCCATGTCCGGACGGCCGGCCCCGCGGTGGGCCCCTCAGTAGGACAGCCGGCCCTCCCGGTCGGGCGCGCTGAGCCCGGCCTCCACGAGCACGTCGAGCATCTCGCCGATCGAGGGCAGCGCCACCGCGCCGCGCCCCCGGTCCCTGGCCCGCTCCGGCTCCCGCACCCAGCCCACCTCGCCCGCGCCGGTCGCGGACGGCGGCAGCGGCACGTATCCGCCGGGTCCGTGGAACCGCAGCGAGCTCGGCACCAGCTCGCGGGCCGCCAGCAGCTCGCCGAGCTCGGGCAGCTCGTAGGGCTCGACCAGCAGCAGCCAGCGGGTCGGCGCCGCGATCACGGGGCCCGCGCCGGCCACCCCCCGGCGGCGCAGTTCGAGGTCGGCCCGCGCGCCGGCCACCGCCGGGAGGCTCACGGCGCAGGGCGCCCGGCCGCCGGTGGCCAGCAGGATCGGGGCCTGGGGCCTGGTCTCCCACCACCAGCCGACCATGCGGGCGTCCGTGGTGGCGGCCAGCAGGTCGGGGTCGGCGGGATGCGCGCCGGGCACCGGACAGTCGGCGCGCCCGCAGGCACAGCGGCCGTCGTCGAGCGCCTCGGCGCCGGGCACCACGGGCCACCCCCATCGCCGGGCGAAGGCCAGGGCGGCGCCGCGCAACGGCAGGCTCCGCCGCTGAACGCCGTCACCGCTGCCGCCGCCGTTGCCGTTTCCGTTCGTGCGTCGCTCTCCGAGGATCTCGCGCATCGGCGCTCGTTCCTTTCCTTCGCGGGTTCAGTTACACCACGTGGAACTTAGATCACCGTATGTAGCGGGTCGCGCTAGCGCGGAGCGGCGGGAGGGGGAAGCCTGGCCGCCCGTACCGGTTAGGACGCCGGAGTTCATCGATCCGTTCCGATATGTACCCAGCCCGCCCGGCCCGATCCGCCGCCCGGAAGGCCCAGTCGATCGCGCGTCGCCCCCAGTGGCGGTCCTTTTCCGCCAAACTCGTCCCGGCCCGGCCTGTCGGCGCCGGAACCCGCCCGCTACCTGGGCATCATCCATCACGGCAGGACAATACTGGACATCACCGCTGCCGTACTCCAGCCGGTGGAAAAAGTGCCATAGCGACACACTTATCTGGGGGTTCGCGACGCCTATGACCAGCTCACCCCCGCCAAAAGTGGCCGGAATCCACCCGGCGCGCTCCGCGTTGTCCGAAGCTTCGGCGCCCGGCGACGCCGTCACGCGCGGGGCGCGCGGCCAGGGGCGCGGACCCGGGATCCCGCAGACCTGTGTGCAGGACCGGCTGGCGTCCTGGATCTCCGACCTGACCACCCTCCACGACCTCACCGAACGGCTCGGCCGCACCCGGACCCTCGGCGACGCGCTGCAGGAGACGCTGCGCGCCGGCGCCGGCCTGGTGGGGGCGCGGCGCGGGCTGATCTCGCTGGCGCCGGCCGACGGGCTCGGGCCGCGCCGGCTGGCCGGCCTCGGCCTCGGCCACGCCGACCTCGGCCAGCTGGAGACCGTGCCGCGCGGCCTCGACGCGCCGCAGCCGGGCGCGGAGGGCGAGCCCGCCGAGGCCGTGCACGGGGACATCGCGCGCGAGGACCGGCTCGACCCGCGGCACCGCGAGGTCGCCGCCCGGCTCGGCTTCGCGGCCAGCTACGCGGTGCCGCTGACCGCCGAGTCGCTCACCGCCGGGGCGCCCGGGGCGCTGGGCGCCGCCGTCTGGCTGTACGACCAGCCGGGGCAGCCGGACGTCAGACAGCGCCACCTGCTGGCCCTCTACCTGCGCCAGGCCGGCCAGCACATCGCCAACCGGCTTGAGCTCTCCCGCGCCAGGGACGCCGTCGCCGCCGTGCACGAGGGGCTGCTGCCGTCCCGGCTGCCGCCGACCGCCGGCGTGCGACTCGCGGTGCGGCACCGCTCGGGACCGCGCGGCGGCGGCGACTTCTACGACGCGCTGCCGCTGCCGGACGCCGCGCTCGGGCTCGCCGTGGGCGGGACCACGGGCGCAGGGCCCGCCGCGCTCGCCGCGATGGGCCGGCTGCGCGCCGGACTGCGGGCCTACGCCGTGATGGAGGGGGAGGACCCGGTGGCGGTGCTCTCCGACCTCGAACTGCTGCTGCGGCTGACCGAGCCCGGCCGGTCGGCCACCGTGCTGTTCGGCTACGCGGAGCCCGCGGTGCGCCGCGTCACCCTGGCCTCGGCGGGGCACCCGCCGCCGCTGGTGATCGGCCGGGACCGGGCCGAGTTCGCCGAGACCGGCCTGTCGGCGCCGCTCAACATGCTGGCCTGCTGGGAGGCCCCGAGCGTGCGGATCGAGCTCGCCGAGGGAGAAACGGTCCTGCTCTACAGCGACGGACTGCTGCTCCGCACGGGGGAGCCGATGGACCGCGCCTTCGCCCGGCTCGGCACCGCCGCGCGGACCGCGCCGCCCGCCGCCCGCGCCGACCCCGAGGCGCTGCTCGACCACGTGCTGGCCACCATGCTCCCCGACCCGGGCGGGGCCGGGACCGCCGCGCCCGCGGAGGACGTCGTGCTGCTCGCCGCCCGCTTCTGCTGACCCGCTCCCGAACGCCGGGGACACGGCCGCCGGGCCCGCCCCTCGGCCCTGTCGCACGTGCGGCGCCCGCACATACGATGGAAGGCCGAGCATCGAGGAGGGCGCGACGTGGCCGAGGAAGAGCGGGCCGAGGAGCAGACGGCGGCGGCGGCGAAGACCGAGGCGTTCAAGGAGCGCAAGAACAGCGTCGCCCCGAAGGTGTCGGACGAGCTGGCCGAGAACATGAAGCATGGCTGGGCCGACACCGAGCGCCGGGACCTGCCGCCCGTCCCGCAGGCCGAGCAGACCGCGCGGCGCCGCGCCGAGCTGTCGGCCCGCTTCCCGGGCGAGCGCCTGGTGATCCCCGCGGGGCGGCTCAAGACCAGGTCGAACGACACGGACTACCCGTTCCGGGCCGCCGTCGAGTACGCCTACCTCACCGGCAACCAGACCGAGAACGGCGTGCTGGTCATGGAGCCGGAAGGGCCCTCGGGGCACCGGGCCACCCTCTACCTGCTGCCGCGCTCCAGCCGGGAGAACGGCGAGTTCTGGCTGAGCGGGCAGGGCGAGCTGTGGGTCGGCCGCCGGGAGAGCCTGGCCGAGGCGGCCCAGCGCTACGGGCTGCCGGTCGAGGACGTGCGCACCGTGCCGGACCTGCTGAAGGAGGCCACCGGGCCGGTCCGGGTGGTCCGCAAGCACGACGCGGTGGTCGAGGCGGCGCTGACGGACAAGGTGACCGCCGAGCGGGACGAGGAGCTGCGGGTCTTCCTCTCCGAGATGCGGCTGGTCAAGGACGAGTTCGAGATCGCGGAGCTGACCCGCGCCTGCGAGTCCACGGTGCGCGGCTTCGAGGACGTGGTCCGGGTGCTCGACCGCGCCGAGGCCACCTCCGAGCGCTACATCGAGGGAACGTTCTTCCTGCGGGCCCGCGTCGAGGGCAACGACATCGGCTACGGCTCGATCTGCGCGGCCGGGCCGCACGCCACCACGCTGCACTGGGTGCGCAACGACGGCCCGGTGCGCCCCGGCGACCTGCTGCTGCTGGACGCCGGCGTCGAGGGCACCGAGCTCTACACCGCCGACGTCACCCGCACGCTGCCGATCAACGGGCGCTTCGACGAGGTGCAGCGGCGGGTCTACGACGCGGTGTACGACGCCCAGGAGGCCGGCATCGCGGCGGTCCGGCCGGGCGCCAAGTTCCGCGACTTCCACGAGGCGGCGCAGCGGGTGCTGACCGAGCGGCTCGTGGAGTGGGGCCTGCTGGAGGGGCCGGTGGAGCGGGTGCTCGAGCTGGGGCTGCAGCGCCGCTGGACGCTGCACAACACCGGGCACATGCTCGGCATGGACGTGCACGACTGCGCGGCGGCGCGCCGGGAGACCTATGTGGAGGGGACCCTGGAGCCGGGCATGTGCCTGACCGTGGAGCCCGGGCTCTACTTCCAGCCCGACGACCTGACGGTGCCCGAGGAGTACCGCGGGATCGGCGTCCGGATCGAGGACGACATCCTGGTCACGGAGGACGGCAACCGCAACCTGTCGGCCGGGCTGCCGCGCCGGGCGGACGAGGTGGAGGCCTGGATGGCGGCCCTGCGCGGCTGAGCAGGGCGGATCCCCGGTGGGCCGACACCCGGCTCACCGGGGCTCAGGTGACGGTTGGGGCGAGAGTGACGTGACGGAGGTCGCGGAACGAAACGTGCGGTGAAGGTGTCAAGAGGGCGATTTCGGGTACAGCCTGGGGAACACGGGCGCGCTGTGACGCGTTGAGTGAGTCAAACCTCTGGAAGGAGAGCTCGTGTCCGCCCACTCGACGGACCCTGACGGGCATAGTCCCGGACCACCTCGCCGGCATATGGCTTGCCGCGGCACACGGCGGGGTGGTGTTAGGTGAGTGCCGCACTGCTGGGCCTGTTCGCCGTCCTCGTTCTGACGGCAGGCACCGGCTATTTCGTCGCCCAGGAATTCGCCTTCGTGGCGGCCGACCGACTCTCGCTCGGCCGTGACGCGGCCGCCGGCGACAAGCGCGCCGCTCGGGCCATGAAGGTCCAGGAGCGCCTTTCGTTCATGCTCTCCGGCGCCCAGCTCGGCATCACCGTGACGGGCCTGGTCGTGGGTTTCCTGGCCGAGCCCTCCGTCGCCGCGCTGCTCGACCCGGCGCTGAGCGCCGTCGGCGTCCCGGACGCCGCGGTCTCCGGTATCGCGCTGGTCCTCGCGTTCCTGCTGGCCACCGGCATCCAGATGGTGCTGGGCGAGCTGGCCCCCAAGAACATGGCGCTGGCCATCCCCGAGCGGCTGGCCAAGGCGCTGGCCTCCTCGACCCTGCTCTACCTGCGGGTGGCCGGCCCTGTGATCCACCTCTTCGACGCCGCGGCCAACCGGCTGCTGCGCCGGGTGGGCATCGAGCCGGTCGAGGAGCTGCACCACGGCGCCACGCTCGAGGAGCTCGGCCACCTCATCGACGAGTCGCACGAGCACGGGCAGCTGCCGCACGACACGGCGGAGCTGCTCGACCACGCGCTGGAGTTCTCCGAGCGGACGCTGGACGAGGTCATGGTGCCCCGGGTCGACGTGAACTCGGTGCGGGCCTCGGCGCCCGCCTCGACGGCCGTCGACCTGATCCGCGAGCACGGCCACTCCCACTACCTGGTGATCGGCGACCGGATCGACGACATCGTGGGCGTGATAGGCGTGCGCGAGCTGATGCGCGTCAGTCCGGAGCGGGCGGCCAGGCTGACGGCCGGCTCGCTGGCCCGGCGGGCGCTGCTGCTGCCCGACACGCTGCCGCTGCCGGGCGCGGTGGAGCAGATGCAGGACGCGGGCGAGGAGTTCGCCTGCGTGCTCGACGAGTACGGCGGCCTCGCCGGCATCGTCACCCTGGAGGACATCGCGGAGGAGCTGGTGGGCGAGATCGCCGACGAGAGCGATCTGGTCGAGGAGCTGGCCGTGGCCGACGGTGACGGCTGGCTGGTCGACGCGAGCCGCCGGGTGGACGAGATCTCGGTCGCGACCGGGATCGAGCTGCCCGAGGACGAGTCCTTCGAGACGGTGGCCGGCCTGGTCATCGACCGCTGCGGGGGCTTCCCCGCGGTCGGGGAGCGGATCGTGGTGGAGCTGGCGCACGGCGGGCTCGCCGAGCTCGAGGTGCTGTCGCTCGACCGGCGGGTGCCCGGCCGGCTGCGGCTGACGTCGCTGCCGGTGGCCGAGCTCTCCACGGTGGCCGAGCGTGAGGGGCAGCCCTCGTGAGCCCGGCGACGGCGATGGCCGTGACCGTGGTGCTGCTGATCTTCAGCGGCTTCTTCGTGGCCGCCGAGTTCGCGCTGGTGGCGGCCAAGCGTCACCGGATGGAGCAGGCGGTCGCCGACGGCCAGCGAGGCGCCAGGGCGGCGCTGTCCGGCATGCGCGAGCTGTCGTTGATGCTGGCGGGCGCCCAGCTGGGCATCACCGCCTGCACCCTGCTGCTCGGTTCGATCTCCAAGCCGGCGGTCTCGCACGAGATAGAGCCGCTGCTGGAGGACCTGGGCCTGCCCGGCGGGCTGTCCTACGGCATCGCGTTCGTGCTGGCCATGATCGTGGTGGTCTTCCTCCACATGGTGCTCGGCGAGATGGCCCCGAAGTCGTGGGCGATCTCGCACCCGGAGCGCTCGGCGATGCTGCTCGCGCCCGTGTTCCGCGCGATGGTGCGGGTGGTCAGGCCGCTGATCTGGGCGCTGAACCAGGTGAGCAACGCCCTGGTGCGGATGTGCAACGTCACGCCGCGCGAGGAGCTCGCCTCGGTGCACGACCGGGAGCAGCTGACGCACCTGGTCGCCGAGTCGCAGCGGCTGGGTTTGATCAGCGAGACCGACTCGGGTCTGATCACCCGCTCGCTGACCGAGCCGCAGTCCCCGGTGGGCGCCATCCAGGTGCCGGCCGCGCGGATCGCCGAGGTGTCGGCCGAGGCCGGCGCGGAGGCGATCCTGGCCGCCGCCTCGGCGAGCGACCACACCCGGCTGCTGGTGCGCGACGGCCAGCGCGTGGTGGGTTCGGTGCACGCGCGGGACGCCATCGTGGCGCGGGCGAGCGGCCGGCGGGTCACGGCCCGCGAGCTGGCGCGTCCGGTGCCCGAGCTGACGGCGGACGACACGGTGGCCTTCGCCGTGGAGCAGCTGCGGCAGCGGCGGGCGTCGCTCGCCGTGGTGCGCGGCGCGGACGGCGGGGTGACCGGGCTGATCAGCCTGGACGACCTGCTGGTGCGGCTGATGGGCCCGCAGCCGGTCTGACCGGCGAGCGGCGGATGACGGTCGGCGGCCGGGGACCCTCGTGGTCCCCGGCCGCCGGCGCGTTCAGCGGCGCTCGGTGCGGAGCAGGGTGCCGAGGGCCGGGACGTCCCGGTCGCCGTGGCCCTCGGCGGCCGCCCGCCGGAGCAACTCGCCCATGGGCCGGAGCAGCAGCGGGTCGACGCCGGCGGTCTCGCTGGCGTCGAGCAGGTTCGCGTAGGCGGCGGCCTGCATGGCCAGGTTGGAGGTGGCGGCACGGGAGTCGAAGTCGCCGGTGTCGAGCTGGCGGGCGAACTCCGGCACCGAGGCCATCATGGCCTGGAGCCAGGGGAGCAGCAGCGTCGAGGTGAACTCGGTGGCCCTGCCCTCCCCGGGGCCGACCAGGGCGATGGCGTGCAGCGCGCCGCCGAACAGGCCGTACATGGCGCTGAGCAGGGCGATGTCGTAGAGCGGCGCGGCTCCCGGGTCCTTGTCGAGGTAGGCGGCGACGCCGAACCGCTCAAGGGTCCGCTGGTGGGTGTCGAAGGCGGCCCTGGAGCCGCTGTAGAGCAGGGTGGCGCCGGGGTGGCCGATCATCGGCGGGATGGCCATGATGCCGCCGTCGAGGTAGTCGGCGCCGTGCCCGTTCGCCCAGGCGGCGGTCTCCCCGGCCTGGGCGGGGGTGCCGTTGGTGAGGTTGACCAGCGCCCGGCCCGCCAGGGCGGCGGCGGCCGGCTCCAGGGTCTGGCGCACGGCCGCGTAGTCCAGCACGCAGACGATCACCAGGGGGTTGGCGGCGGTCGCCGCCTCGGGGGTGTCGGCGACCGTGGCGCCCTCGGCCGCCAGCGCCTCGGCCCGGGCCCGGGTCCTGTTCCACACGGTCACCGGGTGGCCGGCGGCCAGCAGTGTCCTGGCCAGGGCGGTGCCCATGGCGCCGAGCCCGAGCACGGTCACGCCTCCGGCCGCGTCGGCGGATGTGCGCTCACTCATCGCGTTCTTCTCTCCTGCTTCACTGTGCGTGGTTCGGAACTGAGGGGTGAACGCGGGCCCGCGCCGGTGTCCAGACTTCTCCAGCGCCTTACGATCGGCAAGTACCGACAAAAAAGTGCGTACTGACCTACAGGTCAGTACGGGCGAGGGGAGGTTCGGGCCGTGGGCATGACGAAGGGCCCCTACACGTGCGGCATCGACGCGGCCATCGACGTCGTCGGGGGCAAGTGGAAGGTGTTGATCCTGTGGGCGCTGCACGAGCGGACGCGGCGCTTCGGCGAGCTGCGCCGGGAGCTGCCCGGGGTCAGCGAGAAGGTGCTGATCCAGCAGCTGCGGGAGTTGGAGGCCGACGAGATCGTGCACCGGGAGGTCTACCGTGAGGTGCCGCCGCGGGTGGAGTACTCGTTGACCGACTTCGGCGCGTCGCTGAACGACGCGCTGCGCCCGCTCGGCGCCTGGGGCAGGGAGCACATGGCGCGGATCGTGCGGATCCGCGCCACGGCGGGCGACGTCCCGGAGGAGGCGGAGCGGGTCAGCCGACGCTGATCGACTCGATGACCACGTCCTCCACGGGGCGGTCCTGGGCGTCGGTCTCGGTGGTGGCGATGGCGTCGACCACGGCCCGGCTCTCGTCGTCGGTGACCTCGCCGAAGATGGTGTGCATGCCGTTCAGCCAGTCGGTCGGGGCGACGGTGATGAAGAACTGCGAACCGTTGGTGCCGGGGCCGGCGTTGGCCATGGCCAGCAGGTAGGGCTCGTCGAAGGTGAGGTCGGGCACGATCTCGTCCTCGAACTGGTAGCCGGGCCCGCCGGTGCCGGTGCCCTCGGGGTCGCCGCCCTGGATCATGAACCCGTCGATGACGCGGTGGAAGATGGTGCCGTCGTACAGCGGCGTCTCCTCCTGCTGGCCCAGCCACTCCAGCGAACCGTCCGCCAGGCCCACGAAGTTGGTCACCGTGAGCGGCGCCTGCTCGGGGAAGAGGGTGACCGCGATGTCGCCCTCGCTGGTGTGGATGGTGGCGCTGGTGGCGTCCGAGACCTCGGCGGCCGCGGGCCCCGCCGGGCCGTCGGCGGGCGTCTCCTCGGCACCTTCGGCGTCCTCGGCCGGCTCGGTGGCCTCGTCCGTGGCCTCGGGCGCCGCCGTCCCCTCGTCGTCGCTTTCGGAACCGCAGGCCGTCAGTGCGAGCCCGAGGCAGAGCAGTGCGGTCGCGAGGCGCCGGGAGGAGCGGGTCATGTCAGATGCCTTTCCGTATGCCCGTATGCGGAATCGCAAGCAGCCACATCATGCCCCACGGACACCACGAATGCTCCCCCCGCCCACCGCACTAGGGGAGGCGGGGGCGGGGGAGGCGGATCGGAGGCCGGTGCCGGCCGTCAGCCGAGCAGGTCCAGCCACTCCTGGCTGCCGGCGATCCCGACCAGCTCGTCGGCGGTCAGGGGCAGTTCGGCCCCGTCGCTCGGGTAGACGCTGATGTCCACCGAGGAGCCGCTGGCGTGGTACACGTCCGCGTAGAGCTGGGGTTCGTAGCCGTCGGCCGCCAGCCAGTCGCAGAGGTAGACCCGGGTGTCGTCCCCGTAGCCGTCGGCCGGTTCGCACTCCGGGTCGATGGGCCCGTCGCTGTAGTCGTAGGAACCGGCGGCCCAGGTGTTGATCTCCACCAGGGCGGACACCTCACCGGCGCTGGCCCGGAAGGTGACGGATCCCCGGGACTCGTCGGCGATCTCGTCGATCTCCAGGTCGGCGGGCGCCAGCTCGTCGAAAAGGGCGCGCAGTTCCTCGGCCGGGACGGCACTGGACATGCTCATCTCGTCGATGGACTCCTCGGGCGCGCCGTGCTCGGCGTCCGCGGTGGCCAGCACCTCCTGCCAGACGGACGACCGCGCGATCTCGGCCAACTGGCCCTCGGTGAGCGGGGGTTCGAAGTCCGGGTCGAGGGGCTCGTCGGTCATCGAGGTCAGGGAGGCGTTGATCTGCCACAGCCCCTCCTCGCCCGGGCCCCAGCTGGCCGGCATCGCGAGCTGTGCGTTCCAGGACGCGAAGTAGGTGTCCCCCCACTCCTCCACGTCCTGGAGGTCGGACTCGGCGAACTCCGTGCCGGGGTCCACCACCGGCGAGTCGTCGTATCGCACGCTGCCCACCGAGAGCACCGAGCCGTCCTCCAGCTCGGTCTCCTCGCACCGGTCGGAGTCCTCCCAGTCGTACGAGCCGCAGCCGACGGCGGACCGCCAGTCCTCGGCCTGCCAGCGCAGCATGGACACGTCGAGGGTGAGGGAGTCATCCCCGGTGCCGAGCGTGATCGAGACGCCGGGGTCGCCGCTCTCCACCGGCGTGATGGCGTAGGAGTCGGTGCCCGAGACGCCCTCGGGCAGCATGGCGGTCAGGGTCGCGATCAGCTCCGACTGGCTGCGCGGCGCGTCCGCGACATGGAGCGGCTCGTTGTCCTCTCCCCCGCCGCCCCCGGGCAGTTGGACCGCGGCCACGGCGACGGCCGCCACCGCGGCGGCGCCCGTGACCATGGCGGCTCTCCGCCGCCACAGCCGGACCTTGCCGCGCCGCAGCCCCGCCTCGGCGAGCGCCTGGCTGTCCGGCTGGAAGCCCCCGCCGGCCTGACGCAGCATCGCGCCGAACTGCTGCTCGAACTCGGTGGGCCCGTCTATGTCGTGCATGTCGTGTGTCATCGGGATTCCTTCCCTGCCCTAGGCCCTGGTGAGTTCGGCGAAGCCCGAGCTGCCCAGCATGGTCCTGAGCTTGGCGAGGGCACGGCTGGATCGGGAACGGACGGCGCTCGAACTCGTCCGCATCGCGTCCGCGGTCTGCTCGATGCTGAGGTCCTCCCAGAACCGCAGCACCAGCACCGCCCGGTCCTTCGGCGGCAGCTCGCCGAGGGCCTGCAGCAACGTGACGCGCAGCGAGGAGTCCGCCATCTCCACGGGCCGCTCGGGGAGCCGCAGCGCCGGCTGCTCGCCGCTGCTGCGCCGCCGACGGTGGGTCAGGTAGGCGCGGACCAGCACGGTCTTGGCGTAGGCGTCCGGATTGTCTATGCACTTCCTCTTGTGCCACACCGTGTACATCCGGCTGAGGGTCTCCTGCACCAGATCCTCCGCCAGGTGTGTGTCCCCGCTGGCCATCAGGCACGCCGACCGGTAGAGCGCCGCGCTCCGGCTCACGGCGAACTGCCGGTACGAATCCTCGTCGCGCCGTCCCATCCGTCCCCCTCGAATCCGCTTGAAGCCCCCCGCACTCGTTCAGACGCGCGAGTGGGTCGAGATTGTCGCACCGGGTGGTGCCGCACACCTGTGCGGCACCACCCGCGCGGTCAGATCAGCGAACCGCCGATCAGCCGAAGAGCGCGCGCCACTCGTCGGCGGTCGCTATCTCGGCCAGCTGCTCACCGGTGAACGGGGCGTCGGCACGGCTCGGCTCGGCGTCCCAGTCGGCGACGTTGTACGCCGTGATGTCCAGCGAGGAGCCGTCGGGGTAGGTGACGACGGCCCAGTTCATGGCGATCGGGTCGTCCGCACTGGCCGGCCAGTCGCAGACGCTCACCACGGTGCCGTCCTCCAGGGTGGTGTCCTGGCAGTCGGGGCCGTCCGCGACCTCGCCCTCCGCCAGGGCCTCGCCCTCGCCGAAGGCGTACTCGCCGCTCAGGAAGCCGCCCTCGCCCTCGGACCCGGTGGCCTCGTAGGCGGTGATGTCCACCAGGCCGGCGCCCTGACCGTCGTCCACGCTGAGCTGGGCCCAGCCCGTCTCCTCGGTCTCGACGTCGACGATCTCCAGGCCCTCGGGGGCCAGCGCGCGGAAGGTGTCCCTGAGGTCGGAGGCCGGGATGTCACTGCTGGCCGGCACCTCCTCCTCCCACTCCCCGGGGCCGCCGTACTCGGCGTCCGCCGCGTCGAGCACGCTCCCCCAGACCGGCGCCTGGACGACCTCGGCGAGCTGGTCGAGGTCGAGCGGCGGGGTGTACGCGTCCGGGTCGGCCGCGTCCGTCAGGTCCTTGGACTCGGTGAGGACGACGGACCGGCCGCCGGGCTGCTCCAGGTCGGAGCCGCCGGGACCCTCCAGCCAGACCTGCCAGTCACGGCTTCGGTAGGTCTCCCCCTCCTCGTCCTCGTACTCGTACTCGCTGGTGACCAGCGAGAGGATGGAACCGTCGGGGAGGGTGGTGTCCTCGCAGGTGAAGCCCTCCTCCGGCTCGCCGAAGCCCTGGCAGCCGGCGATGTCGTGCCAGTCGTCCGTGGCCCAGCGGGAGACGCTGAGGTCGAGGGAGACGCCGCCCGCGCCGTCGTCCGCGATGAGGGAGACCGAGGTGTCGGGCCCCTCCTCCAGCCCGGTCGCGTAGGACTCGGTGACCTGGAGGTCGCCGGGGAGGAGGCCGGTCAGCGCGTCGATCAGCTCCTGCTCCGTGCGCGGGACGTCCGCCGCGTCCGCCGCGTCGGCCGCCCCCGAGGTGGCCGCCGCGGTCGGCTCGGCGTAGCTCGGCGAGGCGGCGACCATCGACGCCATCGCCGCGGTGGCGATCGCGGCGGTCAGCCCGATCCGACGCTTCCAGAGCGGCCGGTTCGCCTCGTCCTTGCGTGTGCTCATGTCTGCTTTCCCCTTACTTCGGCTCGGGCCCCCGCTGGGGGCCCCGGCGAGCCGCGTCCCCCGCGTTCTCGCCCCGTCACAGATAGGGATGCGTGAGCCCCCGGGGGATGTCGCAGACTTCTTCGAGGAATTTTTTCCCGGCCGGGTCGGAGCGGATAGCCTGGCGGTAACGCCCGGGCGGCAGGCACTCGGGCCGCGCCTCAGGAGTCCCCCTTCATGGAAGCTCTCGCTCTCGGGCCCAGCTGGCTCGACCCGGAGTACCTCATCCAGAGCTTCGGCCTCGTCGGGATCCTCGCGGTGGTCTTCGCCGAGTCCGGCCTGCTGATCGGCTTCTTCCTGCCGGGGGACTCGCTGCTCTTCACCACCGGGCTGCTGGTGGCCACCGACCAGTACCTGCACTACCCGCTGTGGCTGGTGTGCCTGCTGATCGTGCTGGCCGCGGTGGCCGGCGACCAGGTCGGCTACCTCTTCGGGCGCAAGGTCGGCCCGGCCCTGTTCCGGCGGCCGGACTCCCGGCTCTTCAAGCAGGAGAACGTGGAGAAGGCGCACGCCTTCTTCGAGAAGCACGGCCCCAAGTCACTGGTGCTGGCCCGCTTCGTGCCGATCGTGCGCACCTTCACGCCGATCATCGCCGGCGTGAGCAACATGCGTTACCGCTCGTTCGTCACGTTCAACGTCGTCGGCGGGGTGCTGTGGGGGGCGGGCGTGACCCTGCTGGGCGCCGCGCTCGGCCAGGTCGACTTCGTGCACGAGCACATCGAGCTGATCCTGATCGCGATCGTGCTGCTGTCGATCGTCCCGATCGTCATCGAGTACCTGCGGGCCCGAGGCTCCTCGGCCGGTGACGGCCAGCCCGGCGCCCCCGCGCCCGGCGGCGCGGCCCCCGCGCGCGGGCCGGGCCGCCACGCCAAGCGATAGGCGGTGGCGGCCCGGCCCAGGCCAGCGGCGTCGGGCAGTGCCCAGCGTTGGGCGGCGCTCAGCCGCGCGGAGCGGCGTCGTGCGGCTCCTGGGCCGGACGCACGGTGCTGACGTCGACCGGCGCGGCCTTGATGGTGCGGGGCTCGGAGCCGGCCTGCTGGGGCTCCGGCTGCGGCTGGGCGGGCGGGTTGGCCGCCGCGCCCTCGGCCTTCATCGCGGCCGCCTCGCTCTTGAGGATGCGCGCCGACTTCCCGAGGGAGCGGGCGAGGTCCGGGAGCCGCTTGGCGCCGAACACCAGCAGCACGATGATCGCCAGGACCACAAGCTCTCTTAGCCCGATCTGACCCATGGTTTCCACCTCCAGAGGGAACGTCCGGGTGCATCCCCCTCAGAGCGCCACGGTACCGGGTCCCGAGTAAAGAGCCCAGAAGTAAATTCCTGGACAATCCCAGGCCAAGGCCGGGGGGCGGCAGGGCGCCTCCGGTCGGCAGTAGCGGCCAGGCCCTGTCCGGGCCTAGGAGGCTCGAAGCAGCGCCGCGTCCTCGCGCCATTTGAGGATCTTGTCGAAGGTGACGACGGCTCCGCCGCTGCCCGGTTGGTTGCCGATGCGGAGGCGGTCCGAGAGGGCCTCGATCAGCCGCAGGCCGCGCCCGCCGGGCAGCAGCTCGCGGGGCTCGGCCATCGGGACGGCGGCCCCGTCGGGGAACCCCGGGCCGCAGTCGGTGACCTCGATCCGGCACATGTCGCCCAGGATCGAGGCGGTCACCCGGTAGACCTCGGAGCGGTCGCCGCCGTGCTGGACGGCGTTGGCGCAGGCCTCGGAGAGGGCGACCGAGAGCTCGTGGGAGATGTCCGCGTCCACCCCGGCCGTCTCCATCGCGCCGAGCAGCAGGCGCCGGGCCAGTGGGACGCTGGCCGCTTCCCGGCGCAGTTGGAGAGACCACCAGATGCTCATGCTCCAGCCTCCTGGCCGCGGCTCGACATATCTGTAGGTATTGCCTACCGGCACGACCGGTAAGCGCGGACGCCACCCAGCACCCCCCGTTCGGCGGATGTATCAGGACACAGGCATCGATATGGCGACACCTCGGCACGAGTGAAGGTACGTACTCGCGTGCGAGAATCCGGCCCCGCGCCCACGCGGCGGCGGGGCCGGTGAGATGATGACGCCGCCATGCGTGCCGGAGCCGATCTGCGACTGCTGCGAGCCGCGGTCTTCGCCGCGGCCTGCGCCACGCTGGCCGCGGCCGGTCACCTCTCGGCCGGCGGGCCGGGGACAGCCGGCTGGGCGCTGGCCGCCGGCTGGCTCGCCGCCTTCACGTTCGCCGCGCCGCTCGCGGGCCGCGAACGCCGCTCCTTCCCCGCCATCGCCGCCGCGCTCGGCGCCGGGCAGCTCGCCCTGCACGCCCTCTACGGCCTCGGGCAGCACGGCTCGACCGGCGGCGGACACGCGGCCGGCGGGAGCGCCGTCGAGCAGGCCAGGCGGCTGCTCTGCAACGACCAGCTCATGGCCCTCACCGAGGCCAGGGCGACGCGGATCGTCTCGGCCGCCGGCCTCCGGCCCGCCGCGCACCCGGGCGGCGCGGCCGTGGCGCACGACTGGCTGCCCTCAGGGCCCATGCTGCTCGGCCACCTGGTGGCCGCCGTCCTCGCCGGCTGGCTGCTGCGCCGCGGCGAGCGGGCGCTGTGGCGGCTGATCGACCTCGCCCGGTTCGGCGGTGCCGCGCTCGACGTGCTCGCCCCGCCGCTCAGGCGCGCGCTGCGCCTCGCCCGGCTGCTGTGCGCCGGCGCGCTGCCACACCCGCCCGCCGCGCGCCGCCCGCGCCCAGGACACCGTCCGCACCCCGCCGTCACCGGCATCTCGCTGCCGCCCGCACTGACCAGGCGCGGCCCGCCGCGCGTCGGGGGCGCGGCGGAACTGGCGCTCGCGGCCTGACGCACTCCCCGGGAAGGACCGGGCAGGGTGCGCCGGCGCCGTGCGCCCGGGGCCGCCCACCATCACCGCGCGCGTCGCGCGGGCCACGCCCCCTCGCTCGCGCCTGCTCTCTCCTTTCCTTCCCTTCTCACTCTCCGCGCCCCCGTGGCGCGGGGACTCACCGTGGAGTGCTCATGAAGCGCACGCGCATGGCCGTCTGCACGGCGATCGGCGCGGCGGCCGTCGTCCTGACCGTCGCCGCCCCCGCCGCCCAGGCCCATGTCAGCATCGACCCGAGCGAGGCCGAGCAGGGCGGCTACGCCGTCCTGACCCTCCGGGTGCCCAACGAGAGCGACACCGCCTCGACCACCAGGCTCGAGGTCCACCTCGACCCCGAGCACCCGCTCGCCTCGGTGCGGCCGCAGCCGGTCCCCGGCTGGGACGTCGAGGTCCAGACCGCCGAGCTCGACGAGCCGATCGAGCTGCACGGCGGCCAGGTCACCGAGGCGCCCACCACCATCATCTGGAGCGGGGGCGAGATCGAGCCCGGGATGTTCCAGCAGTTCCCGATCTCCGTCGGCCCGCTGCCCGAGGACACCGACCAGCTCGTGCTCAGGGCGCTGCAGGAGTACGACGACGGCGAGGTCGCGCGCTGGATCGAGGAGCCCACCGAGGACGGTGTGGAGCCCGAGAACCCGGCGCCGGTCCTGACGCTGACGCCGGGCGAGGGCGGCCACCACGGCGCCGAGTCGGGCGAAGGGGCCGACGCCACGGCCGACGAGGCGGCGCACGACGCCGCCGAACCGGCCGCGGCCGGCTCCTCCGACGAGGCCGGCACCGACACCACGGCCCGGGTACTGGCCGGCGTCGGCATCGCGGTCGGCGTCGCCGGCGTCGCCTTCGGCGTCCTCGCCGGCCGCCGGCGGAGCGCCGGCGACGGCGCGGAGCGCACCACCGCCCCCTGACCATCCGAACCGTGAGACCACGCGGGGCGGAGTCGTCCTCCGCCCCGCGCCACGACCACCACACCAGGAACACTCGATGCACCTGCGCAAGATCAGCACCACCGCCGTGGCCCTCGGGGCCGCGCTCGTCCTGGCGGCCTGCGGCGGCGACTCACCGGGCGGCGACGGCGAGGGCGACGGGGCCGCCGCCGAAGTCCACGGCGCCCAGGCCGCGGACGAGGGCACCGTCCTCGACACCCCCTTCGACAAGCCGGAGCTGGTGCTCACCGACACCAACGGCGAGGAGTACGACTTCGTCGAACGCACCGCGGGTCGGGCCACGCTCCTCTACTTCGGCTACACCCACTGCCCCGACATCTGCCCGCTCACCATGAGCAACATCGGCATCGCCAGCGCCGGCCTGACCGAGGAGCAGCGCGACCGGCTGGACGTCGTCTTCGTCACCACCGACCCGGAGCGCGACACCCCCGAGTCGCTCGGTCCCTGGCTGGAGTCCCAGGGCCCCGACTTCACCGGGCTCACCGGCGACTTCGAGACCATCCAGGAGGCCGCCCGCTCCCTCGGCGTCCACATCGAGCCGTCGACCGTGGACGAGAACGGCGACATCGTCTCCACCCACGGCACCCAGGTGGTCGCCTTCCTGCCCACCGACGACCGGGCGCACGTCGTCTACACCGAGGGCGTCACCAGCGACACCTTCGCGCGCGACCTGCCAGGACTGATCGAGGGGGAGCTGCCGTGACGCGCCGGTCGGCGGCGGCGCTCCTCGCCGGCGCGCTGACGCTCGGCCTCGCCGCCTGCTCGGGCGGCGAGGGGCGGCCCGAGCTGCGGGCCAGCGGCGCCTATGTGCCGCAGCCGCCCACCCAGGAGGTCGCCGGCGCCTTCCTGACCATAGAGAACACCGGGGACGCCGACGACACCCTGGTCTCGGTGAGCAGCGACGTGGCCGGCACGGTCGAGATCCACGAGACCGTGGACAACCGGATGCGGCAGGTCGACTCGCTGCCCGTGCCCGCGGGCGGCCGGCTCGACCTCGCCCGCGGCGGCAACCACGTGATGCTGCTCGACCTCTCCCGCCGGCTCGTCGAAGGCGAGACCGTGAGCCTCGAACTGCGCTTCGAGACCTCGGACCCCCTCACCGTCGACGTGCCGGTCGAATCGGCCACCCACACCGGGGAGTGAGACCTGACGCCATGAGAGCCACGACCACCCTTCCCCGCCCCCTCGTCACGCTGCTGCTCGGCGCGCTGGCCACGGTCGCCGCGCTCGCCGGCCTGCTCGCCGGCGCCGGCCCCGCCGCGGCCCACGCGGCGCTCGCCGACACCACGCCGGGGGACGGGGAGGTGGTCGCCACGGCACCCACCGAGGTCTCCCTCACCTTCACCGAGGGGGTCTCGCTCGCGCCGGACGCCATCCGGGTCCTCGACCCGGACGGCGAGCGCGCCGACGCCGGCGAGACGACCGGCTCAGGGCGCACCCACGCCGTCGCGCTCCGGCCCGGACTCGCCGACGGCACGTACACCGTGGCCTGGCAGGCCGTCTCGACCGACAGCCACCCCATCTCGGGCGCCTTCACCTTCTCCGTCGGCGCGCCTTCCGAGACGTCGGTCAGCCCGGAGAAGGTGACCGCGACCGGCGACGACGGGCTCGTCGGGCTGCTGTACGACGTCGGGCGCTACGCCGCCTACACCGGATTCCTACTGCTCGTCGGCTCCTGCGTCTTCGTTCTGGTGTGCTGGCCGGCGGCCGCCGGCCGGGGAGCCGCGCAGCGGGTGACCCTGGCCGGCTGGATCGTGCTGACCGGCGCCACCCTCGCGCTGCTCTGGCTGCGCATCCCCTACACGGGCTCCGGCGAGCTGGCCGACGCCCTCGACGCCGGCGGCCTGCGGGACGTCGTGGCCACCAGGACCGGCACCGCGCTGGTCACCCGGCTGCTGCTGGCGGCGGCGGCCGGCCTCTTCATCGCACTGCTCTACGGCTCCTACGCCCGGCTGCGCACCGCCGCGCGAGGGGGAGCGGAGGACGCCGAGCACCCGGAGGACGCCGAGGACCGCGCCGCGCGGCTGCGCGACCTCACCTTCGGTCTCGGCATCGGCGGCGTCATCATCGCCGTGGGTCTGGCCGCCACCTGGGCCACCTCGGAGCACGCCGCCAGCGGACGGCAGACCGCCCTGGCCATCCCCGCCGACGTCGTCCACCTGCTGGCCGTCGCGACCTGGCTCGGCGGCCTGGCCACCCTGCTCGTCCTCCTGCACCGCTCGCCCGGCGGGCCGCCGCGGGCCGCCGTCCGCCGCTACTCGGCGCTCGCCACCGGCAGCGTCGTCGCGCTCGCCGGCACCGGGCTCTACCAGTCCTGGCGTCAGGTCGGCCTGTCCTGGACGGCGCTCACCGACACCTCCTACGGGCGCCTGCTGATGGTGAAGGTCGCGCTGGTCGCCGTCCTGCTGGCGGTCGCCGTGGCCTCCCGACGCTGGACGGCCCGGCTGGCCGACACCGCGGAGGCCGCCGGGACCAGCGAGACCAGCAAGACCACGGAGACGGCCGAGCCCGTGGCGGTGGGCGCCGGCGAGAGCGACGAGGCCGCCGAGGGCACCGACCCGGCCCGCGCCCGGCAGTTGGCCAGGCAACGCGCCGCCGTCGAGCGCACGGCCCGCCTCCGGGCCCGCGACGCCGACCAGAGCCGCTCCGGACTGCGCCGCTCCGTGCTGGCCGAGGCCGCCGTCGCCGCCGTGCTGCTCGGCGTCACCACCGCGCTCACCACGACCACCCCGGCCCACACCGCGGCCGCCCAGGCGGCCGCGGACGACGCGACCGGCGGCGGCGCCGCGGACCGGCCGGCCGGCGAGCCCCTGTCCCTCTCCCTCCCCTACGACACCGGCGGCGAACTCGGCCGGGGCGAGGCGCGGCTCGACCTCTCACCGGCCCGCACCGGCGACAACACCCTGCACATCCGGCTCACCGACCCCGACGGCCTGCCCACCACGGCTGAGGAGGTCCGGATCGCCCTCACCCTGCCGGCCGAGGACATCGGCCCGCTGCGCTACGAACCCCTGCACGTCGACGTCGGCCACTGGACCGTCACCG
This sequence comes from Streptomyces millisiae, assembly GCF_031845425.1. NCBI lineage: Bacteria > Bacillati > Actinomycetota > Actinomycetes > Kitasatosporales > Streptomycetaceae > Streptomyces > Streptomyces millisiae. The sequence continues at coordinate 275,535 of NZ_JAVREM010000004.1, forward strand.
ACCTCCAGCTGCCCCGCCCCGGCACCTGGGAGCTCGCCCTGACCGTCCGCACCTCCGACATCGACCAGGTGACCGAGACCGCCTCCCTCACCGTCGACTGACCCCGACCCGACGAAACCCCGACCGAACAGTGACAGACAGACCATGACTGACATCTCCCGCCGCCGCCTGCTCACCACCGCCGGCACCGCGGGCGCCGCGGGACTCGCCCTCGGCACCGCCGGCGGCGCCGTCGCGCACGCCGCCGTCGCCGCCCCCGGCGCCCCGGCGCTCACCACCCTCGGCGCCACCGCCCACCCCTTCCACGGCGCCCACCAGCCCGGCATCACCACCCCGGCCCAGACCCACGGCCACCTCGTCGCCCTCGACCTCGCCCCGGGCGCCGGCCGCCGCGAGGCCGCCGACCTGCTGCGCCGCTGGTCCACGCTGGCCGCCCGGCTGATGGCCGGCGAGGCCCCGCCGGACGACACCGACGTCGCCCGGGACGCGGGACCGGCCGCCCTCACCGTCACCATCGGCCTCGGCCACGGCTTCTTCGACGCGACCGACCTCGCCGCCGCCCGACCCGCCGCCCTCGCCCCGCTGCCGGTCTTCTCCAACGACGCCCTCGACCCGGCCCGCTCGGACGGCGACCTGTGGCTCCAGGTCGGCGCCGACGACGCGCTCGTCGCCTTCCACGCGCTGCGCGCGCTGCAGCGCGCCGCGGCGGGCACCGCCGCCGTCCGCTGGCAGATGACCGGGTTCAACCGCAGCCCGGGCGCCACCGCCCGCCCCATGACCAGCCGCAACCTGATGGGGCAGGTCGACGGCACCAACAACCCGAAGCCCACCGACGAGGACTTCGACCAGCGCGTCTTCGTGCCGGAGGGCGGCGACCCCGGCTGGATGGCCGGCGGCTCCTACGTCGTGGTGCGCCGGATCCGGATGCTGCTCGACGACTGGGAGCGGGTGAGCGAGGCCGAGCAGGAGCGGGTGATCGGGCGCCGGAAGTCCGACGGCGCCCCGCTCACCGGCGGCGACGAGACCACCCCCGTCGATCTGGAGGCGACCGACGCGGACGGCGGCCCGGTGATCGCCGCCAACGCCCACGTCCGGGTCAGCGCGCCGGAGACCAACGGCGGCGCGGCGATGCTCCGCCGCCCCTTCTCCTTCCACGACGGGTTCCTGGACGACGGCAGCCCGGACGCCGGCCTGCTGTTCGTCTGCTGGCAGGCCGATCCGCTGCGCGGCTTCGTGCCGGTGCAGCGCAAGCTGGACCGCGGGGACGCGCTCTCGGCGTTCGTCAAGCACGAGGCGAGCGCGCTGTTCGCGGTGCCGGGCGGCGCCGCCGAGGGCGAGTACGTGGGCCAGCGGCTGCTCGAGGGCTGACCGGGGGAACGGGCGGGCGGAGGGGGCGGGCCCAAGGGGGCGGGCCGACGTTCGAAGGCTGATACCGCGACGCGATCGGCCGCGCGCCACGGCTACCGTTGCGTCATGACAGCAGCGAGTCGCTACACCTACCTGGGCCCCGAGGGCACCTTCACCGAAGCCGCCATCCGCACCCTGCCGGAGGCGGCCACCCGCGAGCTCGTACCGATGATCTCCGTGCCGGCGGCCCTGGACGCGGTGCGCTCCGGGGAGGCGGCGGGCGCGCTGGTGCCCATCGAGAACTCGGTGGAGGGCGGCGTGGTGGCCACGGTGGACGAGCTGGCGTCCGGCAAGCCGCTGATGATCTACCGCGAGGTGCTGCTGCCGATCGCGTTCGCGCTGCTGGTCAGGCCGGGCACGAGCATCGAGTCGATCAAGACGGTCACCGGGCACCCGGTGGCCCAGCCGCAGGTGCGGGGCTGGCTCAGGCGCTACCTGCCGGAGGCGCAGTGGGAGTCGGCGGCGTCCAACGCGGACGGCGCCCGCCTGGTGCAGGAGGGGCGGTACGACGCGGCGTTCGCCGGCGAGTTCGCGGCCGCGATCTACGGGCTCGAGCCGCTGGTCACCGACATCCACGACGCGCACAACGCCACCACCCGCTTCGTGCTCGTGGGCCGGCCGGCGCGTCCCGCGGCGAGCACCGGAGCCGACAAGACCTCGGTGGTGCTGTGGCTGCGCGCCGACCACCCGGGCGCGCTGCTCGAGGTGCTCCAGGAGTACTCGGCGCGCGGGGTGAACCTGACGCGGATCGAGTCGCGGCCCACCGGCAAGGGGATCGGGCAGTACTGCTTCTCGGTCGACTGCGAGGGGCACATCTCGGACCGCCGGGTGGGCGACGCGCTGATGGGGCTCCGGCGGCTCTGCCCCGACGTGCGCTTCCTCGGCTCCTATCCGCGGGCCGACCACGTCGAGCCCACGGTGCGCGCCGGCACGACCGACGAGGACTTCCTGTCGGCCGCCGACTGGCTGACCAGGTGCCTGGACGGCCGGCCGGGCGAGGCGGGGCGGACGGCGTCGGAGCGCTGACGTCCGGGTGTCCGGTGGGTGCCCGAGGGGTTATCCACGAGTTATCCACAGGACACCCTCCGTGCCTGTGCATAAGTCGACACGGCCAATCGGACATCGTCGACATATCGCCCCGACGGGCATCAAGTCGTCCACAGCCCGCGGAACCCCTTTTCGTCACCCAAAACGACGGGCATCCCTCCGGCGAGTGAGGCAATTCTCTTCGATTTCCCTCGTAAGAGAGTGTGAGCGGGGTTTGAGCGGGGAATTCTACGGCCCCACGCGGAGCCCCTCCGAGAAGCCGTCCGGTTATCCACAGGGGTGGACGAAGCCCTGTGGATAACCCGGTGGGCAACCCGCTGACCTGTGGATTTCCTCGGCTCCACTTTTCGGTGGATTCCGGCGAATTCCCGACGAAACAGGCAAAACGCACTTCGACGTGGGTGGCTACGCGAGGGGACGCCGAATTCGGATGCGGTGCCGCACAGCGCCCCCGGTAGCCTGGTGCCGTGATCGACCTACGGCTGCTTCGCGAGGAACCGGACCGAGTGCGCGCCTCTCAGCGCGCCCGTGGAGAGGACGTCGACCTCGTCGACGCCCTGCTCTCCGCCGACGAGCGGCGCAGGTCGTCCAGCTCCCGCTTCGACGAGCTGCGCGCCGAGCAGAAGCAGCTCGGCAAGCGCGTCTCCCGGGCGAGCGGGGACGAGAAGGCGGAGCTCCTCGCCAGCGCCGGCGAACTGGCCGCCGCGGTCAAGGCCGCCGACGCCGAGCGTGACGCGGCAGCAGCCGAGGCCCAGGCGCTGCTGCTGCGGATCGGCAACCTCGTCCACCCCGACGTGCCGGTCGGCGGCGAGGACGACTTCGTGGTGCGCGAGACGCACGGCACCGTCCGCGACTTCACGGCCGAGGGCTTCGAGCCCAGGGACCACCTGGAGCTCGGCCAGGCGCTGGGCGCCATCGACACCGAGCGCGGCGCCAAGGTCTCGGGAGCGCGCTTCTACTACCTGACGGGCGTGGGCGCCCTGCTCGAACTCGCGCTGGTCAACGCGGCGATCGCGCTGGCGACCGAGGCCGGCTTCGTCCCCATGCTGACCCCGGCGCTGGTCAAGCCGCGCGCCATGGAGGGCACCGGCTTCCTCGGCCAGGCCGCGCAGGACGTCTACCACCTGGAGAAGGACGACTACTACCTGGTCGGCACCTCCGAGGTGCCGCTCGCCGCCTACCACATGGACGAGATCCTGGACGCCGGCGAACTGCCGCGGCGCTACGCCGGCTTCTCGCCCTGCTTCCGCCGCGAGGCCGGCTCCTACGGCAAGGACACCAGGGGCATCTTCCGCGTCCACCAGTTCGACAAGGTGGAGATGTTCTCCTACGTCGCGCCGGAGGACGCCGAGGCCGAGCTGGCCAGGCTGCTGGAGTGGGAGAAGCAGTGGCTCACCTCCCTCGAACTGCCCTTCCGGGTGATCGACGTGGCCAGCGGCGACCTGGGCGCGTCCGCCTCCCGGAAGTTCGACTGCGAGGCGTGGATCCCCACCCAGGGCAGGTACCGGGAGCTGACCTCCACCTCCAACTGCACCGAGTTCCAGGCGCGCCGGCTGGGCATCAGGACGCGCACCAAGGACGCCGGGGTGCGCCCGCTCGCCACCCTCAACGGCACGCTGTGCGCGGTGCCGCGCACCATCGTCGCCCTGCTGGAGAACCACCAGCGGGCCGACGGCTCGGTGCGGGTGCCGGAGGCGCTGCGGCCCTACCTGGGCGGGCGCGAACTGCTCGAGCCAGTCGCCGGGCCGACCGCGGGGGCGGGCCGGTGACGCTGCCGACCGCCTTCCCCTACCGGCTGGTCGCCACCGACCTGGACGGCACGCTGCTGCGCGGCGACGAGACGATCTCTCCCAGGACCCGCGCGGCGCTCACCGCCGCGCAGGCCGCCGGGGCCGAGCACATCGTCGTCACCGGCCGCAGCGTCGCCTGGACCCGGCACATCCTGGACGACCTCGGCTACCGGGGTCTCGCGGTCTGCGGCCAGGGCGCGCAGCTCTACCACGCGGGCGAGCACCGGCTGCTGACCTCCGTCACCCTGGACCGCGAGCTGGCGCGCGCCGCCGTGGCGCGGCTGGAGAAGGTGCTCGGCCCGCTGCACGTCGCGGCCAACCGGGACGGGCTCGACGGCCAGGTGGTGATGGAGGGCGGCTTCCACGAGACGGTGGGCAGCACCTACGGCACCCACGGCGACGGCAGCCCGGTGCCGGTGCGGGTCGACGAGCGCGCCGAGCTCTTCGCCGAGCCGGTCATCAAGCTCTACCTGCACCATCCTGAGCTGTCGGACGACGAGCTGGCCGCCGCCGCGCTCGACCAGCTGGGCGACGTGGTGGGCGTCGTCGTCTCGGGGGAGCGGCTGGTGGAGATGCTGCCGCTGGGCCTCACCAAGGCGACCGGCCTCTCGCTCGCCGCGCGCCGGCTCGGGGTCAAGGGCTCGGAGACCATCGCCTTCGGCGACATGCCCAACGACCTCCCGATGTTCGACTGGGCCGCGCACAGCGTCGCCATGGCGGGGGCGCACCCCGACGTCAGGGCCAGGGCCGACGAGGTCACCGCGGGCAACGACGAGGACGGCATCGCGCTGGTCCTCGAACCGCTGCTCGACCAGGGGGCCGAGGCCTGACTCCCCAACGGGCCTCGCGGATTCAGCCGGGGAAGCGGAGGAACGCGGCCGGCACGGCCTCCGTGAGCCACACCCCGTTGTCGCTGCGCCAGAACACGTGGCCGGCGGCGTGCATCGCGCCCGCCTCGACCGGCAGCACCACGGGCCGGCCGCGCCTGGCCCCGACCCGGGTGGCGGTCTCCCGGTCCGGCGACAGGTGCACGTGCTGCCTGCGCATGGGGCGCAGGCCCTCCGCCCTGATGCCCGGCAGGCTGGCGGCCACCGTGCCGTGGTAGAGCCGGGCGGGCGGCGCCAGCGGGGCGAGGCCCAGGTCCACCTCGATGGTGTGGCCCTGGCTGGCCCTGATGCGCCGGCCGGTGGGGTCGACCGCGAAGCGCCGCTTGTCGTTCCTGGCGACCACCTCGTCGAGCTGGGCCCGGCTGACCCGCATCCCGCGCCGCCCGCAGGCGGCGAGCAGCTCGTCGATGTCGGCCCAGCCGCCCTCGTCGAGGACCAGGCCGATCCGGCCGGGATCGTGCCGCAGGTGGCGGGCGAGGTACTTCGAGATCTTCTTGATGGTTCGTTCGTCCATTACGGCCAGGATGGCGCGTGGGGCGGCGGCCGGTCTCCCGGTTTTCCGTGGGCGGCCGCCGCCCGGTGGGCTCAGCGCTCGCCGGCGATGGTGAGCACGGCCAGCCGCCGGGCCGAGTACCAGGTGCCGAGCGCGGTGGCCACGGTCAGCAGCACCAGCGCGGTGCCCAGCGAGACGTCCGAGGTGATGTCGGCGCCGGGCCCGGCTATCCGCTCGGCGATGGCCGTGGCCCACTGCTGGATGCTCAGCGTCCGCGCGCCGGGCACCACGTTGCCGAACAGCGTCTCCCAGACCAGGGCGTAGACCAGGCCGAAGACCACCGCGTTCCTCGAGACGGTGCCGAGCAGCAGGAACACGGCGCTGTACGCGACGGAGGCGACGGCCGCCGCCACCGCGTAGGCGCCGGCGATGGTCTGGCTGTTGCCGTTGAGGATGAAGCCGGCGAGCAGGATCGGCACCGTGGTGAAGGCCAGGGTGACGCCGATGGCGACCAGCAGCTTGGTGGTGATGATGGTGCGCCGGTCCAGCGGTTTGGAGAGCAGGTAGACGATCGAGCCGTCGTCGATCTCCGGGGCGATCGCCCCGGTGCCGGCGATCACGCCGATCAGCGGCACCATCGAGGCGAGCGCGAAGCCGCCGAGGATCTCGGTGGCCGCGCGGTCGTCCGCGCCGTTGAGCAGGCGCACCGCGACGGCGATGACCAGCAGCAGCGCCGGCAGGGCGCTCAGGATCAGCGCGCGGCGGCGGCCGAGCAGGGCCCGGTAGGTGAGCCGGGCGACGGTCGGGTTGTACATCGCGATCGGGCTCCTTACGCGCTGACCAGGTAGGAGAAGACGCTCTCCAGCGACTCGTCCGAGGGCGAGACGGTGAGCAGCCGGACGCCGTGCTCGCGGGCGAGCAGCGGGAGCCGGGTGGTGAAGCGGAGGAAGTCGACCGCCTGCACCCGCAGCGCGTTCTCCGCGGGGTCGAACTCGATGCCGCTGGTGGACGGGTCCGCTATGAGCGCCGCCGCCAGCGCCCGGTCGTCGCTCGACCGGACGAGGTAGCGGTGCGGGCGGTCCGTCATCAGCCGGCGGATCCGCCGGTAGTCGCCCGAGGCCGCGTGCCGGCCGGCCACGACGACCTCGATGTGGGTGGCGAGCTGCTCGACCTCCTCCAGGATGTGCGAGGAGAACAGCACGGTGCGCCCCTCCTCGCCCATCCGCCGGAGCAGCTCCATCAGGTGCATGCGCTGCCGCGGGTCCATGCCGTTGAACGGCTCGTCGAGCAGCAGCACCGACGGCTGGTGCACCAGCGCCGAGGCCATCTTGACGCGCTGCCGCATGCCCTTGCTGTAGGTGGAGACGCGACGGTCGGCGGCGGCGGTCATCTCGACCGTCTCCAGGGCGGCGCGGGCCGCCGCGCCCGGGTCGGGCAGGCCGTGCAGCTCGGCGTTGGCCAGCACGAACTCGCCGCCGGTGAGGTAGTCGTACATGCCCTCGCGCTCGGGGACCAGGCCGATCTGCCGGTACGCCTCGGGGTTGCGCCAGATGGGCCGGTCGTCGAGCGTGACGGCGCCGGCCGAGGGCGCGAGGAAGCCGCTCATCATGTGGATCAGCGTCGACTTGCCGGCGCCGTTGGGCCCGAGCAGGCCGGTGACGCCGGGGGAGATGTCCATGGTGATGTCGTTGACCGCGACCACGTTGCCGAACCAGCGGGAGGTCTTGGAGATGTGAATGGTGGTCATGGCCTACAGACCGGCCTTCCGGTAGCGGCGGACCAGCAGCACGTAGCTCAGGGCCGCGAGACCGACGGTGACGAGGAGGTACGCGACGCCGGCCGCGGTGGACGGGTCCTGCTCGCCGGGGAAGCCGCTGCTGCCGCCGAGGAACGTGGACTGCAGCCCGTCGATCAGGGTGCCGGGCGAGAAGAGGCCGAGCCAGCCGACGGCCTCGGACTCGCCCTGCTCGCTCGCGATCGCCTGGACCGCCGTGACGGCGACGAAGGGGATGGTCAGCACCGCGATGATGGCCGCCACGCCGAAGCCGCGCCGCGGGGTGCGGGCGGCCACCACGAGGGCGAGGCCGGCGTGTGTGACGGCCAGCACGGCGGTGGTCACCAGGCCGAGCAGGTAGCCCTCGGTCTGGTCGGCGAAGCCGAGCTCGGCGAGCAGGCCGCCGGCGTAGGCGATGGTGAGCGGGACCGCGACGAAGAGGAAGAGGGCCGCGGAGAGCGCCGCGAACTTGGCCCGCACGTAGTCGGTGGGGGTCATGGGGCGCGAGAAGTAGAGCGGGATGGTGCGGAACCGCAGGTCGAGGGAGACCATCTGGGGCGCGGCGAGCGCGATGTAGAGGCCGAGGATCGGCTGCAGCGAGAGGCCGTACCCCTGGTACTCGATGGGCATCTCGTCGAGCCCGGAGAGCGTCGCGACGGCCACCATCACCACGGCGGGCATGCACATCACGGCGAACAGGCTGAACGGCAGCACCTTGGAGCGGGCCGAGCGGCCGAGGCCGAAGGCTCCGCGCAGCGAGTGCGAGAAGAGCGCGAGCCGCGCGTGGCCCGGGCCGAGCCGCTCGCCCTCGTACCGGCGGTAGCCGATGTTGTGGATCCGCGCGTCCTGCGCGGCGGACGGGGTCACGGCTGTGCCTCCTGGAAGAGCTCGGCGATGCGGTGGCGGCGCTGCTCCATGCGCACCAGGCCGAGGCCGAGCTCGGCCACGGCGTCCCGCACGGTGTCGTAGACGTCCTCGTCGGCGGCCTCCACCAGCAGCAGGTGGCCGGGGGCCGGGGCGGCGTCGAGGCCGCGGGCGGTCAGCGCGGCGCGCAGCGCGGCCGCGCCGTCCGGGTGGGTGTCGGAGTCGGTGACCTCGACGGCCAGCGAGGCGGTGGCCTCGGTGAAGCTGGCCGTGGTCTGGGAGCGCAGCAGCCGGCCACCGTCGATGACGACGATGTGGTCGCTGGTGCGCTCGAGCTCGCCGAGCAGGTGGGAGGTGACGAGGACCGAGATGCCGAAGTCGCTGTGGATGCGGCGGATCAGGCCCAGCATCTCGTCCCGGCCGGCGGGGTCGAGCCCGTTGGTCGGCTCGTCGAGCAGGACGAGCCGGGGGTCGTGCACCAGCGCCTGGGCGAGCTTGACGCGCTGCTTCATGCCCGTCGAGTAGCCGCCCATGGGCCGGTACCGCTCCTCGTAGAGCCCGACGTGGCGGAGCGTGTCCGCGGTGCGCTCGCGGGCCGCCGTGCGCGGCAGCCCGGACATCCGGCCCATGTGCACCACGAACTCGGTGGCCGACACGTCGGGCGGGAGGCAGTCGTGCTCCGGCATGTAGCCGACCTGCTCGCGGATGGCCCCGCCCTCCGACTCGGCGTCGTGGCCCAGCACCCGGGCGGAGCCCTCGGTGGCCGGGGCGAGCCCGAGCAGGATCTTGATCAGGGTCGACTTGCCCGCGCCGTTGGCCCCGACGAGGCCCGTGACGCCCGGGCCGATGTCCACCGAGAGGCCGTCGAGGGCGGTGACCTTGGGGTACCGCTTGGTCAGGCCCCTGGTGCTGATGACGCTCGCCCCGGCCCCGCTCGCCGGGCCGGCGGTCCCCATACTCGTAGTCACGCTCACGGGTAAGAAACTAGTGGGCGTCGCCGGGTGCGCGCGTCACCCTTTGGTAGCTCTTTCCCCCTACCTTGTGCATAGGCCGACCGGGTGAGCCCCTAGGGGACGGTGACCTGGGTGACGATCCGCTCGAAGACAGCCTGGTCGGTGGCGAAGACCGAGTCCGGCACGGGCCAGTGCAGCACGACCTCGGTGAAGCCGAGCCGGGCGCAGGTGCCCGCGTACTCCGCGAACGCGTCGACCGAGGCGAGCGGCGAGACGCCGTGCGGCGCGAAGGCGCTGGTGTCGAGCAGCACCCGGCCGAGCGTCGACGGCTCGCGCCCGATCTCCTCGCAGACGCTCTCCAGGCGCTCGACCTGGCGCGCCAGCGACCGGTAGAAGCCGGCCGCCGTGGAGCCGGCCGAGGCCGGGTCGCCGGTGGTCACCCACGCCTGGCCGTGCCGGGCGGCGAGCCGCATGCCGCGGGGCCCGGTGGCGGCCACCGCGAAGGGCAGCCGGGGACGCTGGACGCAGCCCGGCACGTTGCGGACCTCGTGGGCGGCGTAGAAGTCGCCCTGGTACGAGACGCCGCCGCTGCCGCCCTCGCTGAGCAGCAGGTCGAGCAGGCCGACGAACTCGCCGAACCGGTCGGCGCGCTCCCGGGGCGGCCACGCCTCGTTGCCGAGGGCGGTGGCGTCGAAGCCGGTGCCGCCCGCGCCGATGCCCAGCGTCACCCGGCCGTCCGAGACGTCGTCCAGCGTGATCAGCTCCTTGGCCAGGGTGACCGGGTGCCGGAAGTTGGGCGAGGTGACCAGGGTGCCGAGGCGGAGCCGCTCGGTGACGGCCGCGGCGGCGGTCAGCGTGGGTATGGCGCCGAACCAGGCGCGGTCGCGGAAGCTGCGCCAGGAGAGGTGATCATAGGTGTACGCGGTGTGGAACCCGAGTTCCTCGGCGCGCTGCCAGGTTCGCCGGCCCTCGGTCGACCAGCGGTACACGGGCAGGATCACGGTGGACAGTCGCAGGGGAAGCGCCGACGAGACAGCCATGAGCAGCAAGCGTAGGCCCTTTCACGCCAGCCTTGCGCCGCTTCCCGACAGGTTCCGGGCGCAGTCGGAGCGTCTCACATCCGAGTGAGCTGTCGCACGAATGTGCCTGCATATGCTGATGGACTGTGCCCACACCCTCCCCCGCACCCTCGCCCGCCCTCCTCCACGCCCGGGGCCCCGCACCCACGGTCCCCCCGATACCGGCAGGGCTCCGCCCCCGGCTGATCGCCACCGACCTCGACGGCACGCTGCTGCGCGAGGACAAGACCGTCTCGCCCCGCACCGTCGCCGCGCTGGCCGCCGCCGAGGCCGCCGGCATCCACGTCATCTTCGTCACCGGCCGGCCCGCCCGCTGGATGGGCCCGGTCCGCGACCACGTGCCGGCGCACGGCCTGGCCATCTGCGGCAACGGCGCGGCCGTCGTCGACCTGCGCCGCGGCGGCGAACTCGTCGCCACGCGCCCGCTGCCGCTCGACAACGCCCTCGCCATCGTGCGCGCCCTGCGCGCCACCGCGCCCGGGGTGGCGTTCGCCGTCGAGCGCGCCGGCGGCTTCCACCACGAGCCCGGCTACGCGCCGATGGTCGCCGACCCCGCGTCCCGGGTGGCGCCCGCCGAGGCACTGCTCTCCGCCGACCCGGCGTTCGGCGGCCAACCGGTGCTGAAGCTGCTCGCCCACCACGGCGACCTCGACCCGGACGAGTTCCTGGCGCTCGGCCGCGCGGTGGCCGGCGAGCACGGCGAGTTCACCCGCTCCAACCCGAACGCGCTGCTGGAGATCAGCGGCCCGGGCGTCAGCAAGGCCAGCACGCTCGCGGGCCGCTGCCGCGAGCTGGGTGTCGACCAGACCGAGGTGGTGGCGTTCGGCGACATGCCCAACGACCTGGCCATGCTCGGCTGGGCGGGCACCGCCTACGCCATGGCCAACGCCCACCCGGCGGTGCTGGCCGCGACGCCGCACCACACGCTCTCCAACGACCAGGACGGCGTGGCCCGGGTGATCGAGGGCCTCCTGTCCTGAACCCGCCGCCTGGCTGCTAGTCGGAGTCCCTGGGGCCGCCGAAGTCCGGGCTCGCGTAACCGGGGCGGGCGGGGGGCTCGTCCTCGCCCGCGGCCGGGCTCGTGAAGTCGGGGCTGCCGAAGTCAGGACCCGAGAACTCCGGGCTCGCGAACCGCGGATCGGTGAGCTCGTCCTCGCTCTCCGCCGGGCTGGTGAACGCCGGGCTGCCGAACTCGGGCCCGGAGAACCGCGGGTGGCCGTAGCGCGGCCGCGTCCGCGGCGCGGCGCCGGTCGAGCTGGAGAAGTCGGGGCTCGAGAAGCGCGGGCTGGAGAACCGTAGGCGCGGCGTGCGCCCCTGCGGGTGGTGCTGACCGGCGGCAGCGCGCACGAACGGCACCACGCCTTCGTCGTGCAACGCGCGCCGCCACTCCTCGCGCGCCCGCGCCAGCTCCTCGGCCGGCGCCGAGGCCCGGATCGCGGTGGACGCGCCGTTCCGCGCCGCGGCGACCACCAGGCCGCCGAGCGCCACCAGCAGCCCGAACCCCGCCACCGCCGCGAACACCCAGCCCACCGCGCGCATCCGCTCGGCGATGCCCGGCTCGGGCTCCGCCAGCCGCAGCGCGTAGCCGAGCAGCAGGAAGACCACGGCGGCGATCGCGGACAGCACCGGCACCAGCGTGGTGACGACGGCCACAAGACCGACCCCGGCGGAACGTTCCTCCCCGCCGGGGGACGACGGTCTCGGACCCGGGCCGCCCCCGCCCGGCACCCCCGACGCCCGGCGGAGCGCGACCAGTCGGCGGTGCTCGTCCTCGGCGGCCGAGGCGATCTCCGGCAGCGCGTCCATCGCGAGCGACCGCACCCGGTCGACCTCGAAACGGTCGCCGCCGGCCGCCAGCCGGGCAGTCCGCAGCGCCTCGTCGAGGATCCGCTCGAAATCGGCCTGATCCTCCGGTGACAATCCGTCAGCGCTGTTCATATGCGTCCCCAGGGCCTCATGGGCAGCAAGCTGGTGAGCGGACCCCGATGGTAGAGCGCATCCGGCCCTTGTGACAGGGAATTCCGGAATTCGCCAAGACAATCGCGCCGCCCACCCCGACAGCTCTCCTCTGCCCGGCCACGCGGCCGAACACGCGGGACAACGCTCGGTGACGCCGGGGGAAACGGTCCCCGCCGGTTACTCGGGCAACGGCAGCCTTGCGACCAGCAGCTTTCCGGCCATGGTCACTCCGCCGTCCATGGCGATGGCGAGCGAATCGGCGTACACGTGCGGACCGCGCACGCCCGGCGCGCTTTCCTCACCCTCCGCGCCCTCCGACTCGGCGTCCGCGCCCCCGAGTCCCTCGCCCGTCAGGTACGGGATGGGGCTGTGGCCGTGCACCACCCGCTTGCCGCCATAGGTGTCGAGCAACTCCCGCACCGCCTGCGGCCCGTCCTCGTCGCGGAAGGCGAACCGCTTGGTGAACTTGCGGAACAGCTCCCAGGTCTCCTCCACGCTGTTGCGCTGGAGCGCCTGCCAGATCGCGTCGTTGACGTCGTCGACGGTGCCGCCGTAGTCGAGGTAGGCCGTGGTGTCCGAGTGGAGCAGCAGGTGGCCGTCGGCCAGGGCCATCGAGTCGAGCCTGGACATCCACTGGACGTGGTGGTCCTGCAGCCGCTCCATGTCGGTGCGCTGACCGCCGTTCAGCAGCCAGGCGGCCTGGAACGAGGCGGTGCCGGCGGCCGACTCGACGGGGGTGTCGCCGAACCGGCTGGCGCCGATCAGCAGCAGCTCGTGGTTGCCGAGCAGGGCCTTGCAGTAGCCGCCGGCCGCCGCGGCCTCGGCGGAGAGTCGCATCACCAGGTCGAGCACGCCCACGCCGTCGGGGCCGCGGTCGGTGAAGTCGCCGAGGAACCACAGCCGGGCGTTGCCCGCGGCCCAGTTGTCCGAGGCGTCCGTCAGGCCGGCCTCGCGCAACGCGGCGCGCAACTCGTCGAGGTAGCCGTGGACGTCACCGACCACGTAGAGCGGACCCGCCCCCTCGATCACGGGGAGATCCGGCTCCGTGGGCGTGTAGAGATCATCCTCCGGACCACCCACGCGACCCGGGTCCGCGGGCTGGTCCACGCCGTGCCACTCCTCCGGTGCCTGGCCGGCCCCCTGAGTCATCGACCCCTCCACCACTACGCGCCGTCTTCACCGCCTGCAGGGCCTGCCTGGCGGGCCAGGTCCCGGTGCCGTTCGCCCATCATAGGAATCCGGGCCCCCAGTTGTGACACACCTGTCTATCGGAATCTACTGGTCAGCGGCAGGGGGTGTGCGAGGGGCCGTCACCCTGACGGCGCCCACGCGGTCGCCGGGGACCTGGAGCTGACGCCGGGGCGGGCGCGCGGGCGAGGGGGACGCGGTGGCGGACGGCGCCGGCGAGGGCACCCGCCGGGCGGCCGGGCGTTGGGAGGAGGTGCGCACGATCAGCTCGGTCGGCATCACACGGTGGACCGCCTCGGGCGCGGGCGCGGCGGCGGGGGCGCGCCCGGCGGCGCTCTCGATGGCGTCGATGAGCAGTTGGATCACGGTGGTGCCGATGCGGCCCGGCTTGAGCGAGAGGGTGGTGACGGGCGGCTCGGTGCTGGCGTAGACGCTCGACTCGCTGCAGCAGACGATCAACAGGTCGTCGGGGACCCCCAGGCCGTAGCGGCGGGCGGCGGCCAGCAGGTCGGTGCCGTTGGGGTCGAAGAGGCCGTAGACCGCGTCCGGCCGGTCGGCGCGGGCCAGCAGCCGGTCGGCGGCGACGGCGCCCGCGCAGGGGTCGTGCGCGGGGTACGCCTCGTAGACCGGGTCCTGGCCGTTGCGCTCGCACCAGTTGAGGTAGGCGGTGGTGGAGAGCCGCGTGTAGGTGTCGGTGCTGGTGCCGGTGAGCAGGCCGATCCGGCGGGCGCCGGCGGCGGCGAGGTGGTCGAGCAGGTCGGTGACGGCGGCCTCGTGGTCGTTGTCCACCCAGGCGGTGACGGGCAGGCTGCCGCCGGGCCGGCCGTCGGAGACCACCGGGATGCCCTGCCTGACCAGCTCGCTGACCACCGGGTCGTGGTCGGAGGGGTCGATGACCACGGTGCCGTCGAGCGCGACGTTGGACCAGACGTCGAAGTCGCGGTGCTGGGAGGCGGCGGGCAGGATGACCAGCGCGTAGCCCCGGGCGAGCGCGGCCGAGGTGGCGGCCCTGACCATCTCGGCGAAGTAGGCGAACTCGGTGAAGGTGAACGGTTCTTCGCCGTAGGTGGTGACCGTGAGCCCGATCAGCCCCGACTTCCCGGTGCGCAGGGTGCGGGCGGCGGCGGACGGCCGGTAGCCGAGGCGGTCGGCCACGGTGCGCACGTGGCGGCGGGTGACCTCGGGGAGCCGGCCCTTCCCGTTGAGCGCGTCGGAGACAGTCGTGATCGAGACACCGGCGGCCGCGGCGACCTCTCGGATGCCGGCCCGCCTGCTTGTCCGGCGACCGGATGACCGGCTCACCTGATGCTTCGCTGCTGTCATGGCGACCTGATGTTAGGCCCGGGCCGGGGTGGGTGCCGCTGGTCGCGGCGAGCTGCACGACGGCACGATTCAGCAAGGACGAAAGGGATATGAGCCTTCGTTAGCCAGGCCATCGGGCCGCCCGAGGACGCCTTTACCGGGTGCGAGGGGGCGCGTTCACCGGCGCGAGCACGGAATTCAACAGGCCCCGCATCACCCTCACGGGGAAGGCGCGCCAGGGCGCTCGCCATGGGCGCGAATCCGCCGCCGAGCGCGCCCGGGCCGGCGGGATCCCCCTTTCGAGGGGTCTCCTCAAAAGATCGAGGGGCCTCATAGGGTGGGAAGCGTGACGACCGCATCTTCTCAGGACCCCGCCGCCTCCCGGCCCGCAGGACCGCGGCTGCGCCCGGCGCTGGACGGCATCCCGGCCTATGTGCCGGGCCGCGCGGCCGGGCAGGGCTCGGTCTCGTTCAAGCTGTCCTCGAACGAGAACCCGTACCCGCCGCTGCCCGGGGTGCTCGAGACCGCCGTGGCCGCGGCCGGCTCGCTCAACCGCTACCCGGACATGACGTGCTCGGCGCTGCTGGCCGAGCTGGCCGAGCGGTTCGACGTGCCGGTGTCGCACCTGGCCACCGGCACCGGCTCGGTGGGGGTGGCCCAGCAGCTGCTGCAGGCGACGGCGGGCCCGGGCGACGAGGTCGTCTACGCGTGGCGGTCGTTCGAGGCGTACCCGATCATCACCCAGATCGCGGGGGCGACGTCGGTCCGGGTACCGCTGACGGCGGGCGAGGAGCACGACCTGGACGCGATGGCCGACGCGATCACCGAGCGGACCCGTCTGGTCTTCGTCTGCACGCCCAACAACCCCACGGGCACGGCGCTCTCCCGGGCGGCGCTGACCCGCTTCCTCGACCGGGTGCCGAGCGACGTGCTGGTGGTGCTCGACGAGGCGTACCGGGAGTTCGTGCGGGACCCGGCCGTGCCGGACGGCATCGAGCTGTACCGGGACCGGCCGAACGTCTGCGTGCTGCGGACCTTCTCCAAGGCGTACGGCCTGGCCGGGCTGCGGGTGGGCTTCGCCGTGGCGCACGAGCCGGTGGCGGCGGCGCTGCGGAAGACGGCCGTGCCGTTCGGGGTGAGCCAGATCGCGCAGGACGCGGCGATCGCCTCGCTGCGGAGCGAGGCGGCGCTGCTGGAGCGGGTGGACGCGCTGGTCGGCGAGCGGGAGCGGGTGACGGCCGAGCTGGCGGCGCAGGGGTGGACGGTGCCGCCCTCGCAGGCGAACTTCGTGTGGCTGCGCCTCGGCGAGGCGACGGCGGAGTTCGCGGCGGCCTGCGAGGGGGTGGGCATCACGGTGCGCCCGTTCGCCGGCGAGGGCGCCCGCGTGACGATCGGGGAGCGGGCGGCGAACGACCTGCTGCTGCGCACGACGGCGGCCTTCCGCCGGGAGCGCGTGCCGGACTGATTCCGGTTTGGGGACCCCGGCCGCAGGGCGGTCGGGCGCGTGTTCCATAATGGCTTGTGAATGTGAATACGTTCACAAGGTCGGGAGCACTGGTCGCCCGGCCCTGGAGCTCGGCCCGCGCGCGGCAGGCGCCACGCGCATCGCGGAGGAGAAAGAACCGTGGATCTCGCTCTCGCACCGGAGACGCTGGCGCGGTGGCAGTTCGGCATCACCACCGTCTACCACTTCCTCTTCGTCCCCCTCACCATCTCCCTGGCCTCCCTCACCGCCGGGCTGCAGACCGCCTGGGTGCGCACCAGGAACGAGAAGTACCTCAGGGCCACCAAGTTCTGGGGCAAGCTCTTCCTGATCAACATCGCGATGGGCGTGGTCACCGGCATCGTGCAGGAGTTCCAGTTCGGCATGAACTGGTCGGACTACTCCCGCTTCGTCGGAGACGTCTTCGGCGCGCCGCTCGCCTTCGAGGCGCTGATCGCCTTCTTCTTCGAGTCCACCTTCATCGGCCTGTGGATCTTCGGCTGGGACAAGCTGCCGCCCAAGCTGCACCTGGCCACCATATGGACCGTGGCGGTGGGCACCGTGATCTCCGCCTACTTCATCCTGGCCGCCAACTCCTGGATGCAGCACCCCGTCGGCTACCGCATCAACGAGGAGTCGGGCCGGGCCGAGCTCACCGACTTCTGGCACGTGCTGACCCAGAACACCGCCGTGGCCCAGTTCGCGCACACCATCACGGCCGCCTTCCTCACCGGCGGCGCGTTCATGGTCGGCATAGCCGCCTACCACCTGATGCGCCGCCGGCACACCGCCGTGATGCGCACCTCGCTGCGGGTGGGGCTGATCACCATGGTGGTCGCCGGTCTGCTGACCGCCGTCTCGGGCGACCGGCTCGGCAAGATCATGTACGAGCAGCAGCCGATGAAGATGGCCTCGGCCGAGGCCCTGTGGGACACCGAGGCGCCCGCGCCGTTCTCGATCTTCGCCATCGGCGACGTGGACAAGGGCCACAACGTGGTGGCGTTCGAGGTGCCGGGGCTGCTCTCCTTCCTCGCCCACGACAACTTCTCCGACCCGGTGCCCGGCATCAACGACACCAACGAGGCGCTCCAGGAGCAGTACGGGCCCGGCGACTACCGGCCCAACATCCCGCTGGCCTACTGGAGCTTCCGCTGGATGATCGGCTTCGGCATGGCCTCCGCCACGCTCGGCGCGGCCGGCCTCTGGCTCACCCGCCGGCGCCTGTGGCTCGACGAGAGCCTCCGCACCGGCGAGGACGAACGGCCGCGGCTCGCGCTCACCAGGAAGCGGGAGCTCCCCCACCTGCTGACCCGCTGGTACTGGCGGCTCGCCGTGCTCACCATGCTCTTCCCGCTGATAGCCAACGCCTGGGGCTGGATCTTCACCGAGACGGGCCGACAACCGTGGGTGGTCTACGGACTGCTGAAGACGGAGGCGGCCGTCTCGCCCGGGGTCTCCCAGGTCGAGGTGCTCATCTCGCTGCTGGTCTTCACCACCCTCTACGCGGTGCTCGCGGTGATCGAGGTGCGGCTGATGGTCAAGTACGCCAAGGCGGGGCCGCCCGAGCTCACCGAGTCCGACCTCAATCCCCCCAGCAGGATCGGCGGGGACGACCCCGCCGCCGACCGCCCCATGGCGTTCTCGTACTGAGGAGTTGGCCCGATGAGTCTTCCCGAACTCTGGTTCGTCATCATCGCCGTGCTGTGGGTCGGCTACTTCTTCCTCGAAGGCTTCGACTTCGGCGTCGGCATCCTCACCGGCACCCTGGCCCGGAACCGCGCCGAGCGCCGGGTGCTGATCAACACCATAGGCCCGGTCTGGGACGGCAACGAGGTCTGGCTGATCTCCGCCGGCGGCGCCACCTTCGCGGCCTTCCCCGAGTGGTACGCCACCCTCTTCTCCGGCTTCTACCTGCCGCTGCTGGCCATCCTCGTCTGCCTGATCGTGCGCGGCGTGGCCTTCGAGTACCGGCACAAGCGGACCGAGGAGACCTGGCAGCGCAACTGGGAGCGGGCGATCTTCGTGACCTCCCTGACGGTCGCCTTCCTCTGGGGCGTGGCCTTCGCCAACATCGTGCGCGGGGTGCCGATCGACGCCGACTTCGAGTACGTCGGCGGCCTCCTGGACCTGTTCAACCCCTACGCGCTGCTGGGCGGCGTGCTGACCGTGGTGCTCTTCACCTTCCACGGGGCCGTGTTCACGGCGCTCAAGACGGTGGGGGACATCAGGACCAGGGCCCGCCGCGCCGCCGGCCTCCTCGGCCTGGCCACCGGCGCGCTGGCCGCCGTCTTCCTGCTGTGGACCCAGGCCGACAGCGGCAACGGCCGCAGCCTGGCGGCGCTGGTGGTCGTGGCCGCGGCGCTGGTCGCCGCGCTGCTGACCAACGCGGCGGGCCGGGAGGGATGGGCGTTCGTCTGCTCGGGGCTGCTCGTCGTGGCGGCGTTCACCGCGCTCTTCCTCGCGCTCTTCCCGAACGTGATGCCCTCCTCGCTCGACGCCGGCTGGAGCCTCACGGTCGAGAACGCCTCGTCGGCCCCCTATACCCTGCGCATCATGACCTGGTGCGCGGTCCTGGCCACCCCGGTGGTGCTGGTCTACCAGGGCTGGACCTACTGGGTGTTCCGCAAGCGCATAGGCACCCAGCACCTCGCCTCCTGAGAGTCACACGACCATGAGACCGATCGATCCCCGCCTGCTGCGCCACGCCCGGGCCACCAGGAGCTTCCTGGTCGCCTCGGTGGCGCTCGGCCTGGCGGGAGCGCTCCTGGTGATCGGGCAGGCGGTGCTGATCGCCGGCATCGTCACCGACGCCTTCGTGGCCGGGCTCGACGTCGCCGAGCTGCGCACCCCTCTGCTGCTGCTCGCGGCCACGGCGCTCGGGCGCGCGCTGGTGAGTTACCTCACCGAGCTCGCCGCGCACCGGGCCAGCGCGGCGGTGAAGTCGGAGCTGCGGACCCGCCTGCTCCAGCACGCGGCGGCGCTCGGCCCCGGCTGGCTCGCGGGCCGCACCACGGGCGAGCTGACGACGCTCGCCACCCGCGGGATCGACGCGCTGGACGGCTACTTCGCCCGCTATCTGCCGCAGCTGGGACTCGCGGTGGTGGTGCCGGTCGCGGTGCTGGCCAGGATCGTGACCGACGACTGGATCTCGGCCGCCACCATCGCCGGCACGCTGCCGCTGATCCCGCTCTTCATGGTGTTGATCGGCTGGGCGACGCAGGCCCACATGGACCGGCAGTGGCGGCAGCTGACCCGGCTCTCGGGCCACTTCCTCGACGTGGTGGCGGGCCTCGGCACGCTCAAGGTCTTCGGGCGGGCCAAGGCCCAGGCCGAGAACATCCGCGCCATCACCGCCGACTACCGGCGCGGCACGCTGCGCTCGCTGCGGATCGCGTTCCTGTCCTCGTTCGCGCTGGAGCTGCTGGCCACCATCTCGGTGGCGCTGGTCGCGGTGAGCATCGGCATGCGGCTGGTGCACGGCGAACTCGACCTCTACACCGGCCTGGTGGTGCTGATCCTGGCGCCGGAGGCGTATCTGCCGCTGCGCCAGGTGGGCACCCAGTTCCACGCGGCGCAGGAGGGCCTGTCGGCGGCCGAGGAGGTCTTCGCGGTGCTGGAGACCGAGCCGCCGGCGCGTGGCCGCGAGCCGGTGCCGGGGGAGGCGGCGGTCGAGATCGCCGTGGACGGCCTGGCGGTGCGCTACCCGGGTCGGACGGTGGACGCGCTCGCCCCCACCAGCCTGGTGGTCTCCCCCGGCGAGACGGTGGCCCTGACCGGCCCCTCGGGCGGCGGCAAGTCCTCGCTGCTGGCGGCCGTGCTCGGGTTCGTGACGCCGGCGGAGGGGCGGGTCCTGGTCGGCGGCCTGGACCTGACCACGCTCGACCTGGCCGAGTGGCACCGGCGGATCGCGTGGGTGCCGCAGCAGCCGCGGCTGTTCGCCGGCACGATCGCGGAGAACGTGCGGCTGGCCCGGCCGGAGGCGGACGACGCGGCGGTGGCGGCGGCGCTGCGGGACGCGGCGGCCGGCGACCTCGACCCGGGCCGGCGGCTCGGCGAGGGCGGCGCCGGCCTCTCGGCCGGCCAGCGGCAGCGGGTCGCGTTGGCCAGGGCCTTCCTCGCCGACCGGCCGATCCTGCTGCTCGACGAGCCGACGGCGGCGCTGGACGGCGAGACGGAGGCGGCGGTCGTCGCCGCGGTGCGGCGGCTGACGGAGGGCCGCACGGTCCTCCTGGTCACCCACCGCGAGGCGCTGCTGACCGCGGCCGATCGAGTGTTTCACGTGGAACCAGTTGCCTGGACGGCACCTTCGCCGACCACACCGGCCGGTCGCCTACCGGAGGGCGCCGCAGGCGCCCTGGCGGCGGCCGACGCCGACGACCGGCCTGCGGCCGGCCGCGCGGCGGGCGGGACCAGCGGATCGGCCGAACCGCCGCTGGGCGCGGCGGGCCGGCCTGCGGCCGGCGGCGCGGTGCCGGCGCTCCCCGCCGGCGGGACGCCGCGTGTGACGAGTGACGTCGGTCCGCTCAGCCCCACGCCCCGTGACCTCCCGGCCGGCCAGGCCGGCACGCTGCCCGCGCAGCGGGCGAACGCGCCGTCAGGCGAGGGCGCTGACGCGGCGCCCCAGGCGCCGGCGTTGGCCTGGGTGCGGGCCACCGCGAAACCGCAGGGGGGTCGGCTCGCGCTGGCCACGCTGCTCGGGGCGCTCGCGTTGGGGAGCGCCGTCGGGTTGATGGCCACGTCCGGCTGGCTGATCTCGCGGGCCTGGGAGCAGCCGCCGGTGCTCTATCTGATGGTCGCCGTCACCGCCACCCGCGCCTTCGGCATCGGGCGGGCGGTCTTCCGGTACGCCGAGCGGCTGCTCAGCCACGACGCGGTGCTGCGGATCCTCGCCGAGCTGCGGGTGACCGTCTACCGGCGTCTCGAACGGCTCGCACCCGCCGGGCTCGGTCGGGCCAGGCGCGGCGACCTGCTCTCCCGGCTGGTCGCCGACGTCGACGCGCTCCAGGACTACTTCCTGCGCTGGCTGCTGCCGGTCGCCGCCGCCGTCACCGTCGGCCTCGGCGCCGTCGGGTTCACCGCCTGGCTGTCGCCCGCGGCCGGCGCCGCCCTGGCCGTCGGGCTGCTGGCCGCCGGGCTCGGCGTCACCGCCCTGGCCGCCGCCCTCGCGCGCCGCACCGAGCGGCGGCTGGCGCCGGCCAGGGGCGAGCTCGCCACCGGAACCGTCGACCTGCTCACCGGCGTCGCCGAGCTGACCGTGGCCGGCGCGCTGCCCGCCCGCCAGGCGGCGCTGCGCGCGGCCGACCGTGAGCTCACCGGGCTCGCCGCCCGTTCCGCCGCCGTCACCGCGCTGGGCGCCGGCCTCACCACCCTGTTCACCGGCCTGACTGTCACCGCGGCCGCCGCGCTGGCCGTGCCCACCGTGGCGGACGGCGTCTGGCTGGCCTCCGCCGTCCTGGTTCCGCTGGCCGCCTTCGAGGCCGTCGCCGGCCTGCCGGGCGCCGCCCAACAGCGGCAGCGAGCGCGGCGGGCCGCCGAGCGGATCCGTGAGATCACCGAGGCGCAGGACCCGGTGCGGGAGCCGGCCGAGCCCGCGCCCGCGCCGCAGGACCCCTTCCCGCTGCGGCTGTGCGGGCTGACCGCCCGCCACCCGGGCGCGGCCGAGCCCGCGCTGCGCGACGTCGACCTGGAGCTGACCCCCGGGCGCCGGGTCGCCGTCGTCGGCCCCTCGGGCGCCGGCAAGACGACCCTCGCCCACTGCCTGCTGCGCCTCCTCGACCCGACCGCCGGCGCCTACACCCTGGGCCGGGACGACGCCACGACGCTGGCCGGCGACGACGTCCGCCGCCTGGTCGGCCTGTGCGCCCAGGACGCGCACATCTTCGACAGCACCCTGCGGGAGAACCTGCGTCTCGCCCGCCCCGACGCGGACGACCGCGCGCTGCGCGACGCGCTCGCCGCCGCCCGGCTGCTCGACTGGGTCGACGCCGAGCTGCCGGACGGCCTCGACACCCTGGTGGGGGAGTTCGGCGCCCGGCTCTCCGGCGGCCAGCGGCAGCGCCTCGCGCTGGCCAGGGCGCTGCTCGCCGACTTCCCGGTGCTGGTGCTCGACGAGCCGGCCGAGCACCTGGACCTGCCCACCGCCGACGCGCTCACCGCCGACCTGCTCGCCGCCACCGAGGGCCGCACCACCGTCCTCATCACGCACCGGCTCGCCGGCCTCGGCGGCGTGGACGAGGTGCTGGTGCTGGACGGCGGCCGGGTGGTGCAGCGCGGTCCGCACGCCGAGCTGGCGTCGGTCGACGGCCCGTTCCGGCGGATGCTGGAGCGGGAGGCCGCCACCCGGCCGGGCCCGGCGGGCACCCGGGACACGAGTTTCGCCCTGGTTCGGGAGTAACTATCCTCGGCTCATGCGGGAGCTGCCCCGCCTGCTGCGGGCCGTGGAGGCCATCGGCGGCGACATCGCGCCCCAGGCCGTGCCGGACCGGATCGTGCGGGCCGCGGCCGAGCTGGCGGACGCCCGCTACGCCGCCCTGGCCGTCCTCGACGAGGTGGGCGGCGCCGTCGGCCGCCTCGTCACGCACGGCGCGACCGCGCCGGACGATCCGGCCGGCCGCACCGAACCCCTGGTCGACGCCCTGCTGAACGGCGGCCCGCCGCCGCCGCTCTCCGTCCCGGTGCCGGTCCATGGCGCCACCTACGGCCTGCTCCAGGTGGCCGGCAAGCGCGGCGCCACGGCCGACGGCTTCACCGCCGAGGACCGGCAGCTGCTGCGGGTGCTGGCCACCGAGGCGGGCGCGGCCATCGGCAACGCCCGCCTCCACGAGGCCGTCCGGCAGCAGGCCCGCTGGATGGACGGCAGCCTGGAACTCACCGCCTCGCTGCTCTCCGCCGACGAGGACAACGCGCTGGCCGTCGTCGCCGAGCAGGCCCTGCGGCTGGCCGGCGCCGCCACCGGCGTCGTCCTCGTGCCGGCGGCCGACGGCTCAGGCGACATCGAGGCGGTGGCCGCGAGCGGCGAGGCCGCCGGCGGCGTGATCGGCACCACCGTCCCCGCCGACGCGCCGGCGCTGCGGCGGGCGCTGGGCGGCGAGCCCGTCGTCCTGGAGGAGCCGGCACCCGCGGAGCTCCCGCTGATCGCCGCCCCCACCGACCGGCAGGGCCCCACCATGCTCCTGCCGCTGGCCAGCGACGGCACCACGCTGGGCGCGCTGGTCATCTCCCGCACCCCGGGGTCCCCCGCCTACTCGGTGCCGGAACGCGCCCTGGCCACCCAGTTCGCCCAGCAGGCCGCGCTCGCCCTGCTGCTGGCGCGGGCGCGCCGGGACCGCGAGCAACTGGCCGTTCTGGAGGACCGCGACCGGATCGCGCGCGACCTGCACGACCTCGTCATCCAGCGGCTGTTCGCGGTCGGCATGGGGCTGGAGCGCGCCCGGCGGGCCGGTGACCGCGAGGAGGTCGCCCGGCGCATCGACCGCGCCACCGACGAACTCGACGCCACCGTCCAGGAGATCCGCACCACGATCTTCGCCCTCCAGCAGCCGCCAGAGGAGGCGCCGGCGGCCCTGCGCACCCGCGTGCTGCGCGAGACCGGCGCGGCCGCCGCCACCCTCGGCTTCCCGCCGTCCGTGACGTTCACCGGGCCCGTCGACGCGCTCGTCGGCGAGGAGACGGCGCGCCACCTGGTCGCGGCGCTGCGCGAGGCCCTGTCCAACGCCGCCAGGCACGCGGACGCCGGCCGCGTCGACGTGGTGGTCGACGCCACGGCCCGGCTCCCTGACGGGCGGGACGCGGTGCGGCTGACCGTCGCCGACGACGGCCGGGGGTTGCCGGCCGGGCGGCGGCGCAGCAGCGGGCTGCGCAACCTCACGCGGCGCGCCGAGTCACTCGGCGGTTCGGTCACCCTCGGCCCGGGCCCTGACGGTGCGGGCACCGCGGTGACGTGGCAGGCCCCACGCTGAGGCGCGAGGCGATACGGTCAGCGCCATGGCAGGACGCACAGTGGTGATCAGCGGGGGCGGCACGGGAATCGGCCTCGCGACGGCGCGCGCCTTCGCGCGGGACGGTGACACGACGGTACTGATCGGCCGGCGCCGGGAGGTCCTGGACCGGGCGGCGGCCGAACTGCCGGACGCGGTGCCGCTCGCCGCCGACCTGACCGAGCCGGCCCAGGTCGCGCGGGTCGCCGCCGAGATCGGTGACCGCTTCGGCACGGTGGACGTGCTGGTGCACAACGCCGGCGGCAACGGCAACCTCGAACCCGGGCCGCCGGACGACACGGAGCCGCTCGCCGCGACGGCGCACCAGTGGGCCGTGAACTTCCGCACCAACACGCTGACGGCGGTGCTGCTCACCGAGGCGCTCAAGGACCGGCTCGCCTCGCCCGGCGGCCGGCTGCTCTTCCTCAGCTCCATCGCCGCCCACCGGGGCTCGGGCTCCAGCGGCTACGGCGCGAGCAAGGCGGCGCTCCACCCGTACGCGTTCGCGCTGGCCCGCGAGCTCGGCCCGCGGGGCGTGACGGTGAACGTGGTGGCGCCGGGCTTCATCGACGACACCGAGTTCTTCGGCCCGAGCATCCCCGAGGAGCGGCGCCGGGCACTGATCGCCGAGACGGCCAACGGCCGGGCCGGCGAGCCGGGCGACGTGGCGGAGACGCTGCACTGGCTCGCCTCGCACGCGGCCGGCCATGTGACGGCCCAGGTCATCGCCGTCAACGGCGGCGCGGAGCGGGGTCGCTAGCCGCTGGGCACGGCCGGTGCGGGGTCGTTCTTCACCGGCAGTGGGGCGTCGCCACCCACGGGTGTGCCGGCCTCGCCCGGGCAGCGGGCGGCCGGCACGGGCTCCGCCGCCGAGGGGCACGCGCCGACCGGCTTGAACACGCAGACCGGTAGGAACACCTGCGCCTGCGGCACCTCGGCCAGGGCCGGTTCACCGGCCGCCACCGCCCGCTCGGCCGGCACGGACTCGTCGCGCTGACCCGGCTCCTCCGTCGGGGCCGGTTCGCCCGCCGGGGCAGGACGGCCGGCGGCCGGGGCCCGGGCGAGGTGGATGACGGTGCCGAGGAGGGCACCGGCGCACGTGCCCACGGCCAGGGAGAGCAGCGGCGCGGGGGAGACCGGCGTGGCCGGCGCCCGGGCCGGCATCAGCTCGACCAGTTCGGCGGCCGTCTCGGGCTCCGCCTCCGCCGCGTAGCCGATCAGGGCGCGCGCCACCGCGTTGGCGGCCCCGGCCGCCGCCTCCGCGCCCGGCGCGCGTCCCGTGATCTCGATCACCGGCGCGTCCGGCGACGTCGCCGCCCGCACCCGGCCGCGCAGTTCGGCCGCCGAGCCGCCGGCCTCCTCCCGGGCCGCGTCCAGCACCGCCTCGCTGGTCGCCATCCGCCCGTACGACTGGGCGAAGCCCACCGCCGCCGCCGGGTCGGCCTCCCCCGCCGCCCGCACCACCACATAGCCACTGGCCGCGTACTCGCGCTCGGCCAGCAGCGCGTACCCGGCGCCGAGCAGCGCGCCGAGCAGCACCGGAAGCGCGAACGGCCACCAGCGGGCCAGGACCCGTCGCATCAGCGACGCACCTCCTCGTAGACGGTCATCAGCTGCGCCACGGCCCGGTCGATGTCGTAGCGCCGCACCACCTCGGGCACCGGCAGCCGCCGCACACCGAGCGCCAGCTCGGCGCGGAGCGCCCTGGCCAGGTCGGGCACGGTGGCCTCCACGCGCCGCGCGCCCGGGGCCTCCTGACGCGGCAGTTCGTCCACCGCCGGGCAGCTGACGTGCAGCACCGGCAGCCCGGCGGCCAGCGCCTCGAGCACCGCGAGGCCGAACGTCTCCTCGGTGGACGGCGAGACGAACAGGTCGAAGGCCGACAGCAGCCCCGGCATGTCGGGCCACTCGCCGACCAGCGCCACCCGTCCCGTCATGCCCAGC
This sequence comes from Streptomyces millisiae, assembly GCF_031845425.1. Lineage (NCBI taxonomy): Bacteria > Bacillati > Actinomycetota > Actinomycetes > Kitasatosporales > Streptomycetaceae > Streptomyces > Streptomyces millisiae. Next base: position 301,681 of record NZ_JAVREM010000004.1, read on the forward strand.
CGCGCCGTGAGCCGGCGCAGCCCCGCCCGTTCCGGGCCGGCGCCGGCCAGCACCAGCCAGACGTGCTCCGGCAGCTCCGCGACGGCCCGCAGCAGCACGTCGAAGCGTTTCTCCGGCACCAGGCGGCCGACCCCGCCCACCACCACGGCGCCCTCCGGCAGCCCGAGCCTGGCCCGGACCGCCGCCCGCGCCTCCTCGTCGAAGGCGAAGGTGGCCGGCTCGATGCCGTTGGGCACGACGTGGATCCGGTTCGCCGGCACGCCCCAGTCCCGCAGCCGGCCGGCGACCGTGCCGGAAACCGCGACCGTCGCCGCGCCGAGCCGCTCGGCAGCCAGATAGAGCGCGCGGGTGGCGGGCGTCAGCGGCCGGCCCTCGATGCGGTGGGCGCCGAGCGAGTGCTCGGTGGCGACCACGGTCCGCACGCCGGCCAGCCGCGCGGCGAGCCGGCCGTAGACGCAGGCCCGGTAGAGGTGGGTGTGGACCAGGTCGTAGTCGCCGCCCCTGATGAGCCGCACCAGCCTGGGCAGCGCCCCGACGTCGCGGTTGCCGCGCATCCCGAGGTCGGTGACGGCGACCCCGTCGGCCCGCAGTTCGGCCGCGACGGGGCCGGCGTTGGTGAGGGTGACCACGTCGCAGGCGAGCGGCAGCCGGCGCAGCAGGGACCGCAGCTGGCGCTCGGCGCCGCCGACGCCGAGCCCGGTGATGACATGCAGCGCGCGCTTCAACGGGCCACCGCTCCGGCCGGCGGTGCCTCGAGCCGGACGCCGCGACGGCGCAGCGGGTGCAGCCGCCGCTTGAGGCGCATCCGCAGCGGCCCGTCGGACTCGCCCATGTGGATCCTGGGCAGCGCGTAACGGCCGGTCAGCGAGCCGGGCTTGACGGCGCAGGCGTAGGAGTAGCCGGCGGCCCGCACGGCGTCGGCGACCCGGGTGTCCACGGCGCCGTAGGGGTAGCAGAACCCGGCCACCGAGCGGCCGGTGATCTCGCGCAGCAGGTCCCGGCTGTGGGTGATCTCGCGTTCGAGCGCGGCGTCGTCGAGGCTGGTCAGCGCGAGGTGCCGCAGGCCGTGCGAGCCGATCTCCATGCCGGCCGCCGCGGCGGCCCTGATGCCGTCGGCGTTGAGCAGCCGCTTGCGCGGGCCGTCCGCGTCCCAGGCGTTGCTGCCGTGCAGGCGGCCGGGGAGCGCGAAGACGGTGGCGGTGCAGTTGTGACCGCGCAGCAGCGGGACGGCGTAGTCGAGGAAGTCCTTGTAGCCGTCGTCGAAGGTCAGCCCGACCAGCCGCTCGGCCCGGCCGACCTCGTGGGCGCGCAGCAGCTCGCTCACCGACACGCCGCGCAGCCCGCGGCGGCGCAGCCACGCCAGCTGTTGGTAGAGGCGGTCCGGGGTGACGGTGATGCGGTACGGGTCGGGGCTGGTGTAGGCCACGGAGTGGTACATGAACAGCCACAGCGGCGCGGGGGCGTTGGCGTCATGGGCCATGGGTGAGGTGCCTCCTGGTGAGAGCGGACGGGAGACGGGCGAGTCCGGGAAGTCGGGCGAGCAGCTCGCGGGCCTCGGGCACGCGCAGCGCGTGCGCCGCGGCGGCGAACACGGCGGGCACGAGGAGGGCGCCGGCGGCGAGCGCGGCGGGCGCGGGCAGGGTCGCCGCCGCGTCGGCGGCCGCCCAGCCGGCGGCGGTGGCGACGGTGGCGGCCAGCGCGAGGCGGCCGACGCGGCCGAGGACGCGGCGGGGTTCGACGGGGATGGTGCGGGTCGCGAGTCCGTGCAGCAGCAGCGCCGCGGTGACGGTGATGCCGGCCGCGTTGGCGGCGGCGATGCCGGCGGCGCCCCAGCGGGGCGTGGCGACCAGGCCGCCGCCCACGGTGACCAGCAGCCCGGCGGCCATGGCGGCGAACGGGAACCAGGTGGGCCTGGCGGCCGAGAAGAACGGCCTGACCAGCGCGCCGGTGAGGGTGTGGCCCAGCAGGCCGACGGCGTACACCCGCATCACGGCGGCGGTGGCCGCGGTGTCCTGCGCGTCGAACGCGCCGCGCTGGAAGAGGAGTTCGATGATCCGCGGGGCGTGGGCGACGACGTAGGCGGCGCCGACCAGCACCACGACGGCGGCCACCACGAGATCGCGCTCGACGCGCAGCCTGGCCCCCGCCAGATCCCCCCGGGCGACCGCGCCGGCGACCATGGGGAGCGTGACGGTGCAGACCATCATGGCCAGCACCATCGGCAACTGGGCCACCTTCTGGGCGTAGTTGAGCCACGAGATGGCCCCGGACGGCAACGACGAGGCGAGAAACCGCTCGACCAGCACCTGCGCCTGCCGACTCAACGCGAACAGCACCACCGGCACCACGAGCTGGCCTGGCGGCCTGAGCGCCTCGAAGGTTCCTCCGGCAGGCCGCTCCCGGAGGCGGGCGGCCACGGCCGAGCTCCGCTCGACGGGCAACCGCGAGGCCGCCCCCGGCGGCGCCGTGCCGGAGTCGCGAACGCCGGCGGATTCGCCACCAGCCGACCCCGCACCGCCCCCCGGCAAGCCCACCACAGACGACCGCGCGCCAGCGCCGATGACTTCACCGCCTGCCGGCAAACCCGCCGCAGACGGCACGCAGCACCCGGCCACCGACCGCTCCGGCGCGCCAGCGCCGGCGCCTTCGGCACTCCCTGTCCCTCGCTCGCTGAGCCCCCCGCCGCCGCCCTCACGGAGGTAGGCGACCGCGGACGAGCTCCGCTCGACGGGCAGCCGCGAGGCCGCCCCCGGCGGCGCCGTGCCGGAGTCGCGAACGCCGCCGGATTCGCCACCAGCCGACCCCGCACCGCCCCCCGGCAAGCCCACCACAGACGGCGCGCAGCGCCCTGCCACCGACCGCTCCGGCGCGCCAGTGCCGGTGCCTTCGGCACTCCCTGTCCCTCGACCGCCGAGCCTCCCGGCGCCCCCCGTCGCAGGCGGCACGCAGCGCCCGGCCACCGACCGCTCCGGCGCGCCAGCGCCATCGGTGTCGCCCGCCGGCAGGCCCGCCGCAGGCGACCGCGCGTCGGCGCCGTCCGCCGGCAGGCGCACCGCACCCGGCGCACGGGCGCCGGCAGGTCCGCACCGGCCCGCCGCAGGCGGCGCGCGGTACCCGGCCACCGGCCGCTCCGGCGCGCCAGCGCCGTCGGCGTCGCCCGCCGGGAGGCGTGTGGTCTCGGTGGCCGGAGGGCGGTGGGTGGTGGGGGTCGCCTTCTGACCGGGCGCCGGCAGGCGCAGCCGGTGGAGGAAGAAGGGGAGTTGCAGCAGAACCATCAGCAGGCCGCCGAGGGCGACGCCGGTGGCCGCGGCGCGGATGCCGTAGGTGGTGTGGAGGAGCAGCGCCGTGGCGACGATGCCGACGTTGTAGGCGACGTAGATCGCCGCCGGCGGCAGGAAGTCGCGGTGGGCGCGGAGCGCCGCACTGAGGTATCCGGCCAGTCCGAAGGTGAGGATCGTCACTGCCGTCAGCCGGGTGCAGTCGACCGCGAGGTCCCGCTCGGCGAGGCCGGGGGCGAGGAGCTGGACGAGCAGCGGCGCCCCCGCCGCCAGGGCGGCGCTCGCCGCGGCGAGCGCGAGCAGCAGCCTCGGCAGCGTGGCCGCGACCAGCGCCCGCGGCGACCGGGCGCCGCCGCTGGCCAGGGCCAGGCTGAAGGCCGGCACCAGGACCAGCGCCATCGCCTCCTCGATCAGCAGCGTGGCGGCGAACTCCGGCACGGTCCAGGCGACCAGGAACGCGTCCGTCGCGCCGCCGGCTCCGTAGAGCGTCGCGATGATCTGGTCCCGCAGCAGCCCGCACAGCGCGCCGGCCGCGGTCAGCGCCGCGGTGAGGCCGGCGGCCCGGGCCACGAAGCGTTCGCTCACGTCGGCCCCCGCTCCTCGACCGCCGCCGGGGAGAGCGCCCACCAGGCGGTGAGGCCCAGGGCGACGGCGGTCAGCACGGTGGTGGGGCCGCCGATGTCGGCGTACAGGAAGTTGACGAGCTGCCAGACGAGGAGTCCGACGGCGGCCAGGCCGGCCGCACTCGGCCGGCCGTCGCCGGCCCGCCGGGCCCGGCGCAGGGCGAGGACCAGCAGCGCTGCCCAGCAGCCGAGGACCGTCGCCGCGCCGAGCAGGCCGATCTCGCTGAGCAGCAGCAGGTACATGTTGTGCGGGGAGAGCAGCTCCTGGCGTTGGAACGCGGCGCCGGCGCCGCCGGTGTCGCTGCCGGCGGAGAGCGCGAGCGGCGCGTAGCTGTCGCGGTGGTCGGCGAAGCCGCGCGGTCCGGTGCCGGTCCACGGGTGGTCCTGCCACATGCCGAGGGCCGCCTCCCACATGGCGTACCGGTCGACGACCGACTGGTCGGGGGTGCCGGTGACGTCGCCGATGCTGCTGAGCCGGTCCGCGACCATGCCGGAGCCGAGCGCGGCCCCACCCACCAGCAGCGCACCGGCGGCCAGCAGGGCGAGCAGCGTGCGCCGGGCGCGTCGTCCCGAGCCGAACGCGGCGAGCAGGACCACGGTGAGCACGGCCACGCCGCTGGCCAGCCAGGCGCCCCGGCTGAACGAGACGGCGAGCGGCAGGGTGAGGAGCGCGGCGCAGCCGAGCGTGCCGGGGCGCCACCAGCGCGGGGCGGTGCGGTGGGCGGCCAGGCCGAGGCAGAGGGCGGTGACCAGGCCGTGGGAGACGGTGGCGGCCATGGCCATGATGTGGAGCGGGCCGAAGGTGCCGACGGCGCGGACGTTCTGGCCCATGTAGGAGGCGCCCGAGCCGGTGGCGTACTGCCAGCAGCCGAGCGCGCCCTGGGCCAGCGCGAGCAGCACGAGCGCGCCGGCGACGAGCCGGAAGTCCCGGGCGTCGCGCAGCAGCAGCACCAGGCAGAGCGGCACCACCACGAAGGTCTGGAGGAGGCGCAGCAGTCCCGGCAGGGCGGCGGTCGGGTCGGCGGCGGTGACGGTGGCGACGGCGAAAGCGAGGATCGGGGCGCCGAGCAGCACCGCGGCGCGCCGTGGCAGCGGCGGCCGCCGGCCGCGGGCCAGCAGCGCCGCGCAGCAGCCGGCGAGCGCCACCGAGGCCAGGTCGGCCGGCGTGGCGGTGGAGCCGGCCAGGCTGAGGCCGCCGACCGGCACGGCCAGCAGCAGCACGGTGGCCAGCAGCGGCAGCAGCCGCCAACGCCCGGCCGGCGTGGCGGGGACGAGCGCGGGCACCCGGCGCGCGGGCGCGGTGGTCGCGGTGGTCGCGGGCATCAGCTGCCTCCGAGGCGGAGGCAGGCGGCGGCGGTCCGCAGCATGATGCGGATGTCCTGCCAGAGCGACCAGGTCTCGATGTAGAGGTTGTCGAAGCGGGTGCGGTCCTCGATGGAGGTGTCGCCGCGCAGGCCGCTGACCTGGGCGAGGCCGGTGAGCCCGACGGGCATCCGGTGGCGGTCCGCGTAGCCGGGGTAGACCCGGCTGAACCGCTCGACGAAGTGCGGTCGTTCGGGGCGCGGGCCGACCAGGCTCATGTCGCCGCGCAGCACGTTCCACAGCTGCGGGAGTTCGTCGAGCGAGGTGCGGCGCAGCAGCCGCCCCACCGGGGACATCCGGCCGTCCTGGCTGATGTTCCAGCGGGTGGCGGCCTCCCGCTCGTCGGCCGGGCGCAGGCTGCGGAACTTGAGGATGACGAACGGCCGGCCGTCCTCGCCGATCCGCTCCTGCCGGAAGATCACGCCTGGCCCGTCGGCGATCCGGACGGCGAGGGCGCACAGCAGCAGCAGCGGGGCCACGGCGACCAGGGCCGTGCCGGCGACGACGACGTCGAGGCCGCGTTTGCCCCAGCGGGCGACCCGCTGGCGGCGCGGCGGGTCGAGGCGGCGGCAGGTGTAGCCCCACAGGTGGCTCTCGCGCGGCGCGCCGGGGCCGCGGGCGGCGGCCGGGGCGGGCTCGATCCACCAGACGGCGCAGCCGCGTTCCCAGAAGAGCCGCAGCAGTCGGCGCTGGGGCTGCCGGGCGAAGACGACGTGCCGGACGCCGCCCGGCGGCACCGCCCGGCCGAGGTCGTCGCCGAGCGGCAGCACGGGCAGCCGGGTGCGCTCGGGCAGCCGTCCCGGCACCGGGCCGACGAGGGCGACGGGGCGCATGCCGAACTCGAGGTGCTGGGCGAGCATGGCGGCGACGCGCTGGGCGTGCGGGCCGGTGCCGACGATCAGCGTGGGGCGCGGGCAGCGGCGCGCGGCCCGACGGCGGGTGGCGTGGACGGTGCCGCGCGCCGCGACGGCGAGCAGGGTCTGGGCGGAGACCAGGGCGAGGGTCCTGGTGGGCTCGTGCCGCTCGGCGAAGAGCGCGGCGGCGGCGCACCAGGCGACGGCCGAGTGGCCGAGCAGCGGCGGGAGTTCGTCGAGGGCGCCGCCGGAGAGGGTGGGCCGGTACAGGCCGCGGGCCCGGTTGAGCGCCGCGAAGACGGCGCCCACGAGGGCCAGGGAGAGCAGCGCGAGGGCGGCGGGCTGGCGGGCTGGGCCGGCCACCACCGGCGCCGCGGCGGCGGCCAGCGCGTCGCCGGCGAGCAGCCAGCGGGCGCCGCCAGCCGGGCCCCGCCGGCCCGCGCCGCGGCGTCGCGGCGGCTGGCCGGCCGCCAGCGGCCCGCGGGGCTGGACGACGGCGGTCCTGGTCCCCGCGGTCGCCGTGCCGGCGCTCGCCGCGGCGCCGGCCTGCCCGGCCTGCCCGGTCCTGACGGTGGCGGTTCCCTCGATGGTCATCGCCGCGCGCGCTCCCCACCGTCCTCGGCGAGGGGCGGGGCGCCGGCCGCCGGTCTCGGCACGGCGTCCGGCAACTCGCGCGGCCCCGGCGGCAGCAGCTCCCGGTAGAGCCGGAGGCAGGCGGCGGCCGTCAGCCGGACGTCGTGGCCGGCCCTGACGTGCTCGCGGGCCACCCGGCCGAGGGCCCGGCGGCGGTCGGGGGCCTCGAGCAGCGCGGTGACGGCGCGGGCCAGGGCCGAGGGGTCCTCGGGCGGCACCAGGCAGTGCGCGGCCGAGCCCGCCGGCAGGCTCTCGCGGGCGCCGCCGACGTCGGTGAGCACCACGGGCCGGCCCACGGCCATCGCCTCCAGCGGTGCCAGGGCCATGCCCTCCCAGCGGGACGGCTGTACGACCAGGTCGGCGGCCGTGTACCAGGGCAGGGGGTCGTCGATGTGGCCGGTGAAGAGCACCCCGGCGCCGGCCGCGCGGCGCAGCACGGCCCGGTCCTGGCCGTCGCCGAGCAGCGCAAGACGGGCGGTGGGGAAACGATCAAGCACGCGGGGCCAGGCCCGCAGCAGCAGGTCCTGGCCCTTCTGTGGGCAGAGCCGGCCGACGCACACCACGAGCGGTGCGCGCGGCGGCAGGGCGTGCACGGCGGCCAGCGCGGCGCGCGCCCCGCGCCGTGCCGCCCCGTCGGCGGCCGGGTAGCGGTCGAGGTCGACGCCGTTGGGGATGACGGCGTGCCGGGTGACGATCCCGGCCCGCTCGGCGCGCCGCCGCTCCTCCTCGCTGACGCACAGCACCCGGTGGGCCCAGCGGGCCGCGTGCCGCTCCCAGCGGGTGGCCAGGGCGGCGCCGATCCCGGTGACCGCCTGGAACGACCAGGCGTGCGGCTGGAAGACGGTGGGCAGCCGGCCACGCAGCGCGAGTCGCCCGGCGAGCCCGGCCTTGGCGCTGTGCAGGTGGACGAGGTCGGGGGCGGCCCGGCGGATGGCGCGGACCGCGAAGGCGACCTCCCACGGCAGGTTGGGCCCGGGGGCGCGCTCGGCGTGCCAGTGCCGGACGTCGGCCCCGGCGGCCGCGGCGGCCCGGCCGAGCTCGCCGCCGGACGGGCAGAGCAGGGTGGCGCGGATCCCGGCCCGGGTCTGGGCGCGGACCAGGTCGGTGACGACCCGGGCGACGCCGCCGTCCACGGGCTGGGCGAGGTGCACTACGGTCAGCACGCTTCCGTCCTTGCGGGCTTGGAACTTGCGAGCTTCGAACGTGGGCGGACGTGGGCCCGCGGCTCAGGCGGCCGCGTCGACCTGGAGGAACACCGCCCCGAGCTGGTAGTCGTGTTCGGCGCTGCCGAAGCGCACGTCCAGGGCGCCGGCGCCGTCCGCGAGCGCGTCCGAGACGTCCAGCACGTCCGAGTCGAACCCGAGGGTGTTGGCGTGGGCCGGCTCACGCTGGGTGGCCGCCCGGCCGTGGTCGGCGATCGTGGAGTTCATCACGTCGCCGACCGGGTTCGCGTCGTCGCCGAGCAGGGCGGCCCGGCCGTCGTCGGCGCGCACGGTCACCGTGTCGCCCGAGCGCCCCGGGTCGCCGCCGCCGGCCACCACGCCCAGGCTGCCGTGGCCGCCCGCCGCCGCCGCCAGCTCGGGAATCCGCACGTCGGCGACGGCACCGTCCCCGTCCACCGGGACGAACCCGTCCCACAGCGTGATCTCCCGCAGCGGCTCCGCCGGGTTCTCGTAGGCCACCACGAGGGTCCAGCCGCCCCAACCGCCGGCGGCCGAATGCCCCATGGCGACGTTGATCTGGGCGACGGTCCAGTCGCCTGGCCGGCTCCACCGCACCAGCTCGGTGACGTCGGCCGAGGCGAAGAACGCGGCCTGGTCGCCGGTGTCCCGGTGTCCGATGACGGAATCCGCGAGGAGTTCCTTGTACTGGCCGCCGGGTTCCGCGATCAGCACCCGCCCGTTGTCCTCCGGCGGTTTGTGTTCGCCGACCCGGATATTGGCGCCCCAGTAAAGGCGGGCGTGGGTGACCCGGGATCCCGGGGGCAGTCGGAGTTCGGCGCGACTCGAGTTGTAGGTGTTGGGATCCGAGTCGACGTCGATGTACGCCATCTCGTACTGGCCGCCGAGCGCGGCCGCGCCTCCTTGCGCGTCCTCGCAGGTCGGGGCGGTGTCGAGCACCGCGCGACCGCAGGTGATCGCCGAATTGGCGGCCCGCACGACCCCGCCGTGCTGGACGGCGTGATATCGCTCGGCGAACGGAATGGACGACGCCTCCCCCGCGGCTGCCGAGGCGAGTGGCCGTGGACCGATGGCGAACACCGCGACCACGAGAAGACCGAACAAAGCGAGGCGGCGCATGACTCACCCTTCGACCGCGTTCTGAGGGGCCCTTTCCAGCGGGCGTTGAAAACCATGACAGAAAACAAACGGGAAATCACGTAAAACGCGCGGAGCCCGGCAGTCGGGTCGATTCCGTGATGGAAAGAAAAAATTATTAACATCTCTATGCGGGTGAGGGCGCACCACCTCACCCGCGACACAGAAGAGCCCCCGCCCCGGATCTCTCCGGGACGGGGGCTCTCCTTCGGTGCGCGAGGGGGGAGTTGAACCCCCACGCCCTTTCGGGCACTGGAACCTGAATCCAGCGCGTCTGCCTATTCCGCCACCCGCGCTCGCACCGCCGGCGGCTCCCCCTCGGGGGCGCCCACCGACATGCAAAAGGCTAACACGCCTCGCGGAGCCCTCTCACCCACGTTTCCCCTCGCCCCTGCCCGATCCCCCCGCGGATGCGCGACACTGTTCCTTGCCCGCCCCTACGATCCAGGGGTGGTGCGGTGCGCGCCGGGGAACCACCAGGTGGCCTCGCGCGTGGATACGATCAGTAAGCACTACCACGTCGCGCGCGCCAGGACACGGAGAAGGAGGTGCAGGACATGGGAGTACTGAAGCGCTTCGAGCAGCGGTTGGAAGGCCTCGTCAACGGCACCTTCGCCAAGGTCTTCAAGTCCGAGGTCCAGCCGGTGGAGATCGCCGGCGCCCTGCAGCGCGAGTGCGACAACAACGCGGCCATCTGGAACCGCGAGCGCACCGTCGTCCCCAACGACTTCATCGTCGAGCTCAGCTCGAGCGACTACCAGCGGCTCGCTCCCTACGCCAGCCAGCTCGGGGACGAGCTGGCCGGGATGGTCCGCGAGTACGCCAAGCAGCAGCGGTACACGTTCATGGGCGAGATCAAGGTCCACCTCGAGCAGTCGCCCTCCCTGGACACCGGCCTCTACCGGGTGCGCAGCCGCACCCTGGCCTCCTCCGCCTCGGCCGCCCAGGCCCCGGCCCCCCCGGCGGCCGGGCCCACCGGCCTCCCGCCGCGCCCGCCCGCCGGCCCGCCACCGATGCCGCCGCGCTCGCCCGGCGCCGCCCCGCCGCCGCCCTTCGGGCAGCAGAGCGCCGGCCGCGTCCGCCGCTGGATCGAGATCAACGGCACCCGGCACCAGATCGCCCGCCCCACCCTCGTCATCGGCCGCAGCACCGAGGCCGACGTGCGGGTGGACGACCCGGGTGTCTCGCGCAGGCACTGCGAGATCCAGGCCACCGAGCCGGCCACGGTCCGTGACCTCGGCTCCACCAACGGCATCGTGGTGGACGGGCAGCACACCAAACGCGCTACGCTCCGCGACGGCTCACGCATCGTCGTGGGCAGCACCACTGTCATCTACCGGCAAGCCGAAGGGTAAAGCGGGGGGCAATGTCAGAGCTGACCCTGACGGTCATGAGGCTGGGCTTCCTGGCCGTCCTGTGGCTGTTCGTGATCGTGGCCGTCCAGGTGATCCGCAGCGACCTCTTCGGTACCCGCGTCACCCAGCGGCCGGTCGCCCGCCGCCCCGAGCCGCAGCAGGCCCAGGCCCCGCCGCAGAGCCGCCGCGCGGCCCCGCAGCCGCGCGCCGCCGGCCGGCAGCGCCGCGGCGCCCCCACCAAGCTGGTCGTCACCGAGGGATCCCTCGCCGGCACCACTGTCGCCCTCCAGGGGCAGACCATTACGCTCGGCCGGGCACACGACTCGACCATCGTGCTGGACGACGACTACGCGTCGGGCCGGCACGCCAGGATCTATCCCGACCGGGACGGCCAGTGGATCGTGGAGGACCTCGGCTCGACCAACGGCACCTACCTGGACCGTGGTCGGCTGACCACGCCGGTGCCCATCCCGCTGGGCGCGCCGATCCGGATCGGCAAGACGGTCATCGAGTTGCGGAAGTAGGCCGACACATGACGACCGGAGGGTGGGCGAGGCGCGCATGAGCCTGTCACTGAGATTCGCCGCCGGATCCCATGTCGGGATGATCCGCGACCACAACGAGGACTCCGGCTACGCCGGCCCCCGGCTGCTGGCCATCGCCGACGGCATGGGCGGCCAGGCCGCGGGCGAGGTCGCGAGCTCCGAGGTGATCTCCACCCTGGTCCAGCTCGACGACGACATCCCGGGCTCCGACATCCTCACCTCGCTCGACGTCTCCGTGCAGCGCGCCAACAGCCAGCTGCGCGCCATGGTCCACGAGGACCCCAGGCTCGACGGCATGGGCACCACGCTCACCGCCCTGCTCTGGACCGGCCAGCGCCTCGGCGTGGTGCACGTCGGCGACTCCCGCGCCTACCTGCTGCGGGACGGCGAGCTCACCCAGATCACCCAGGACCACACCTGGGTGCAGCGCCTGGTGGACGAGGGCCGGATCACCGAGGAGGAGGCCACCACCCACCCGCAGCGCTCGCTGCTGATGCGTGCCCTCGGCAGCGCCGACCACATCGAGGCCGACCTCTCGATCCGCGAGGTCCGCCCCGGCGACCGCTACCTGCTCTGTTCCGACGGCCTCTCCGGCGTGGTCAGCGCCGACACCCTGCGCGACACGCTCGGAGCCTTCCACCCGCCCCACGACACCGTGCGCGAGCTGATCGAACTCGCGCTGCGCGGTGGCGGCCCGGACAACGTGACCTGCATCGTCGCCGACGTCCTCGACGTCGACGTCCAGGTCGGCGACACGCTCGCCCGCCAGCTCTACGACGCGCCGCAGATCGTCGGCGCCGTCGCCGAGGTGCAGACCCAGTCCACCGGCGAGACCCCCCGTACCCCGGCCGCCCGCGCCGCCGAGCTCGGCCGCCCGCCGGCCCCGCCCGCCGCGCCGGGACCGCCCACCGGCGTCTTCGGCGCGTTCACCGACGAGGACTACCTGCCGTCCAAGCGCGGCCGGGCCTGGAAGCGGTCGGCCCTGATCGTGCTCGCCCTCGCCGTGGTCGGCGGCGGCCTCTACGCCGGCTACCGCTGGACTCAGACCCAGTACTACATCGCGGCCAACGGCGACCACGTGGCGCTCTACCAGGGCATCAGCCAGCAGCTCGGGCCGCTCAGCCTGAGCAGCGTCGCGGAGGACTACCCCGACATCCAGCTCGAACTGCTGCCGACCTACAAGCGCGAACAGGTCGAGGGCACCATCTCGGCCGACAGCCTCGGCGCCGCCGAGACCCGGATCACCGAGCTGTCCGACCAGGCCGAGGCCTGCCGGCTGCTCGCCGAGCAGCGCGAGGCCGAACAGCAGCAGGACGACGCGAGCGGCGGCGACGACGGGAAGACCGACCCGGGGGAGCAGCCGCCGGCGCCCGAGGCCCCGACCATGACCGAGGAGCAGCAAGAGCTCGCCAGGCAGTGCACCACTTAGCCCGGCACCACACGGTCCGGCTTCCCCGACGCCAAGCGACGGTCAGACGAGCAGAGACGACACGACGATGAGCAGCACTAGCAACACCACAGTCTCCACCGCCGGCCCCCCGAGCCGGCGGAACACCGAGTTGGCGATGCTCGTGTTCGCGGTGGTCATCCCGGTCCTGGCCTACGCCAACGTCGGCCTCGCCAAGGACGAGTCGCTGCCCGCCGGCATGCTGGGCTACGGGCTCGGCCTCGGCCTGATGGCGGGCGTCGCCCACCTCGTGGTGCGCCGCTGGGCGCCGTACGCCGACCCGCTGATGCTGCCGATCGCCACCCTGCTCAACGGCCTCGGCCTGGTGCTGATCTGGCGCCTCGACCAGGAGCCGACGCTCACCACCGACGCCCTCGGCGGCCCGATGGCCTCGGGCCAGCTGATGTGGTCCACGGTCGGCCTGGCGCTCTTCCTGGGCGTGCTGATCCTGCTCAAGGACCACCGGATCCTCCAGCGCTACACCTACATCTCGATGGTGGTGGCGCTGCTGCTGCTGATCTCGCCCATGATCCCCGGCATCGGCGCCTCGGTGAACGGCGCCCGGATCTGGGTCACGCTGCCGGGCCTCGGCTCGCTCCAGCCGGGCGAGTTCGCCAAGATCGTGATCGTCGTCTTCTTCGCCGGCTACCTCATGGTCAAGCGGGACGCGCTGGCCCTCGCCAGCCGCCGGGTGATGGGGATCTACCTGCCGCGCGGCCGGGACCTCGGCCCGATCCTGGCGGTCTGGGCGATGAGCCTGATGATCCTGATCTTCGAGACGGACCTCGGCACCTCGCTGCTGTTCTTCGGCGCCTTCGTGATCATGCTCTACGTCGCCACCGAGCGCACCAGCTGGATCCTCTTCGGCCTGCTCCTCTCGGCCAGCGGCGCGGTCTTCGTGGCCTCGACCAACGCGCACGTCGGCGACCGCGTCGACAACTGGCTCGACCCGCTGGCCCTGGGCGCCAACGGCGGCGTCACCGAGACCGCCCAGGTCATGTACGCCTTCGGCTCGGGCGGTCTGTTCGGCTCCGGGCTCGGCCAGGGCTTCTCCCGGCTGATCGGCGGCATCGCGGCCAAGAGCGACTACATCCTGGCGACGGTCGGCGAGGAGCTGGGCCTGGCCGGGATGATGGCGGTGATCCTGCTCTACGCGCTGCTGATCGAGCGCGGCATGCGCACCGCGCTGGCCGCCCGCGACCCGTTCGGCAAGCTGCTGGCGATGGGCCTGTCCGGCGCCTTCGCGCTCCAGGTCTTCGTGGTGGCGGGCGGCGTCACCGGCGTGATCCCGCTCACCGGTATGACCATGCCGTTCCTGGCCCAGGGCGGCTCCTCGGTCATCGCCAACTGGGCGCTTATCGCCCTCCTACTGCGGATCAGTGACACTGCGAGGAAGCCCGCGCCCGCCCCGGCGCCCTCCCTCGACGCGGAACAGACTCAGGTGGTTCGAGCATGAACAAGCCCATGCGCCGGGTGGCGGTCTTCTGTGGCCTGCTCATCCTCGCCCTGCTGGTCCGGGTGAACTGGGTGCAGTTCGTCCAGGCCGACGAGCTCGCGACCGACGAGAACAACCGTCGGGTCACCATCGAGCAGTTCGCCCACCCGCGCGGCGACATCATCGTCGACGGCGAGCCGATCACCGGCTCCGTCGAGACCGACAACCCCGACTTCCGCTACGCGCGCACGTACACCGACGGCGAGATGTGGGCGCCGATCACCGGCCGCGCCTCCCAGGCCTTCGGCACGAGCATGCTGGAGGGCGTCGAGGACGGCATCCTCTCCGGCAACGACGACCGGCTGTTCTTCAACAACACCGTCGACATGTTCACCGGCGAGGAGCAGCGCGGCGGCGACGTGGTCACCACGCTCAACACGGACGCCCAGCGCGCCGCCTACGAGGGCCTGGTCGACGCGGGCCAGGGCGGCGACGCGGCCAAGGGCGCGGTCGTCGCGATGGACCCGCGGACCGGCGCCATCCTGGCCGCGGCCTCCACCCCCTCCTACGACCCGTCCACCTTCGCCGGCACCAGCGCGGAGGACCAGGAGGCGTGGGTGGCCCTCCAGCGGGAGAACAACCCGGACGACCCGATGCTCAACCGGGCGCTGCGGGCCACCTACCCGCCCGGCTCCACCTTCAAGATCGTCACGGCGGCCGCAGCCCTGGAGAACGGCGTGGTCGACGACATCGACGACGCCTCCCAGACCGAGTACCAGAACCCGTTCCGGCTGCCGGACAGCACCACCGAGATCGAGAGCCAGGCGGGGTCCGCCTGCGACGACGTCAGCCTGCGCGAGGCCCTGGTCCTCTCCTGCAACAACACCTTCCTCGGCCTCAGCAACGAGATCGGCAACGAGGAGATGATCAGCACCGCGGACGACTTCGGCTTCAACGAGGAGCACTTCGTCCCGGTCCGCGCCGACGCCAGCGTCTACCCCGAGGACAACGCCCCGCAGAACGCGATGGCCGGCATCGGCCAGGCCTCCAACCGGGCCACCCCGCTCCAGATGGCCATGGTCGCCGCCGCCGTCGCCAACAACGGCACGCTGATGGAGCCGTACATGGTGGACCGGCTGGTCGCCCCCAACCTGAGCACCGTCGAGCAGCACGAGCCGAGCGAGCTGAGCCAGCCGCTCTCCCCGGAGAACGCGCAGCTGCTCCAGGAGGCCATGGAGTCCGTGGTCAGCGAGGGCTCCTCGCGGGACGCCGCCTCGATCGACGGCGCCCGGGTCGGCGGCAAGACCGGCACCGCGCAGAACGGCGAGGGCAACGCGAACAACCCGTTCGCCTGGTTCATCTCCTACGCCATCGTGGACGGCGAGTCGCCCGTCGCCGTCGCCGTGGTGGTGGAGGACGCGGGCGCCGAGCGCGACCAGATCTCCGGCTCCCAGCTCGCCGCCCCCATCGCGGGCGACGTGATGCGGGCCGTCCTCGACAGTCAGAACTAGGGCCTGACGATGCCGTCCGGCGAAGCCCCGTGGAACTCCCGATGAACATCCGCTCGGAAACCGAAAGGGCCCTGGCACACGTCCTACACATGACCGGCCGTGTGCGCCCGGTCGTGGCGCTCTGCGATACCGGTTGGATATCGGCCGAGCACCGCCGTCCGGCGGGCCCGTCCCGGCGGGTACCGTAAGCCAGGGTTGACTACCGGAGTACAGCAGGCTCCGGCGGGCGGCCCGGGACCGAACGGAGAGGGCAGGAATCATGGAAGAGCCGCGTCGCCTCGGCGGGCGGTACGAACTGGGCCAGGTGCTGGGCCGCGGCGGCATGGCCGAGGTCTACCTCGCCCACGACACGCGTCTCGGCCGCACCGTGGCCGTCAAGACGCTCCGTGCCGACCTCGCCCGCGATCCGACGTTCCAGGCCCGCTTCCGCCGCGAGGCCCAGTCGGCCGCCTCGCTGAACCACCCGGCCATCGTCGCCGTCTACGACACCGGCGAGGACTACGTCGACGGCATCTCCATCCCCTACATCGTGATGGAGTACGTCGACGGCTCCACGCTGCGTGAGCTGCTGCACTCGGGCCGCAAGCTGCTGCCCGAGCGGGCGCTGGAGATGACGATCGGGGTGCTCCAGGCCCTCGAGTACTCCCACCGCAACGGCATCGTCCACCGGGACATCAAGCCGGCGAACGTCATGCTGACCCGCTCCGGGCAGGTCAAGGTGATGGACTTCGGCATCGCCCGCGCCATGGGCGACGCCGGCATGACGATGACGCAGACGGCCGCGGTGATCGGCACCGCCCAGTACCTCTCCCCCGAGCAGGCCAAGGGCGAGACGGTCGACGCCCGCTCCGACCTGTACTCCACCGGATGCCTGCTCTACGAGCTGCTCGCGGTGCGGCCGCCGTTCATCGGCGACTCCCCGGTGGCGGTCGCCTACCAGCACGTCCGCGAGGAGCCGCAGCCGCCCAGCGTCTTCGACCCGGAGATCACCCCCGACACCGACGCCATCGTGCTCAAGGCGCTGGTCAAGGACCCGGACTACCGCTACCAGAGCGCCGACGAGATGCGGGCCGACATCGAGGCCTCGCTCGACGGTCGCCCGGTCGCGGCCGCCGCCGCCCTGGCGGCCGCCCCCTACGGCTACGACGACCGGCCGACGACCGCGCTGCGCGCCGCCGACCCGGCGACCGCCATGATGCCGCCGGCCGGCGACCCGGGGTACAACGGCTACAACAACGGCGGCTACGACGAGTACGGCGGCCGCGCCGACCGCCGCCAGCGCCGGCGCAACACCTCGACGGTCCTGCTGGTCGTCGCCGGGATACTGGTGCTGATCGGCGCCATCTTCATCGGCCGGGCCCTGTTCGCCGGCGATCCGCCGCCCAGTTCCTCGCAGGTGCCCAACGTGGCCGGCTCGTCGGTCGACGAGGCCACGAGAGCCCTGCAGAACGCGGGCCGCTACGAGGCCGTCGAGGGCGACACCCGGCCCTGCGAGGAGGACGAGGGCCTGGTCTGCGAGACCGACCCGCCGGCCGGCACGGAGCTCGAGGAGGGCTCCGAGGTCACCCTGATCATCTCCGAGGGCCCGGCGGCCGTCGAGGTGCCCAACGTGGTCGGCGACGACTTCGACGACGCCCAGGCCGAGCTGGACGAGGCCGGCTTCGAGGTCGAGCGCGAGGACCAGGAGTCCACCGAGGAGGACCCCGGCACCGTGCTGGAGCAGGACCCGAGCGGCGGCGGCGAGGCCGAGCCGGGCTCCACGATCACCCTCACGGTGGCCGTCGAGCCGGAGGGCGTCGAGGTGCCGGACGTGGTCGGCAGGAGCTTCGACGAGGCGCAGCAGATCCTCGCGCAGGTCGGACTGACCGCGACCAGGGTCGAGCAGCCGGACGACAGCCGTCCCGAGAACCAGGTGATCCAGCAGGACCCGGGTCGCGGCGAGCGGGTCGCCGACGGCGGGGTGGTGCAGCTGATCGTGGCCGTGCCGTCCGCCACCCAGGACCCGCAGGTCCAGGTGCCCGACGTGCAGGGCAGGCCGCTGCCGGAGGCCCGGCAGATCCTGACGGACGCGGGCTTCCAGGTCCAGGTCGCGGGGCCGGACACCGACACCGCCACCGTGGTCACCACGAGCCCGGGCCCGGGCCAGCCGGCCGAGCAGGGGGCGACCATCACGGTCAACACCTTCGACCTGGGCAACGGGAACCAGGGCGCCGACGGCGGTGGGGGCGGCGACGACGGAGGCGGCGGCACCATCTTCGGCCAGGGCTGACCCCGCTACCGACCGCCGCGGTCCTCTGTTGTGACGCTCGTCAGCCCACGTCCGCCTCCGGCAGGCTGCTTACCCCGCGTCCGCCTCCGGCAGAACCTCCGTCCCCGGCGTCGGCTCGGCCAGCCAGTCGGGGTCGTTCTGCCCGTTCCACCACTTCCACGCGGCGAACGCGGCGCCGGCCACCAGGCCGACCGTCCCGAGACGCCTGACGACCATCCCCGCCGCGTGGTAGCGACGCCGGCGCCGCAGCGCGGAGCGGACGTCACCCGGGGTGACGTCGCCGCGCAGGACCGCGAGCGCCGCCTGCGACCTGGCGGCCGCCTGCCGGCTGGCCGGCCCCGCCGAGGCCATGGCGCGTCCCATCCGGGGCGCGACCTGGGTGGTGTAGCCGGTCCGCGCCTGGTCTGCGACCCACTTGGCGCGCGGACCGACGTAGGCGCCGGCCTGCTGGGCGTACCGGGACGCGTTGCGCTTCGCGCTCGCCGCGTACGGCGTCATCAGGTCGGCAGCGTGCCGGACGCCGGACTTCCCGTTGTGGCTCACGTTCTCTCCTCCTTGCTCAGCAGCGCTCTGTTGACGATCCTCGTATGCGTTTGTCCTCTTGTGCGGAAATCATTCCTGTTGTCGGGCGATACGGCACGCCTAACGGCCATCCGGGGTCACGGCGTGTCGCCGGGGCATGGCAGGATCGGGCAACGTCACTGACGTAGACGGAAGGTAAATCGTGGCTGAGCAGCTGTACGCCACTCTGAAGACCAACCTCGGCTCGATCGAGGTACTGCTCTTCCCGAACCACGCGCCCAAGACGGTCAAGAACTTCGTCGAGCTGGCCAACGGCGAGCGCGAGTGGGTCAACCCCGAGACCGGCGCCAGGACCACTGAGAAGCTCTACGACGGCACGGTCTTCCACCGGGTGATCAGCGGCTTCATGATCCAGGGCGGTGACCCGCTGGGCAACGGCACCGGCGGCCCGGGCTACAAGTTCGGGGACGAGATCCACCCCGACCTGGCCTTCACCCGCCCCTACCTGCTGGCCATGGCCAACGCCGGCCCCGGCACCAACGGCTCGCAGTTCTTCATCACCGTGGCGCCGACCACCTGGCTGACCGGCAAGCACACCATCTTCGGCGAGGTCACCTCCGACGCCGGCAAGAAGGTCGTGGACGCCATCGCCAACGCCGACACCAACCCGCGCACCGACCGGCCGCTGCAGGACGTGGTGATCGAGTCGGTCACCATCGAGAGCCGGCCGGCCTGAACCGGCGCGGAAAGCGACACCCGGGAACCATTCCGGCCCCCTGTCCGTAGGATCAGGGGGCCGGATCCGTGTCCGCGCCCCGGGAAGCGCGAGCCGGCAGGAGCGAAGGGACACCATGGCGCAGCCGTACGGACAGCCGCCCCAGCCCGCCGGCCTGCCCCGCTGCTACCGGCACGGCGACCGGGAGACGGGCATCCGCTGCACCCGCTGCGAGCGGCCGATCTGTCCCTCCTGCATGATCTCGGCGGCCGTGGGCTACCAGTGCCCCGACTGCGTGCACGGCGCCCAGGCCGCGGCCCGCGCCACCCGGCCGCGCACGCTGGCCGGCGGCACCGTGACCGCCGACTCCCGTCTGGTCACCAAGATCCTGCTGGGGATCAACCTGGCGGTCTTCGTGGCCGTGCTGGTCGGCGGCGACCGGCTGGTCGAGGACCTGGGGATGCTGGGTCATGCGATAGATCCGGCCACCTTCACCTGGGTCGGCGTGGCCGACGGGCAGTGGTACCGGATGCTCACGGCCGCGTTCCTGCACCAGCAGATCTGGCACATCGCGTTCAACATGATGGCCCTGTGGTTCCTCGGGCCGCCCCTAGAGGCGGCGCTCGGCCGGGTGCGGTTCGTCGCGCTCTACCTGATCTCGGCGCTGGCCGGATCCGCGCTCTTCTACGTGGTGGCCCCGCAGAACCAGCTCTCGCTCGGCGCCTCGGGCGCGATCTTCGGCCTCTTCGGCGCGACCGCGGTGCTCGCCAGGCGGATGCGGTACGACATGCGGCCGATCCTGGGCCTGCTCCTGGTGAACCTGCTGATCACCTTCGTGTGGTCGGGCATCGCGTGGGAGGCGCACATCGGCGGCCTGGTCGCGGGCGCGCTGGTGACCCTCGGCCTGGTGCACGCGCCGCGTGAGCGCCGCACCCTGGTCCAGGTCGGCACCTGCGTCCTGGTGCTCGCGGTGATCGCGGTGGCCTGCGTGCTCAGGACGACCGAGCTGCTGAACGCATAGCGCTGGAACGCATAGCCCTGACGAGTCGGGCAGAGTTATCCACAGGCGGCGCCGGATCGGGCGCGACCTGTGGACAACCGGCGTTTCCGCAGGCGAACGGCGGTGCGGAGGCCGTTCGGAAGCCGTACGAACGTTCCCGTGTACGGCCGGTTATCCACAGATCTTGTGATGTTCGGTGGATAACCCGCGACCACTATTTCCACTGCGTCGAGACCACGAACCCCAGCGCGATGAAGCCGAAGCCGACCACGATGTTCCAGTTGCCGAGGGCCTCGATCGGCAGATCGGCCCGCGTGATGTAGTAGAGCACGATCCAGGCAAGACCGATCGCGAACATCGCCAGCATCAGCGGCGCGACCCACCGGCGTCCGCCCATGTCGATCTTGGTCGCCTGCCGCTTCTCCGGCGGGGTGTACGTGTCGTCCTTCTTCTTCCGGATCCGGGACTTCGGCACGAGTGGCTCTCCTGTCGATCGCGCTCGACGCGCGGCGCGTAACGGTGGGATCGTCCGTTAGCGTAGTGCGTCCAGAGCCGATTAAGGAGACCAGGGGTACGGTGAACGGCTTTCGCCTTCGCCCGGCGCGGATGGGCACGGTCGCGGTCTTCGGTCTCGCCGGCCTCCTGTGCTGGCTCAGCTTCCAGGTCTCCCAGGGCAACAACATCCGCACCGACGACTCCCTGCTTCAGATGTCCGATCTCATCAGGGAACGCGCCCGCCAGAACGAGCGGCTCCAGGCGGCCACCGCCGACCTGCGCGCCCAGGTCGAGGCGCTCGCCGGCCACGACAGCTCCACCGACCCCGCCGACCGCCGCCGGCTCGCCGAGCTCACCGAGGAGACCGGCCTCACCGAGCTGACCGGCCAGGGCCTCACCGTCACCCTCACCGACGCGCCGCCGGACGCCACCCCCCTGGTCCCCGGCGTGCCAGACCCCTCGCCCAACGACCTGGTCATCCACCAGCAGGACCTCCAGGCCGTGGTGAACGCGCTGTGGGCCGGCGGCGCCGAGGGCATCCAGGTCATGGACCAGCGGCTGGTCTCCACCAGCGCCGTCCGCTGCGTCGGCAACACCCTGATCCTCCAGGGCCGCCTCTACTCCCCGCCCTACACCGTCACCGCAGTCGGCGACCCGGCGGCGCTGCACGCCGCCCTCGACACCGCCCCCGCCGTCGACAACTACCGGCAGTACGTGCGGGCGTACGGCCTCGGCTGGCACGTCGACGACCACGCGGCCGTCACCCTGCCCGGCTTCGACGGCGGCGTGACGCTGCGCTACGCCGAGCCGCTCCCCGCCGACGACGCCCCCGCGGCCGAAGACTGACGACCCCCTCCGACGCGTCTCCGAGCCGTCGTACCCTTGGGGCAGCAGGGCGGGCGACGAAGGAGAAGCGAAGCGATGTACGGGTGGATCTGGCGGCACCTGCCGGGCAACACCGCGGTGCGCGCGCTGATCTCGCTGGTGCTGGTGACAGGCGTGATCTACCTGCTGTTCGAGTACGTCTTCCCGTGGGCCGAGCCGATCATGCCGTTCAACAACGGGGGGGCCGTCGAATGAGCACCCGGGTGCTGGTCGTCGACAACTACGACAGCTTCGTCTACAACCTCGTGCAGTACCTGTACCAACTCGGCGCCGAGTGCGAGGTGGTGCGCAACGACGCGGTCACCACCGCGGACGTCGCGGCCGGCGACTTCGCCGGGGTGCTGCTCTCCCCGGGCCCCGGCACCCCCGAGGACGCCGGCGTCTGCGTGGAGATGGTCCGACACTGCGCGGCCACCGGGACCCCCGTCTTCGGTGTCTGCCTCGGCATGCAGGCCATGGCCGTCGCCTACGGCGGCGTCGTCGGCCGGGCCCCCGAGCTGCTGCACGGCAAGACGTCCCCGGTGCGCCACGCGGGCGCCGGCGTCTTCGCCGGCCTCCCCTCGCCGCTGACCGTCACCCGCTACCACTCGCTGGCCGTCGAGGAGCCCACCGTGCCCGCCGGCTTCGAGGTCACCGCGACCACCGAGAGCGGCGTCGTGATGGGCCTGCGCCACCGCGAAGTGCCGGTCGAGGGCGTCCAGTTCCACCCGGAGTCGGTCCTCACCGAGGGCGGCCACCGCATGCTCGCCAACTGGCTCACGGTCTGCGGCGACGCCGGCGCCGTCGAGCGGTCGCACGGTCTCGCGCCCGTCGTGGGATCCGTCGCGTGACCCACCCGGGCTGGGGCCCGGAGCATCCGGAGGACCCGGAGACGATGGGCCTGCGCCGGCCCCCTGACCTGACCGCGCCGGCCCCTGAGGGCCGCGCGGCCCGCCGCAGGGCGGCGGCGGCCGCCCAGGCGCCCCCGCCGGCGCCCGGCGGGCGCGCCGCCCGCCGCAAGGCCGCGCGGGCCGGCTCGACACGGCACAGGGCCAGCGGTGCCGCCGCCCCACCGCCCACCCCCGCGGAGGCCGAGGCCGAGGTGACGGGAGGCCGCGCGGCCCGCCGCAAGGCGGCCAAGGCCGCGGCCAAGGCGGCCAAGCAGACCGGCACCGCCATCAGCAACGTCATCGGCGAGCTCTTCATCACCACCGGTGCCCTGCTGCTGCTCTTCGTCGCCTACCAGCTGTGGTGGACCAACGTGGAGGCCCGCGCGCACGCCGACGGCCAGCGCGAGGAACTGCAACGCCAGTGGGAGGACGGCGAGAACGAGGAGGCCGACCCCCGCGAGCCCGGCGCCTTCTCCCCGGGCGACGGCTTCGCGATCCTCTACCTGCCCACGCTGGACGTGGTCGTGCCGATCGCCGAGGGCGTCGCCGAGGACACCGTCCTCAACAACGGCATGGTCGGCCACTACACGGCGGAGGACGGCCTCCCCACGGCGATGCCGTGGGACGAGGAGGGCAACGTGGGCCTCGCGGGACACCGCAACACCCACGGCGAGCCCTTCCGCTACATCAACCGTCTCGAGCCGGGCGACCCGATCGTCATCGAGACGCAGGACGCGTACTTCACCTACGAGATGGCCAGCCGCCTGGACTCCACGTCCCCCTCCAACACGGCCGTGCTCGACCCCGTCCCGGACCAGGGCGGCTTCACCGAACCGGGCCGCTACATCACGCTCACCACCTGCACCCCGGAGTTCACCTCCACCTACCGCATGATCGTCTGGGGAGAGATGACGGAAGAACGCCCCCGCTCGGACGGAAAACCCGATGCCCTCGTCAACTGACCCGAGCGTGACCGCCGACTCGGCGTCCGGAGACCACGACCACGAGCCGAACACCGCCCCGGCCGACGTCGGCCGACCGGCCCACGAAGACGACTCCCCACCGGCGAAGCGGGCCGCCGCCACGGCCCAAGACCACGGCGACGGCGCGACGGACTCCGCCGGCGAAGCCGGCTCCGAGTCGGCAGACGCCGGCCGCGCCGGCACGGCCGACGAGGCAGGCGGCCGACCGGCCCACGAAGACGAACCGGCACCGGCCAAGCGGGCCGCCGCCACGGCGGAAAACCACGGCGACGGTACGACGGACGCCGGCCGTGGCGGCACGACCGGCCCAGCCGGCGAAGCCGGCGACCGGATGGCCTCGGACGCCACGTCGAGCCCCGCGGACGCCGCCGCCGATGCCGGCTCCGCGCCGGCGGCCGGCGAGGCCGACGGCCGACCGGCCCACGAAGACGAACCGGCACCGGCAAAGCCGGCCGCCGACACGGCGGAAACCCGCAGCGAGAGCGCAGCGGACGCCAGCCGTGGCGGCCCGGCGGGCGGGCGCCCGCCCGCCGGGCCCGCGTCGAGCCTGGCGAACCCCGCCGCCGAAACGGGCTCCGCGCCGGCGGAGCCCCGCACCGCCGCCAGCAAGGCCGCCACCGGCGACGCCACGACGAGCCTGGCGGCCGCCGAAGGCGAAGCCGGCTCCGCGCCGGCGGCCGGCGACGGCACGGCGGCCGTCGTGCCGAGCCGGCGTGACGCCGGCGAGGCCGAGGCGGAGCCGGCCGGCAAGGCCGCCGGCACGGCGGAGGCCCACACCACGGCCGGCGCGGCTGCCCGCCCCGCCGGAGGCGCTGCGCGGCGGCTCGCCGTCGTCGTCGGGGTGGTCGGGGAGTTGCTCATCACCGCCGGTCTCGTGCTGGCGCTGTTCGTCGTGTACTCGCTCTGGTGGACCAACGTCGTCGCCAACCAGGAGGCCAACCGCGACAGCGACGCCGTCCGGGACCAGTGGGCGGCCGCCGAGGAGGGGAGCGAGGAGGGCCAGGGCGACGACCGGCCGCCCGTGTTCGACCCGGAGGACGGCATCGGCTTCCTGCACGTCCCCGCCATGACCGACGACGTGATCCTCGTCAAGGAGGGCGTCGGCCTGGACGTCCTCAACGGCGGCGTCGCCGGCTACTACGACAACCCCGTCGAGTCGGCCATGCCGTGGGACGAGGAGGGCAACTTCTCCCTCGCCGCCCACCGGGACGGCCACGGCGCCAAGTTCCACGGGATCCACCGGATCGAGGAGGGCGACCCGATCGTCTTCGAGAGCAGCAACACCTGGTACATCTACCGGGCGTTCGCCATCCTCCCCGAGACCTCGAAGTACAACACCGCGGTGCTGGAGGCCGTGCCCGAGGAGTCCGGGGCCACCGAGGCGGGCCGCTACATCACGCTCACCACCTGCACCCCGGTCTTCACCTCGCGGCACCGGTACGTCGTCTGGGGCGAGCTGGAGCGCACCGAGCGCGTCGACGCCGACCGCACCCCGCCGGAAGAGCTGCGGGCCGCCGACTGAATGTCGACGGCCCGCGCACGGCCAACTCCCGTGGAGCCTAGGAGAGTCGAACTCCTGACATCCGCCATGCAAAGACGGCGCTCTACCAACTGAGCTAAGGCCCCTTGGCCGGTCCCGACAACAGGGCAGGCGGCCGGAAGCTAGATTACCCAATCTTCCCGCCGGATACCGACCGGGTATCGCCCCGGATGTGCATCCCTCCGTAGGATGACGCGCAACTTCGCTCAGGTGAAGCGATCAGGGGAGAACAGGGGAGACACGATGGACGCGACTCAACAAGAGTCCACGGAAAGGGCCAGAGAACAGCAGACGACATGGTACGGGGAGCCACTGGGGGCGCTCTTCCGCCGGCTGATCACCGATCTCGGACTCAACCAGGCCCGGCTCGCCGTGGTCCTCGGGCTCTCGGCGCCCATGCTGTCCCAGCTGATGAGCGGGCAGCGCGCCAAGATCGGCAACCCGGCCGTCGTCCAACGGGTGCGCTCCCTGCAGGATCTGGCGGCCGAGGTGCGCGCCGGGCGGGTCAGCGCGGCCGAGGCCACCTCCGCGATGGAGGAGATCCGCAGAACCGCGGGGGGCAACGTGCTGAGCCCCAGTTCCGCCGCGACCCGCTCCGGTTCCATCGGTGTCCCGGCCAACCCCACCAAGCGCGTGGTCCGCGAGATCCAGGCCCTGCTGCGCTCCGTCTCGGACGCGACGGAGATCCAGAGCGCCTCCCGGCTGCTCGCCGACACCCACCCGGAACTGGCCGAATTCCTGCGGGTCTACGGCGTCGCCCGCACCCGCGAGGCCGTCGAGCACTACGAGAGCCACCAGGGCTGAGCGCCTGGCTCAGCGGGGCATGCGGCAGCTGGGGCGCTCCGCACCGCCCTGATCACGCTCGATCACGGTGAGTGTTCACGATCGCGACGAACGCCTCCGGGCCCCGTGCCGCGTGGTGCGGCCTGGGACCCGGAGGCGTTCGTCGTGTGACGCGCGAAAGCGACGTGTAAGAGGGGGTCAGGCACCCGTGGAGCCGGTCGGCACGGAGTCGGTGGCCTCCGTCCACAGGTCCTGCTCGGCCTTGTCCGCCTGGATCTGACGGTAGACAAGAAGGCCGCCGATGGCGGCCAGGGCGACCAGGAGGAGCTTCTTCACCGCGCTACCTCGTCCTTCTTCAAACGTGATCGGACCATCTGGCGCCCGATGATACCCAATCGTGTCCTCGCACCGAGGCCGGATGGTTCAGCCGTGGATGTGAAACGGCCCCGGTCACGCCTGACCGGGGCCGTTTTGGCTGGTGGGGCTAACAGGACTTGAACCTGTGGCCTCATCCTTATCAGGGATGCGCTCTAACCATCTGAGCTATAGCCCCCTGCGCGGAACTCCCCCGCGCAGAAGAGAGGCTAGCGCATGTGAGGCCCGTGCCCAAAATCGATTGGCCCGACGCTATTCGTCCTCCGCCAGCGTGACTTCCACACCGCCCACGAAACCCGCGGACAGGTTGTAGAGGAAGGCGCCGAGCGTGGCCAGCGCGGTGGCCAGCACCACGTCGATCAGGGCGATGATCCCGGTGAACAGCATCACCCTGGACAGCGAGAGGTACGCCACCAGGTCGAAGCCGCTCTCGCCCTCGGCCGCCGTGGCCTCGGTGATCGTCTCGCCGATGGTGGAGAAGACGCCCATCGAGTCCATCACCATCCACAGCATGGAGACGGCGATCACCGTGCAGATGCCCAGGGCGATGGAGAGCAGGAAGCTGACCTTCATCACCGACCAGGGATCGGCCTTGGCGACCCGCAGCCGGGCCTTGCGGATCCGCGGCACCGTGCGGGCCCCGGTACGCGGCACGCGGACGCCCTGCGTGCCCTGAGCGCCCTGTGCCGGCGGCTGCTGGCCCGCCGTGGGAGCGGCCCCGGGCGGCGCTGGGTACGCCTGCGGGGGGCGGTACTGCTGGGAGTCCTGCGCGGCGGGGTAGCCCTGGCCCTGCGCGTAGGAGTCCGCGGGTCGTGCGCTTGTCATGTGAGCCCCCCACGGGTCACCTGCTGGGATTCACCCCGGGGACGGGCGTCCCCGGTTCTGGCGTCGGCCGAGCCGCCGTCGGGGGAACCCGCGGACCGACTCACGCCTGCTCCTCATTGTCCGCGGCGGCCGCCTGCTCCGCGACTCCGCTTCCGTCACCTTCTGCCTCGACCTCGCCGTCCGCGTCGACCTCCTCGGCCTCGCGCCCGGCCTCCGCGTTGCGGGCGATGCCGACGACGGCGTCCCGCTTGCCGAGGTTGATCAGCTGGACGCCCATGGTGTCACGACCGGTCTCCCGCACCTCGTTCACCCGGGTACGGATCACGCCACCGCCGAGGGTGATGGCCAGGATCTCGTCCGTGGCCTCCACCACCAGGGCGCCGACCAGCGAGCCACGGTCCTCCACGATCTTGGCGGCCTTGATGCCGAGGCCGCCGCGGCCCTGCACCCGGTACTCGTCGACCGGGGTGCGCTTGGCGTAGCCGCCGTCGGTGGCGGTGAAGACGAAGGTGCCGGCCCGCACCACGTTCATCGACAGCAGCTCGTCGCCCTCGCGGAAGCTCATGCCCTTCACGCCCGAGGTGGCCCGGCCCATCGGGCGCAGCGACTCGTCGGTGGCGGTGAAGCGGATGGACTGCGCCTTCTTGCTGATCAGCAGCAGGTCGTCGTCGGCCGAGACCAGCTCGGCGCCGATCAGCTCGTCGTCGCGGCCGTCCTCCATCTCCCGCAGGTTGATCGCGATGACGCCGCCGGAGCGCGGCGAGTCGTAGTCCTTGAGCGGGGTCTTCTTCACCAGCCCGGACTTGGTGGCCAGCACCAGGTAGGGCGCGGCCTCGTAGTCCCGGATGGCCAGGATCTCCGCGATCCGCTCGTCCGGCTGGAAGGCCAGCAGGTTGGCCACGTGCTGCCCGCGCGCCTCCCGGCCCGCGTCCGGCAGCTCGTACGCCTTGGCCCGGTAGACCCGGCCCTTGTTGGTGAAGAACAGCAGCCAGTGGTGGGTGGTGGAGACGAAGAAGTGGTCGACGATGTCGTCCTCCCGCAGCTTCGTCCCGCGCACGCCCTTGCCACCGCGCTTCTGCGCCCGGTAGTCGTCGGTCTTGGTGCGCTTGACGTAGCCGCCGCGGGTGATCGTGACGACGATGTCCTCCTCGGCGATCAGGTCCTCGATGGACATGTCGCCCTCGAAGGGGATCAGCGCGGTGCGCCGGTCGTCGCCGAACTTGTCGACGATCGCCGCCAGCTCCTCGGAGATGATGGCGCGCTGCCGCTCGGGGGAGGCCAGGATCGCGTTGTACTCGGTGATCTTCGCCTGCAGCTCGTCGTGCTCGGCGATGATCTTCTGCCGCTCCAGGGCCGCGAGCCGCCGCAGCTGCATCTCCAGGATCGCGTTCGCCTGGATCTCGTCGATGGACAGCAGCCCCATCAGGCCCGTGCGCGCCACCTCGACCGTGTCGCTGCGCCGGATCAGCGCGATGACCTCGTCGATCGCGTCCAGCGCGGCGAGCAGGCCGCGCAGGATGTGGGCGCGCTCCTCGGCCTTGCGCAGCCGGTAGCGGGTGCGGCGCACGATGACGTCGACCTGGTGCGACACCCAGTTGCGGATGAACGCGTCGAGCGAGAGGGTGCGCGGCACGCCGTCGACCAGGGCCAGCATGTTGGCGCCGAAGTTGGTCTGCAGGTCGGTGTGCTTGTAGAGGTTGTTGAGGACGACCTTGGCGACCGCGTCCCGCTTGAGGACGATCACCAGACGCTGGCCGGTCCGCGAGGACGTCTCGTCGCGGACGTCGGCGACGCCGCTGATCCGGCCGTCCTTCACGAGCTCGGCGATCTTCTGCGCGAGGTTGTCCGGGTTGACCTGGTACGGCAGCTCGGTGACCACCAGGCACTGCCGGCCCTGGATCTCCTCGACCTCGACGACCGCCCGCATGGTGATCGAGCCGCGGCCCGTGCGGTACGCCTCCTCGATGCCGCGACGGCCCACGATGAGCGCGCCGGTCGGGAAGTCGGGGCCCTTGATCCGCTCGATCAGCGCGTCGAGCAGCTCCTCGGGGGCGGCGTCCGGGTGCTCCAGGTACCACTGGGCGCCGGCCGCCACCTCGCGCAGGTTGTGCGGCGGGATGTTGGTGGCCATGCCGACCGCGATGCCGGCCGAGCCGTTGATCAGCAGGTTGGGGAACCGGGACGGCAGGACCGTCGGCTCCTGGTTACGGCCGTCGTAGTTGTCCTGGAAGTCGACGGTCTCCTCGTCGATGTCCCGGAGCATCTCCATGGCCAGCGGCGCCATCCGGCACTCGGTGTACCGCATGGCGGCCGCCGGGTCGTTGCCGGGGGAGCCAAAGTTGCCGTTGGAGTCCACCAGCGGCATGCGCATCGCCCACGGCTGCGCGAGACGCACCAGCGCGTCGTAGATCGAGGTGTCGCCGTGCGGGTGGTAGGTACCCATGACGTCGCCGACGACGCGGGCGCACTTGTAGTAGCCGCGCTCGGGCCGGTAACCGCCGTCGTACATCGCGTAGAGCACGCGGCGGTGCACCGGCTTGAGGCCGTCCCGCACGTCGGGCAGCGCGCGGGAGACGATCACGCTCATCGCGTAGTCGAGGTACGAGCGCTGCATCTCGGTCTCGAGCGTGACCGGCTGGATGCGCAGGGCGCCGCTGGAGTTGGTCTCGGGGGCGCCGGCGGGCGGGGTGGGCGGAGTGGGAGCCGTGTCGTCGGACATCGGTGTGGTCCGGTTCCTTTCGGGCTGCTGCGGTGGGGGAGGTGCTGGACCGGGGACCGTCAGATGTCCAGGAACCTGACGTCCTTGGCGTTGCGCTGGATGAACGAGCGCCTGGCCTCCACGTCCTCGCCCATCAGGATCGAGAACAGGTCGTCGGCGGCGGCCGCGTCGTCCAGCGTCACCTGGCGCAGCACGCGGTGCGCCTGGTCCATGGTGGTCACCCGCAGCTCCTCGGCGTTCATCTCGCCCAGACCCTTGAAGCGCTGGATGGAGTCCTCGCGGATGCGCTTGCCGCGCTCCCGGCCGAGCTGGATCAGGCTGTCGCGCTCGCGGTCGGAGTAGGCGTACTCGAACTCGTCCCGGCCCCACTTGATCTTGTAGAGCGGGGGCTGGGAGAGGAAGACGTGACCGGCCTCGACGAGCGGGCGCATGAAGCGGAACAGCAGCGTCAGCAGCAGGGTGTTGATGTGCTGGCCGTCGACGTCGGCGTCGGCCATGAGGATGATCTTGTGGTAGCGGAGCTTCGAGATGTCGAAGTCCTCGTGGATGCCGGTGCCGAAGGCCGAGATCAACGCCTGGACCTCGGTGTTCTGCAGGACCCGGTCGATCCTGGCCTTCTCCACGTTGAGGATCTTGCCGCGGATCGGCAGGATCGCCTGGTACTGCGGGTCGCGGCCGGCCTTGGCGCTGCCGCCGGCCGAGTCGCCCTCGACGATGAAGATCTCGCACTTGGCCGCGTCGTTGGACTGGCAGTCGCTGAGCTTGCCGGGCAGCGAGGCCGTCTCCAGCAGGCCCTTGCGGCGGGTGAGGTCGCGGGCCTTGCGGGCGGCGAGGCGGGCGGTGGCCGCCTGGATCGCCTTGCGGATGATGTCCGCCGCCTCGTTCGGGTTGCGGTCGAGCCAGTCGGCGAAGTGCTCGTAGACGACCCGCTGGACGAAGGTCTTCGCCTCCGTGTTGCCCAGCTTCGTCTTGGTCTGGCCCTCGAACTGCGGCTCGCTGAGCTTGACCGAGATGATCGCGGTCAGGCCCTCGCGGATGTCCTCGCCCGCGAGGTTCTCGTCCTTCTCGCGGAGCAGCTTCTTCTCCCGGGCGTACTTGTTGACCAGCGCGGTCAGCGCCGCCCTGAACCCCTCCTCGTGGGTGCCGCCCTCGTGGGTGTGGATGATGTTGGCGAAGCTGTAGACGCCCTCGCTGTACTGGGCGTTCCACTGCATCGCGAGCTCCACCGACATCTTGCGCTCGGTGTCCTCGGCGCTGATCTCGATCACCGACGGGTGCACCGGCTCGCCCTTGCGGGAGTTGAGGTGGCGCACGAAGTCGGAGATGCCGCCCTCGTAGTGGTAGGTGACCGAGCGCGGCTTGCCCTCCTCCTCCACGGCCGTGGAGTCGGCGCCGGCGGTCTGCTTGGCGGCCGCCCGCTCGTCGGTCAGCACGATGGTCAGGCCCTTGTTGAGGAAGGCCATCTCCTGGAAGCGCCGGGACAGCGTCTCGAACGAGTACTCCGTGGTCTCGAAGATGCCGCCGTCCGCCCAGAACGTGACGGTGGTGCCGGTCTCCTCGGTGGGCTCGTTGCGCTTGAGCGGCGCGGTCGGCACGCCCATCGCGTACTCC
Source organism: Streptomyces millisiae (assembly GCF_031845425.1). Classification (NCBI taxonomy): domain Bacteria; kingdom Bacillati; phylum Actinomycetota; class Actinomycetes; order Kitasatosporales; family Streptomycetaceae; genus Streptomyces; species Streptomyces millisiae. The sequence continues at coordinate 332,633 of NZ_JAVREM010000004.1, forward strand.
TGCGTCCACCGGTAGCCGTCCGTGCGCACCTCGACCGCCAGGCGCGTGGAGAGCGCGTTGACCACCGAGACGCCCACCCCGTGCAGACCACCGGAGACCGCGTAGCCGCCGCCGCCGAACTTGCCGCCCGCGTGCAGCACGGTCAGCACGACCTCGACGGCCGGCTTGCCCTCGGAGGGGACCACGCCCACCGGGATGCCACGGCCGTTGTCCACCACGCGCACGCCGCCGTCGGCCAGCAGCGTCACGTCGATGGTGTCGGCGTGGCCGGCCAGGGCCTCGTCCACCGAGTTGTCCACGACCTCGTAGACCAGGTGGTGAAGGCCGCGCTCACCCGTGGACCCGATGTACATGCCGGGCCGCATGCGTACCGCGTCAAGACCCTCCAGCACCGTGATCGCGCTGGCGTCGTAGGACGGAGCCTCCTCCGCGGGCGCGGCAGAAGCAGGAGTGTTCTTGTTGGCATCGCCGGAATCGGCCACGAAGCGCCCTTTCTGGCACAGCACGAGCCAACTCCGACATAGGGAGCGGCTGTGTCGTTCGACATGGTCCGCAACGGGGCGGATGCCTTCCAGTCTACCGGCACGGCCGACCCTCATGGCGGTTTGCCGGCCTCTGAGTCCGCATGTGCCGCCCTGAACTGGCATCCGGTGACCCCGGATATACGGACCGGGCCCCTGATCCGCTCACGAGGCCCCTCAGCGGCTCCGACTGTCAACCTCCGCGAACGTGACCGGCATCACTTTCGCACCGCCAGGCGACGCCCTCGCCAGGGCTATCCATACGTGTCACCAGGCCCCCTGCTCCCCGGGGCGCGCAGCCGCCCCTGGCCACGCGAAGGCCCCGAAGGGCCAAGCACCTTGATCAACGTGACCGACCCCTGCCCCAGGTCCGCGTTGAGCCGGCGCAGCAACTCCGGCGCGAGCAACCGCAGCTGCGTCGCCCACGCCGTCGCGTCACAGCGCACCGTCAACACCCGGGCCTCCTCGTCGTAGCCCTCGGGCACGCAGTGCTTCGCCACCTCGGGCCCCACCAACTCCGGCCAGCGGCCCACCACACCGCCCACCGCGAGCGGCATCTCCCAGCCCCGCTCCTCCGTCAGCCGACGCAACGCCGCACCCAGCGGCAACGGATCACGCCCCCCGGCCCGCGCCCCCGACCGCAGCCCGCCGCCGCGCCGTGCCTGCCGCCGCTGCTGCGTCGCCGCGCCCCGCGCCTTCGCCTGCTCCCGCGCGGCCCGCAACGCCACCCGCGCCAGATCCACACCCGACAGCGGCCGCTCCTCCGCGCCCGACCCCTCACCCATGCTCGACCCGCCCCTCGGAGACCGCGAACCGCGCCCCGGCGAGCACCGCCGGCACGTCCTGCTCCACCGCCGCCGTCACCAACACCTGCTCACCAGGCGCCACGAGCTCGGCCAACCGCTCCCTGCGCCGCGCGTCCAACTCGGCGAAGACGTCGTCCAACACCAGCACCGGCTCGGGCCCCTCCTCCTTCAACAGGCCGAACGAGGCGAGCCGCAGCGCGAGCGCCAACGACCAGGACTCGCCATGGCTCGCGTACCCCTTCGCCGGGAACTCCCCGAGCCGCAGCAGCAGATCGTCCCGGTGCGGGCCGACCAGCGTCATCCCGCGCTCGATCTCCTGCGCCCTGACGCCCGCGATCGCGCCGAGCAGCAGCTCGTACAACTCCTCGCGGGACGCCGCCGCGAGCTCGGCCGGCTCACCCGCGGGCCCCCGGTACTCGAGGCCGACCGGGCCGCCGCCCGGGGCCAGCTCCTCGTACGCCTTGTCCGCCAACGGCCGCAGCGCGGACACCAGCGCCAGCCGCTGACCGAGGAGCTCGGCGCCGGCCCGCGCCAGATGCTGGTCCCACACGTCGAGCGTGGACAGGTCGGCGCCCCGGCCGCCGTGCCGCCTGGCCATCGCGGCCGACTTCAACAGCGAGTTCCGCTGCTTGAGCACCCGCTCGTAGTCGGCACGCACCCCCGCAAGACGTGGGGCGCGCGCGGTGACCAGCTCGTCGAGGAACCGGCGCCGCTCGCCCGGGTCCCCCTTCACCAGGTACAGGTCCTCGGGCGCGAACAGCACGGTGCGGACCACGCCGAGCACGTCGCGCGGGCGCACCTGGGTCGAGCGGTTGAGCCGGGCCCGGTTGGCCCGGCCCGGGTTCAACTCCAGCTCGACCAGCTGCCGCCGCTCCCCCTCGACGACCGCCGCCCTGATCACCGCCCGGTCGGCGCCGGCCCGCACCAGGGGCGCGTCCGACGAGACCCGGTGGCTGCCGAGCGTCGCCAGGTAGCCGACGGCCTCGACCAGGTTGGTCTTCCCCTGACCGTTGGGCCCGACGAAGGTGGACACACCACGGTCGAGCTCGACCTCGGCCCGGGCGTAGGAGCGGAAGTCGGCGAGTGACAGATGCGTGACGTGCACGGCGCCGGGCCCCCGATCGCCGTTACTTGCTCTCGACCGCGTGCCCGCCGAACTGGTTGCGCAGCGCCGCGATCATCTTCATCTGCGGGGAGTCGTCCTGCCGGGAGGCGAAGCGCGCGAAGAGCGAGGCCGTGATCGCGGGCAGCGGCACCGCGTTGTCGATCGCCGCCTCCACCGTCCACCGGCCCTCGCCCGAGTCGGCCGCGTAGCCCTTGAGCTGGGCCAGGTGCTCGTCGTCGTCCAGCGCGCGAACGGCCAGGTCCAGCAGCCAGGACCGGATGACCGTGCCCTCCTGCCAGGACCTGAACACCTCGCGCACGTCGGTGACCTCGTCGACGGCCTCGAGCAGCTCCCAGCCCTCGGCGAAGGCCTGCATCATGGCGTACTCGATGCCGTTGTGCACCATCTTGGCGAAGTGGCCGGCACCGACCTTGCCCGCGTGCACGGAGCCGAACTCGCCGGCCGGCTTGAGGGCGTCGAAGATCGGCTGGACCTTCGCGACATGCTCGGCGTCACCGCCGTACATCAGGGCGTAGCCGTTCTCCAGGCCCCAGACGCCGCCGGAGACCCCGCAGTCCACGAAGCCGATGCCCTTGGCGGCCAGCTGCTCGGCGTGCTTGGCGTCGTCCGTCCACCGGGAGTTCCCACCGTCCACGACGACGTCCCCCGGGGCCAGCAGCTCGGCCAGCTCGTCCACCGTGGACTGGGTCGCCGCGCCGGCCGGCACCATCAGCCACACCACCCGGGGCGCGGCGAGCGCGTCCACCAGATCCTTGAGGCTGTGCACGTCGGCGACGTCCGCCTCGTGCGAGAAACCCACCACGGTGTGACCGGCTCGGCGGATGCGCTCACGCATGTTCCCGCCCATCTTGCCGAGACCGACGAGACCGAGCTCCATCAGGACTCCTTCAGAACGTTGTGCTATCCCCCCGAGCCTACGCTTCACCCGCGAAGCGGGCGGAAGCGCGGCCGCCTGGCGCCTACCGGCCGTCCTCAAGGTGTGCCCATGCGGCGCCGCCTCTCCGCTTCGCGGCGCGGCCACGTGTTGGCGCGCTCGGCACGGCCGGAGGGTTCCACTGAGCGCGATGCCCCGCGCCGCAGGCGCGGCAGATGCTGCCTGCTCGCCGCGCACCGACGTAAGCCGCTAACCGGCCCCGCCTGAAGGCGGCCGAAGGCCGGCTCGCCGCCGCAGGCGCTCCGCGCCGACGGCGTCAGGCCGACCGGAGCCCCTGTCGGCCCCGAAGGCCCCACGCAGTGGGCCCGCAGTGGACCCGCCCGCGGGAGGGCCGTGGGCCAGGCGGGCCGCCAGGCCCGCCACGGCCGCCGTCGAGCTCAGCCGCTCAGGCGAACCGGCATGATCAGGTACTTGTACGCGTCGTCCGCCTCCGCGTCCGCCGCCGGGCGGCCGCTCAGCAGGGCCGGCTTCGTCGAGGTGGTGAACGAGAGCTGCGCCACGGGGGAGTCGATCGCGCTCAGACCCTCGAGCAGGAAGCCCGGGTTGAAGGCGATCGAGATGTCGTCGCCCTCCAGCTTGGCGTCCACCCTTTCCACAGCCTGTGCGTCGTCGCTCGAACCCGCCTCCAGCGTCAGCACGCCCTGCTCGAAGCTGAGCCGCACCGGGGTGTTCCGCTCGGCGACCAGCGCCACACGCTTGACCGCCTCGACGAAGGGCGCCGTCTCGATCACGGCCACCGAGTTGAACTCGGTCGGGAAGAGCGTCCGGTACTTCGGCAGGTCGCCCTCGAGCAGCCGCGTCGTGGTGCGCCGGCCCGCGCCCTCGAAGCCGATCAGGCCCTCGCCGGAACCGGAGCCCGCGAGCGCCAGCGAGACGGTCTCGCCACCGCTGAGCGACTTCGCCGTGTCGAGCAGCGTCTTCGCCGGCACCAGGGCCACCGCCGATACGTCGGCGACCTCGGGCTTCCACAGGAACTCCCGCACCGCGAACCGGTACCGGTCGGTGGAGGCCAGGGTGACCGTGTCGCCCTCGATCTCGATCCGCACGCCGGTGAGCACCGGCAGCGTGTCGTCCCGGCCGGCGGCGATGGCCACCTGGGAGACGGCGGAGGCGAACACCTCGGCCGGGACCGTGCCGGTGGCCACCGGCATCTGGGGCAGCGCCGGGTACTCCTCGACGGGCAGCGTGTGGAGGGTGAAGCGGGAGGAGCCGCAGACCACGCTCACCCGGACGCCGTCCGAGGAGATCTCCACCGGACGGTTCGGCAGGGCGCGGCAGATGTCGGCGAGCAGCCGGCCGGAGACCAGGACGGTGCCCTCGTCCTCCACGTCGACGTCGACCGAGACCCGGGCCGAGACCTCGTAGTCGAAACCGGAGAGGCTCAGCGCGCCCTCCTCGGCCTTCAGCAGCAGGCCCGCGAGCACCGGGACCGGCGGCCGGGCCGGCAGGCTACGGGCGGCCCAGGCCACCGCCTCGGCGAGCACGTCGCGTTCCACCCGGATCTTCACTTCAGCCGCCTCCCGCTGTCTTCAGGCCGTGCGCCCTGTCGGCTCCCTGTCGGGGCACCAGTCTGGCGCACGCCTCTGACAGTAGGTGCATCCGCGAGTCAAATCGACTCGGGCTGGGTAGACCGGCCCCGGGCCCACTTGTCCACAGCGCCCACTTCGAACCGAGTCTCCCCCTCTAACTGTGTAGTCGTAGTAGTAGGCCCTGTGGATACCGTGGATAACTCCGTTTTCCCAGCTCAGGCGCCGGTTTTTATCCACATCGCCTGTGGGTGGAGCGGTGGACGAAGAGGGGGTTCCTGTGGACGAAGCGCGGTCTTCCACACCCCGTCCACAGTGGGAGCCGAGTTTTCCACGGCTCTGTCCCCAGATTCCGCCGAGTTCTCAACAGGCCCCGGTCCACTCCACTGTGAGCTGATTCACTCTTGACGGTGAGACCGCGCGTTGCGTTGCCGAACAGTGGACAAAGCTGTGGATTGCCTGTGCACAACCACCCCTTCGCTGTGGATCACCGGGCCGGGGCGGTGGACAACGCGATCGGCGCGATCGGCGCCCGGCGTCTCGTCCACAGTCTGTGGACGAGGGTTTCCCACATTTCCACACCCCGCTGACCTGCGAACTCGTCTCCTCCCCAGCCGGCCTGTGGACGGCGGTCTGGACAACTCGCCGCACACACAGGGTGTGGACGACCGTAGCGCGCCAAAACTGTGGACAACTGCCCTTCCCCGGGCGGAAATCGAACGGCGCCCCCGAGGTGTCCTCGGGGGCGCCGTGACGTGGCGGGCGTGCGGTGCCGGCTCAGCCGCCGTTCTTGATGCGGTTGGTGAGCTCGGTGACCTGGTTGAAGATGGGCCGGCGCTCGGCCATCAGCGACCTGATCTTCCGGTCGGCGTGCATGACCGTCGTGTGGTCGCGCCCGCCGAAGTACTGCCCGATCTTGGGCAGCGACAGGTCGGTGAGCTCCCGGCACAGGTACATGGCGATCTGCCGGGCGGTGACCAGGATCCGGCTGCGTGAGGAGCCGATCAGGTCCTCGACCGTGAGCCCGAAGTACTCCGCCACCGCCGAGACGATGGCGTCGATGGTGATCTCCGGCGTCGCGTGCTCGCCGCCCGGGATCAGGTCCTTGAGGACGATCTCGGTGAGGCCCAGGTCCACCGGCTGCCGGTTGAGGCTGGCGAAGGCCGTGACCCGGATCAGCGCGCCCTCCAGCTCGCGGATGTTGCGCGAGATCCGGGACGCGATGAACTCCAGCACCTCGGGCGGGGCGTTGAGCTGCTCCTGCACGGCCTTCTTGCGGAGGATCGCGATGCGCGTCTCGAGCTCGGGTGGCTGGACGTCGGTGATCAGGCCCCATTCGAAGCGGTTGCGGAGCCGGTCCTCCAGGGTGATCAGCTGCTTGGGCGGCCGGTCCGAGGAGAGCACGATCTGCTTGTTGGCGTTGTGCAGGGTGTTGAAGGTGTGGAAGAACTCCTCCTGCGTGGACTCCTTGCTGGCGAGGAACTGGATGTCGTCGACCAGCAGGATGTCCATGTCCCGGTAGCGCTTGCGGAACGCGTCCGCCTTGCCGTCCCGGATGGAGTTGATGAACTCGTTGGTGAACTCCTCCGAGCTCACGTACCGCACCCGGGTGCCGGGGTAGAGGCTGCGCGCGTAGTGGCCGATGGCGTGCAGCAGGTGCGTCTTGCCGAGGCCCGACTCGCCGTAGATGAAGAGCGGGTTGTACGCCTTGGCCGGCGCCTCGGCGACGGCCACCGCGGCCGCGTGCGCGAACCGGTTGGAGGCGCCGATGACGAAGGTGTCGAAGAGGTACTTGGGGTTGAGCCGTGCGGTCGGCTCGGCGGCACCGCCGCTCGACGCCGCGGGCGCCGGCGGCCGGCCCACGGGGACGGGCGGGTGCTCGGGCTCCGGTGCCTCGAACGTCTCCTGCCGGGCATAGGGGTATCCGGAGTGCCCCGCGTGCCCGGGGTGCGGCTGCTGCCAGCCCGCCGACTGATCGGCGGGGCGCGGGGCACGCGGGTGGTCGGGGTAGGCGGGCCTGGCGGCGGGCCGCTCGTGGCCGGGGTACCCGTCGCCACCCGGGTAGGGATCGTGGGCCCGCGGCGGCGGGAACTGCTCGACGGGCTCGGCGCGCGGCTGCGGCACGGGGGAGGGCGGCGGCGCGGTGACGGTGATGGCCAGCCGGACCGGCTGCCCGCACTCGCGGCTGAGCACGTCCCCGATCAGTGGGGCCAGCCGACCCTCGAGCACGCTCTTCGCGTACTCGTTGGGCACGCCGAGCAGGGCCGTGCCCGAGACCAGGGCGAGCGGCTGGCAGTCCTGCAGCCAGCGGTGGTCCTTGGGCTCGAGACGCTGGTCGTCCGAGAGCATCGCGGTGAGCGCGCGAGGCCAGACCGCGGCAAGATCAGCGGGAAGGTCAGCCACGAGGCACGCTCTCTCACTCGCAGGGGTGGCGCTGGCGTTGATCGGCGCCCGTGGGTGTGCTGTGACTCCGGGGGGCGATTGGGCGGGTGCGTTCGGGAAAGAATCCCGAGTTAAGCCACGGTAGTCAGCGCGGCGCGCGCACATCAAGTCGTTGTCCACAGGGTGTGTACGAGGATGCGCCGTCCGGGTTTGACCTGTGGGACGCCTCGCGCGTACCGTTGCCAGGTCGAGTCGTCGACGGCTGCTGCCGCCTGCCTCCGATGGCCGCTCCTCTGAGGTGAGCCTCACCGATGCGCTGCGATGGCGGCTGACTCGGGCGATGCGAGCTCCTCGCGGGCGCACGGTGACAGCTGTCGGCGGACCACCTCCCGTTTCGGCCGCCGTGCCGAACACCGAAGATCTTCTGGAGCCCCCGAGTGAGCAAGCGCACTTTCCAGCCGAACAACCGGCGCCGGGCCAAGACCCACGGCTTCCGGCTGCGGATGCGGACGCGTGCCGGCCGCGCCATCATCGCCAGTCGCCGCAACAAGGGCCGCGCTCGTCTGTCGGCCTGAGCTGACCGACCACAGGTCCATGCGGTGCTGCCCTCCGAGAACCGGCTGAGGCGGCGCGAGGACTTCGCGACCGCGGTGCGCCGGGGGCGCCGGGCCGGGCGCCCGCACCTCGTCGTCCATCTGAGCGGCGGTAAGGACCCGCACCCGGCGGCAGAGACCCCTCTGCCGCCGCGTGCGGGTTTCGTCGTGAGCAAGGCCGTGGGGAACGCCGTGGCTCGGAACCGTGTGAAGCGCCGGCTGCGGCACCTGGTCCGGGATCGGCTGTCCGTGTTGCCCCCCGGTAGCCTGGTTGTCGTGCGGGCCCTGCCTGGTGCGGACGGTGCGACCTACGATCAGCTGGCCCGGGACCTCGATGCCGCACTGGAGCGGCTGCTGGGAGGGGTACGGACGTGAAGTACCCGCTGCTGCTGCTGATCAAGCTGTACCAGTGGACCATCAGCCCGCTGCTCGGCCCCGTATGCCGTTACTATCCGTCATGCTCCCACTACGGGTATGGCGCCATCGACCGGCACGGCGCGATCAAGGGGACGGCACTGACCGTCTGGCGCATCCTGCGCTGCAACCCCTGGTCGCCCGGTGGAGTCGATCACGTTCCTCCTCGGAAGCGTCCGGTGTGGCACCGGCGGCTGCGTGACCGGCTGCGGCACGACAGGACGCTTTCCCACGCCTCGCCCGGGGGTGCCCCCCATCATGCCCAAGGAGCCTGACCCGTGGACACGATCAATACGATCCTCAGTCCCCTCTATATCGCGGTGTCCTGGATCATCGTCCAGTTCCACCGGCTGTACAGCCTGGTGTTCGACGAGGACAGCGGTTGGGCCTGGGGTCTGTCGATCGTCTCTCTGGTGATCGTGATCCGGATCGCCCTGATCCCGCTGTTCGTCAAGCAGATCAAGTCGACCCGGAACATGCAGGCGCTCCAGCCACAGATGAAGAAGATCCAGGAGCGCTACAAGAACGACCGGCAGCGTCAGTCCGAAGAGATGATGAAGCTGTACCGGGAGACGGGCACCAACCCCCTGGCCAGCTGCCTGCCGATCCTCGCGCAGTCGCCGTTCTTCATCGCGCTCTTCCAGACGCTGAGCCACATCGCCAACAACCAGACCGTTGGTGTGCTCAACGCGGAGCAGGTGGACAGCGCCCGGTCCGCCACGATCTTCGGCGCTCCCATCGCGACCCGCTTCATGGACAGCGCCAGCAAGGTCGCCGAGCTCGGCGCCTCGCTGGGCACGGTGCGCACCGTCACGATCATCATGATCATCCTGATGTCGGCGTCGCAGTTCTTCACCCAGCGCCAGCTGATGACGAAGAACGTCAACCTCGACGTCAAGACGCCGTTCATGAACCAGCAGAAGATGCTGATGTACATCTTCCCGCTGATGTTCGCCGTCTTCGGCATCAACTTCCCGGTCGGCGTCCTGATCTACTGGCTCACCACCAACGTCTGGTCCATGGGCCAGCAGATGTACGTGATCGCGCGGAACCCCACCCCCGGCAGCCTCGCCTACAAGGAGCGCCAGGAGCGCCTGCGTAAGAAGGGCAAGCTGGTGGAGGAGCAGCCGGTGGAGACCGACGCGAAGAAGGCCGTCGAGGCCGCCCGTGCCGCCAGGACCCAGCCCAAGCGGCAGAGCAAGTCGCGGCGCCAGTCGGGTGGTGGCCAGCAGCCGCAGCGTCCCGCGCAGGGCAGTAAGCCACAGGGGCAGCAGCCGAAGCAGCAGCCCAAGAAGTCCCAGTCGGGCAAGCCGAACAAGCCGTCCGCGAACAGCAAGAAGTAAGAAGGAGTCCCACCCGTGACGGACACCACCTCCACCGCGTCGGCAGCTCCCCAGGACGCCGATGTCCTCACCCGCCTTGAGCAGGAGGGCGAGATCGCGGCGGACTACCTCGAGGGGTTGCTCGACATCGCGGACCTCGACGGGGACATCGACATGGACGTCGAGGGGGACCGGGCGGCCGTGTCCGTCATCGCCGACGGGCCCTCCCGCGATCTGCAGAAGCTGGTCGGCCGGGACGGCGAGGTGCTGGAGGCACTGCAGGAGCTCACCCGGCTCGCCGTGCTCAGGGAGACCGGCGAGCGCAGCCGGCTGATGCTGGACATCGCCGGGCACCGGGCCCGTAAGCGCGAGAAGCTGACCGCGCTGGCCCAGGAGACGGTGCAGCAGGTGCGGGACAGCGGCGAGGCGGTCAAGCTCAAGCCGATGACGCCCTTCGAGCGCAAGGTGGTGCACGACGCGGTGGCCGCGGCCGGGCTGCGCAGCGAGTCGGAGGGCGAGGAGCCGCAGCGCCGCGTGGTCGTCCTGCCGTGAACCAGGACCTGCCAGCAGGGCCGCCTCCTCCCCCGGAGGCGGCCGGCGCCGTCTTCGGGGACCGGTTGGCGGACGCCGTGCGCTACGCCGAGCTGCTCGCCGAGACGGGGGTCCGGCGGGGGCTGATCGGCCCTCGTGAGGTTCCGAGGATCTGGGAGCGCCATCTCCTCAACTGCGCGGTGCTCTCCGAGGTCGTTCCCACGGGGGTGACCGTCTGCGACGTGGGGTCCGGTGCCGGGCTCCCGGGCATTCCGCTGGCACTGGTCCGGGCGGATCTCCGCATCACCCTGCTTGAGCCTCTGCTGCGACGCACCACCTTCCTCCAGGAGGTGGTGGAGCTGCTGGGCCTTGAGGAGCAGGTGACCGTTGTGCGTGGCCGGGCCGAGGAGGTGCTGAACACCTTCCCCCCGGTGCATGTGGTGACGGCACGGGCGGTGGCCCCGCTCGACCGGCTGGCCGGCTGGGGGGTCCCGCTGCTGCGTCCCTATGGCGAGATGCTCGCGCTCAAGGGCGACACCGCCGAGCAGGAGCTCAAGGGGGCCCGCGCCGCCCTGGGCAAGCTCGGCGTTGTCCGGAGCGAGGTCCTGCAGGTCGGCGCCGATGTGGTGGACCCCCCGGCCACGGTGGTGCGGGTGGAGGTCGGTGAGAGCCCGGGTGGCGTGCGGTTCGCGGCCAAGCGGGCGAAGGCCGCCCGGCGGGCCGGCCGAGCCGGCCGGGGACCGCGCTGACCCTCCGCGCCGGCCTTCCGTGCCGGCCCTCCGTGCCGAGGCAGGCAGCTCTCGCCGCACGGCCAAAGAGCGGAAAATATCCCTGAGGCGGAGTGTCCTACGGCCGCCCCTGGCGGCCGTAGGCATCGTGTTTCACGTGAAACGCCGCTCGCTGCTGCAAGGAATCATCAATCGTGGACGTGCGGCCGCCGAGCCGCGTGACCGCCGACCCCCCCGCCCTTCACCCGCCCGGGGGGCGACGGTATCCACAGAGGGCCAGCTATCCACACGTAATCCCGCCTCGGTGGTTGATACCCCTCGGGACATGGCAGGCTTTGATCTCACGAAGGCTGCGCGTGTCGAGGAGAGTGAACCATTGCGGTCCGACGCCAATATCGCTGGACCGACGGCCGATCCCGTGCCCGGCCCTCGGTCCGAATCGGCGGACGCCCCCGGGGGAGCGGTCGACATCGCCCCCAGTGCGCCGCCTCCCGCAGGAGCCCTGCCTGGCAGGGCGGCCCAGCAGGCGGTCGAGGCCATGTATCGAGCCGGTGGCAGTCTGCCCCGGCCGGAGCAGACGCGGGTCATGGTCGTCGCCAACCAGAAGGGGGGTGTCGGCAAGACCACCACGACGGTGAACCTCGCGGCGTCGCTGGCCCTGCACGGCGCCCGTGTCCTGGTGATCGACCTCGATCCCCAGGGCAATGCCTCCACCGCGCTCGGCATCGACCACCACGCCGAGGTGCCCTCGATCTATGACGTGCTGATCGAGAGCAGGCCGCTCTCCGAGGTGGTTCAGCCGGTGCGCGATGTGGAGGGCCTGTTCTGCGCCCCCGCCACCATCGACCTGGCCGGCGCGGAGATCGAGCTCGTGTCGGTGGTGGCTCGGGAGAGCCGGCTGCAGCGGGCGATCAGCTCCTACGAGCAGCCCCTGGACTATGTCTTCATCGACTGCCCGCCGTCGCTGGGCCTGCTGACGGTCAACGCCCTGGTCGCCGGCGCCGAGGTGGTCATCCCCATCCAGTGCGAGTACTACGCGCTGGAGGGACTGGGGCAGCTCCTGCGCAATGTTGAGCTGGTGCGGGGCCATCTCAACCCGGAGCTGCACGTCTCGACGATTCTTCTCACGATGTACGACGGACGGACCCGGCTCGCCTCGCAGGTCGCCGAGGAGGTCCGGAGCCACTTTGGCACCGAGGTGCTGCGGACCAACATCCCGCGCTCGGTGCGGATCTCGGAGGCGCCGAGCTATGGGCAGACGGTTCTGACCTATGACCCGGGATCCAGCGGATCGCTCTCTTACCTGGAGGCGGCCCGGGAAATCGCCCTGCGGGGCGTGACGTCTCAGCATGTACTGCCGCAGCAGGAGCAGCGCGGCCCGGTGGAGGGGACACAGTGAGCGAACGACGCAGGGGACTAGGCCGTGGGCTCGGCGCCCTGATTCCGGCGGCCCCCAGGGGCGCCGACGACATCGAGGCGGAGCCTGGCGCCTCGACATCGCCGGGCGCGGTGCCGTCGCTGAATCCGGACCGCGGGCTGGCCGTTCCGACGGCTGGTGCGTTCTCGGCGGGCGAGGGGCAGAACGGCGTTTCACGTGAAACGGCGGACTCCGCGTCGGTGGCCGAGGCGGTGGCGGCCGGGGTCGCGGCGGCACCCCAGGAGGTCGCGGGGGCGCACTTCGCCGAGCTGCCGCTGGAGTTCATCACCCCCAACCCGCGGCAGCCCCGTGAGGTCTTCGACGAGGACGCGCTGACCGAGCTGGTGACCTCCATCAAGGAAGTGGGTCTGCTCCAGCCCGTCGTGGTCCGGCAGTTGGGGCCGGAGCGCTATGAGCTCATCATGGGTGAGCGACGCTGGCGGGCCTGCCGTGAGGCCGGCCTGGAGGCGATTCCGGCGATTGTCCGGGCCACCGATGACGACAAGATGCTCCTCGACGCCCTGCTGGAGAACCTGCACCGGGCCCAGCTCAATCCGTTGGAAGAGGCTGCTGCCTACGACCAGTTGCTGCGGGACTTCAAGTGCACCCACGATGAGTTGGCCGACCGGATTGGTCGGTCGCGACCGCAGGTCTCCAACACCCTTCGGCTGCTGAGGCTCTCCCCGCGGGTGCAGCAGCGGGTGGCCGCCGGGGTTCTCTCGGCCGGGCATGCTCGGGCGCTGCTGTCGGTGGAGGATGCCGAGGAGCAGGAGCGGTTGGCCCAGCGGATCGTGGCGGAGGGGCTTTCGGTGCGGGCGATCGAGGAGATCGTGATGCTCCAGGGTTCCGCCCTCAAGAAGAACGGTGCCCGTTCCCGGGGGCCGCGCGCCGGCCGGCGGATCTCCCCCGCCCTCGACTCCCTGGCGAATCGGCTCTCGGACCGCTTCGAGACCCGGGTGAAGGTCGACCTGGGGCAGAAGAAGGGGAAGATCGTCGTCGAGTTCGCCTCGATGGAGGATCTGGAGCGCATCCTGACCCAGCTGGCTCCCGGCGAGGGCCCCGTGCTCGACAAGATCCGGGCTGACGCGCCGGAGCAGGAGACGGAGACGGCTGGCTGACCCGGAGTCGGGTCGCACCAGTCGCACCTTCGATCACCTCTGACGCCCCATGGATACGATGGTCTCCATGGGGCGTCAGCTTGTGCCGCTCACACTGGACAACCTTGCGGATCTGCCGTCCAGTTGCCAGGCATGTGTCTTCTGGGAATTGGACCCGGTCAGCGGCCGCGACGCGGAGCGCACCGGCCGCTCGGAGTCGGAGAAGAAGTCCTGGGTCTCGACCGTGTTGGAGGAGTGGGGCTCCTGCGGCCGCCTCGCCTATGTGGACGGGCGACCGGTGGGCTTCGTGCTCTACGCTCCGCCGGCCTATGTGCCCAGGGGGAGCGCCTTCCCCACGAGCCCGGTGTCCGCCGATGCCGTCCAACTGATCACGGCGCGGATCGAGTCCGGCTCTCAGCACCAGGGACTGGGACGGGTCCTGATTCAGTCGATGGCCAAGGACCTGTTGGGTCGAGGGATTCGGGCGATCGAGGCCTTCGGGGACGCGCGGTGGGAGCAGCCGCGCTGCGTGCTGCCGGCGGAGTATCTGTGGGCGGTGGGTTTCGAGACGGCGCGGCCCCATCCCGCCTTTCCTCGGTTGCGACTTGAGCTTCGGCGCGCGGTCTCCTGGCGTGCCGACATGGAGTTGGCGTTGGACCGGCTGTTGGCCGGCGCCAAGGCACGGCCGGCGTTCCACCCGTCCTAGCGGGTCTGGGATCCCGCGGACATGGCGGAGGGCCCGCCCGGTTGCCGGGTAAAGCGACCGGCCCACC